>CAWVWU010000204.1:0-6257 GCA_963933925.1 uncultured Puniceicoccaceae bacterium
AAGAGTGACATCACCAAATCCCTTACTCATTTTCCGAGCTCTATAGGAAAAGTCCTCAAGACTCACTGCCCTAAGATCCCCCATTGAAACACGCTCCTCCTTAAGGCTTATCAATTCCTCAGTAACGTCGTGAAATGTACAATCTTCTTTCTCTCTCACCAAATGCTCAACGCCGAATTCCACTGCCCTTCTAAGAGCCAATTTATTCGCCTTCAATTGCTGGAGTCCTTCTGACAATTCAGAAAGCGAGAGCCTATTTCCCTTCAGACTCAAAATAAAGGTCTTTAGGTCATCCATACTCTCCCCTGCTCCGTCAAGTGCTGGAACTAACGCTGCAATGTCATTTTGCCTTTGCGAGTCTAAGCGAAAGAACGCCCTTCCTCGCTCACCCATTCCTTGAAATTGCTCGCTAGCGAAAGCCTTAGCAGCCTTCAACTCCTTGAAACGCTTGCGAATCCTCCCCCCTTTGCCTCGTCCTCTCACACTGGCAGAGATTAGAACCTCATAAGAGCCGCCAAAAACGTCACCCTTTGAAACGTTCAACACCTCTTTAATCAGAATCCCCGAATCCTTTGGAAACTCTATCGTCTTAAGACCACTAGTTTTCTTTGCAGGCATATGCAAAGAATGTTCAAATAGTGCATTTCTACAAGCCAAAACTGTCAATAACTGCCAATAAAGACCAGATCAATTCTCATAATAACCCGCAAGTCATTGATAATCAACACAGGCTACCATTCAAATCTGGTGCCCTCGCCGGGATTCGAACCCGGATTGCCAGCTTCGGAAACTGGAGCTCTATCCATTGAACTACGAGGACATTGAAAAGGACGCCAACCTCTCCATTGCAGATATCGATGTCCAGACATAAATAAGGCGAGGAGACACATCTCCTCGCCTTAGCCATAAAAATTAAAATTCGACAGGACTACTAGATATGAATCGCTTCGTTATGAGTCGCTGCCGCGGCTTCCGCCAAGGCTTCACTCAAAGTCGGATGCGCGTGGATCGTACCATGAATTTCATCAATGGTACCTTCCATTTCCATCGCCAAGCAATACTCAGTAATCAACTCGGTTGCATCAGCACCAATGATATGAGCTCCGATAATTTCACCGGTCTTCGCATCGCTGAGCAACTTCACAAACCCATCAGAAGCATTACTCGCAACCGCCTTGCCTGAAGCCACAAACGGGAATTTTCCGATCTTATAATCGAGACCCAATTCCTTCGCCTTCTTTTCAGTTACCCCGGTGCTCGCAACCTGTGGCTGGCAATAAGTGCACCCTGGGAAAATCTTAACGCGCTTGGGCTTGCTGTGACCAAACATTCCGTTAACCGCCTGGATCGCTTCGTAAGTCGCAACGTGAGCCAAGGTCGGCGGGCCAATAATATCACCCGCCCCAAAGATACCCTTCACATTGGTTTCGTAGTTATCATCAACAACCAGATAACCGCGGTCCGTCTTAACGCTCACCTTCGGAGAAATCGTTCCTTCAAGATTCGCCACGACACCGATTGCTTGAATCAACGCATCCACTTCCAAGGTCTTCTTTTTACCCTTGTCTGTATATGCTATCTTAACCGAATCCTTAGTCGCCTCGATCTTAAGATCCGCAATCCCCTTCGCTATCTTAATTCCCTGCTTCTTAAAAGCACGCTCAAGAACAGTCGCCACTTCCTCGTCCTCAACAGGTATGATCTGAGGCAAAATCTCCAAAACAGTCACTTCGGACCCGAACGAATTCAAGAAGTAAGCAAACTCCACGCCGATCGCACCAGAACCAACGATCGCAACCGTCTTTGGCTGCTCCTTCATGACAAGTGCCTCACGAGACGTCATCACACGCTTTCCATCAACTTCGAGATCAGGCAAACGACGTGCCTTACAACCAGTCGCAACCAGTATATTCTCTGACTTGAGAATCGTGCCCTTCTTATCTCCATCGGTCATTTCAACCATGCCAGGAGCCAAAACCGACGCCTTACCAACGATATAGTCGACCTTGTTCTTCTTGAACAAAAATTCGATTCCCTTGGCCATCTGATCCGCAACTCCACGGGAGCGCTTAATGATCTTGCCAAAATCAAAGGAGACGCCTTCTGCAGAAAGCCCGAAATCGCCCGCCTTCTTCGTCATCGACGTATAGAGCTCAGCACTCTTCAACAAAGCCTTACTTGGGATACAGCCCCAGTTAAGACAGGTACCGCCCGCGCGTTCCATTTCTACGCAAGCTACCTTTTTGCCGAGCTGCCCAGCTCGAATTGCAGCTGCGTACCCGCCAGGGCCGCCGCCAATTACAATGAGATCGTATTTCGTGTCAGACATGTATGAACGTGATTAAAAATTCCCCTACCCGATATTAGCGGAAGGCGTACTTGTCTAGGACATTCAGCCAGAAATCACCCCCGATTTAACGCAGAGACACCATCCTATTCGCGAAAAAGCACCGTCAGCACTCTCAAATCAATCCCACAAAAATCGATTCTTTAGATATCAATTACATCATCCTTAGCCTTAACCTGTGTCGTTTTGTCACGCTTGACCGTGCCACCTGCCCGACCTGGCAGATCACTATTACCGATCCAACGAGCAAAAATCAGATTTAACACCGTGATAACGAATGCCCCAAAAAACGCCGATCCAAACCCGTCCACCGCAAACCCATTCAACAAATCCCCCACCCAAAGGTACAAGAACGCGTTAATAACCAATAGCCCGAATCCCAAAGTCAGTACCACGAACGGCAAGGCAACCAAGATCAACAACGGCCTCAGTACAGCTGTAAAGAACGACAGCAAAAGTACCGCCCACAACAAACTCATCCAATCATCATAGTGGATTCCATCCGACAACGAACTCCCCACAACGACTCCCACTGCACTAATCAGTGCCCGCCTAAAAAAATTATCCATATTCATAAGATATCTCCCCAAAGAAATTCTTCCTCAGATCGTTATACTCACCCCAGAACGAATAAGTTTCAATAAACAATCGAAGCCCCTCCCTTTTAGCTAACGCCATGCCAGCTTTCTAGGGCGTGTTCCCCTTCCGTATAATAATAGCCACCAGACACCACTTCGACATAATCCCGCCGGCATACTCCAAAACCAACTGACTTACACGGGTAGAAAACGGACAAACAAGGGAAACACCTAATAGGTTGTTCACAAAACACATCGACTTTACACTTAGAATATCAGATTCGTCTACCCTATCAATAATCCACCGAGATAATACAGTCGAATCGTATGTCAAAAAAGTTCCTCTTCCTCCCCCTCTTCCTAGCAACGGCTTTAGTCTTTTTCATTCAGGTAAACAGGAAAGCAACCTCGGACACCTTCCCAGCCCAAACTAAAGAAGTACGACATAACACGCCTATCGAGAAAAACGCTGAGTCTATTCAGACTTCTCTGCCCCCTTTTCATAGAAACGATACGACCTCCCAGACGTCTAACGAATTAAGTATACCGACTACAGTTCAATATTGGAAAAACACGGCTCAGGTCCTAGAAGAAAATAAGAAACCATACAAAGATTCAACTGATATTCAGATACAGAAACAGATGCTCCTAACCGAGGATTTTCCGTTCCCCGTTGTCGTTGAAACCATTGAATCAAAAAGCTCTTCGCACACTAATATCTCCTTCCTAAGAGCACGAGCAGCACATAGAATAATAATCTCATCAACAGCACTATCGAAGCATCAACTTGCCAATCTAGAAGATTCTCTCGACTGGCGAATTGTACGAAGTATCGACTTTACTGATAGTCTTATTCTTGAAACCCCGTCTCCAACAATCGACTCTGTCGACCAAGTCCTAGATTGGCTGGCTTTAGAAGCCCCTGGCATCCATGCCGAAACAGATATCATATACTTCGCTAGCGATATACATCCCAACGATCCAAAGTACAAAGAAAACCTTCAGTGGGGCTTAAAGACTATAAATGCTCCAAATGGATGGGAACGACGCAACGATGCCTCATCGATAAAAGTTGCGATAATCGACACTGGAGTGAACACAACTCACAAAGACCTGAAGTCAAATATCTGGAAGAACTCAGCAGAAATTCCAGATAACAACAAAGATGACGACGGCAATGGCTACGTCGACGACTATTATGGACTCAACCTTTTCGCGGACGGAGCTCCCGAAGATGACTCCGGACATGGCACACACATCGCAGGAATTATCGGTGCGAAGGGAAACAACAATATAGGAGTTTCCGGAGTCTGCTGGGACGTACAACTCATGAATATCAAATTCCTATCCGGCAGAGGAGCTGGCACCCTTTCTGACGCGATCAAAAGTATCGAATATGCCGTTAACAATGGTGCCCAAATAATAAATGCAAGCTGGGGGAGTTCCGAGTATTCCGAAACATTAAGAACTGCGATTGCCAAATCAGACGAAGCTGACGTCCTCTTCGTTACGGCAGCAGGAAACGATTCGAGCAACAACGATGCCGGGATAGGACTCTATCCCGCTAACTACCTTGTTCCATCCATAATCTCCGTTGCCTCCATAAAAGAAGATGGCAATCTTTCCCCATTCAGCAACTACGGTCCACAAACGGTTCGACTAGCAGCACCCGGATCCGAAATTTTTTCAACATGGATAAACTCCACAAACAGCTACGCCTCGATCAGTGGTACCTCTATGGCCACTCCATTTGTCTCAGGTGTACTCGCTCTCTATTTAGCCGAGTACCCAAATGATCCCCCTAGAAAACAATTTAGCCGCTTGGTAAGTTCAGGCCGCCCTTCGGACTTTCTTAAAGACTCCACTCGATCCGGAACAATCCCAGACCTTAAGGCTGGACTTGAGATGGTAGACGTCCCAACCCCACCCTATTTGTATCCAAAATCAAACGTGTTAGAATATGTCGATTATGGTGGGGGCTTCACTCTACGTGTCCTCAACCAGAACGATTTCGCACAAACCTCATATCAGTGGTACTATAAGGATACGATCATTTCAGGTGAGAACAACCTAGACCTAACGCTACCATTCATCTCTGCAAACGACGCCGGCACCTACACGTTAACCGCTTCAAACAAGGACGGAACCGATTCCATCGATTTTGAACTGCGAGTATTCGCACCCAACCCTCACTATGCCTCAATCTTAGATATTCCCGACCAAACGATAGTTACTCACAACAAGGATAGCTGGTATGAACGTACCGACGAATCGGCACAGGGTGGATCCGCACTTAGTTGCTCAATAAAGAAAGATAGTCCATGGCACGAACTCAGGCTCCTCGTAGATGGGCCTGGCCAACTACGCTTCAAAACAAAAGGCAATGGCGTTAGGCACACATTACGCCCGAACATAAAAATAGACTCACAAAACTGGTTCTACAACGTAGAGTCTCAATGGAACGAAAGCATCTTCGACATAACAGAACCAGGACAACACCGAATAACGTGGTACCTCGACAGCAACACCCCATACAACAACCCAGATATCGAATTCTCCTTAGACTCACTCGCTTTTATAAAATTCGACAAATTACCGCCATCGATTGAAAGAAACTATTACAGAGCCAACTCACACAAAGAAGGAAGCACAGCAAGATTAAGGTTCTCTGTAAAGTATGCACCCGAACGGTTCGACTGGTACAAAAACGCCAAACTCATAGCAACCACCAATGAACCAATCCTGACTATCAGTCCAATTACCTTTGCAGATGAAGGAACCTATACCCTTCGAGCATCAAACAAAAATGGTGAGGCCGTAAGCGAACCAATAGAGATATCCGTTGAAAACGGACCGCCCTACTTCAAAAAACAACTTCCGGAAAGAACGGGAATAATTGAAGGCGAATCAATTATTCTAGACCCCGATCCCGCTGGTTCTGAAGCAATGACTTTTCAATGGTACAATTATTCCAATACCCCAATTCTTGGTGCCACCAATTCCGTTCTCGAACTAAACCCGACTACGATGTTCGATACGAACACCTACTGGCTTCGAGCCACCTACCCTTCAAGTGGCGAATTTAGAGATTCAAATAAAGCATACGTCTACATTGAGCAGAAGAATCAAGTGCCTCAAATTCAAAGAGATCGCGATTTTGACCTACTTAAAGTGATTCGACTAGATCCTGAAGCAGAAGAATCAGAAGAAATCGAGGCTCCTAGTCTAACGTTAACTCAGACCGTAACCGGAAGTACTCCCATCTCATACCAGTGGTACTTCGACCAGGTTGACGCGTGGCGATTCTCGTCCCAGCCAGCGTTTCAAGGTCG
>CAWVWU010000205.1:0-6241 GCA_963933925.1 uncultured Puniceicoccaceae bacterium
AGCCGCAACGTCCTCCTCAGAGTCGGAATCCTCAACGGAATCCGAAACCACATCAACGTCATCGTCAGAACTAAAATCCTCAATGCCATCGGAAACGACATCAGGTTCTTCATCTAATTCTTCAATCCCCGCATCATCCAATGCCTCCATCGCTTCTTCCGCCAACGAAGTGACCACGTCTAAACTGTCCTCCAACTCGGATACAACTTCATCTTGTCCCGGAAGTTTATCGGATTCCTCATCCTCAGTCATTTGAGTCGAAGGAGGAGCCGGACGTCTCGTATCGCCAGAACGTTTTCGAGCTCTTTGAGCACGGTCCTCTTGAATATGTTCAACGACCGCCTGAAATTCAGCTTCGTCCACCAAGGGCTGCTCATTCAGATCAAGCTCCTCAACCTCATCCAACAAATCCTCTGCAGAATCCATCAAATCGCCCCATCCTGATTTCTTCAGAGTTCTTTTGGGCTTCTTAGCCACTGGATTAGAAGCAACTGCCTTCGGGCTCTCTTCTACCTCCTGAATACCTGGACTAGGAGTACTTGATTCAACAACGTTCGGCACTTCAACCTCTGAATCAGAAACGTCTGCTTCAACACCAACTGACTCTGCCACAGCATCCGAAGAAATCTCTAAATCGGCGATAGACCAATCGTCATTGATCTCATCCGGAGCCTTCGACTCTTCCTCGAATTCGGTCTCACGCGCTGTCACCTCACTTACTTCAGGTACAGCTATCGCTTCAGGTTCGTTCGAGGAAATTTCCTCAACATCCAAATCTGATATATCGAATTCGAAGTCTTGCGATTCTGAGTCAGCCATTGATAGTAGTCGATTTCACTGGAACACAGTCCAGCAAAGCCTTCTTAGACTATCGGCGCTTTACGCTAGAGCTTTATGAGCGATAACCGCTATCACAAATAAGACAGGTACGAATCAATTTTTCTATCAATGAGCACCTCAGATATACAAGAACTAGAAACCAAAATGGCCTTCATGGAACGACACATCGAAGAGCAGGATAAAGTCATTCTCAGACTACAGAAGACAACGGACCTCCTCGTCAAAGAGATGAAAAAGCTTCAGGACAATCAGTCCAACAAAGACGGTGAAGGTAATTCAGAGTTTCAACACGACGAAAAACCGCCCCACTACTAAAACGTCTGCCTCATAAAGGCTCGTTCACATATAACCTGTTTACTTCCAATCGATTACTGGAAGTAAACTTCTACTGACTCAAAACCAGATTCCTTTTGGTTTCCTTGAGGAACGACTTCGTAATCTCCCGCCGCTAGAGTCAATTCAACAACCGCATCCTTGCTCTCCGCTCCAAGCTCAAATGCTCCGAGTGCGGACATTTCAGCCGACAACTGATGAGGAGCAACCGTCAAGCTCCAGTCGTCATTCTTCCAGGACTTCGAGGCATTCTTGTAAATCGCCATGCGAGGATCAGAAGTATTCGAAGGTAAATCAAACTGGCTCAATGAAGGACCGACATTGCGGATAATCGCTTTGGCATGCCCTTCGCCCCCTAGGCTAAATCCGAAAGAACGTCCGTCTTCAACTTGCCCGGCGAGATAGAGCGTCGACGCGTTGATAATTGCAGGTCCTGAAGAATTTGGAAACCCAAGTACGAGCTCACTAACATTCTCACTACCCAACAAACCAGAGAGGCGAACCAAATAAGTTCCTGCTGCAAGCTCGAACTCCATGTTACCGGAAAGCTTAACGCCCTCCAAAGAATCAACCGCGACAGTCTCAAATGCCTCGGAAACCAATACCTCTTCGAAAATCCCGTTTTCAGCTAGCTTACTTACAACTGCCTTAATTTCAGACAAACCATCGAAACCGAAAGCGTTCACTGTGGAATTCAATTGAACTGTCTTAACCCCTTCACCCTCGAGGATCACGTGCATCGAACTGCTCTCTTGTTGATCCATACTGGTATCAACCATCCAAATCGACTCTACCGAAGAAACTTCCAAGCCACCGTCAACAGAACTCACTTCGCTCGACAACTGGCCTGTGCGACCATCCGCCAGAGCATAAGCACCAACCACCGAGTCAGATGCAGTTCCAAAATCGATATTAAAAACATCACCGGAAGGAGTAACGAACTCAAATCCGCCTTCATTCAACGCCGCTACCGAATCACCATAAGCAACTCCGCGATCATCAGTAAACAAAACGAAGCACTCTCCTTCAGATCCCTCAACGATCCGCAAGCTCGCTCGCGTCTGTCCCAAAAGTTCAAAAATGTGATAAGTCGCCGCACCTGAGGCAAATGTTTCAAACGCTAACCCCTCATCATCAATCGTTCCCGACAAGAGCAAGACACTGTCTTCGTCAGCGGAAAACTGTGTCGACGCTCCATTACCGAGAGCCGAAACCACGTCGTTCGAACGAATCGCGATTCCTTGAAAGTCAAAATGCTCATCAGCATCCCAGTTCACATCAGTTGAATAAAACGCCGTTTCCGTTTCCGCGTCATATCCTACAATCTCACTTGTCGACGCACTCTTAAAGACAGCACACTCAACACGACCAGCACCTTCACCGAAAGATCCCCAGAAGGCCTCACCCTCCACACCCGCTGTAAGAGAAGAAACTAAAGCAACTGTACCAAAAACGAACGCTACGCTACGGAGGCAAAAGCCGAGGGCCTTCGCTTGGATGTTCATATTGTTTCTGCTGCTAAATTCCATTGAACGTAAAAAAAGCTTAAAAACCCTTTCTCACAAGCCCTTAAAAGCTTGGAAGCATTCAATCAGGGCTTCCTTTTCCACGGCATAGGGGAAGCCAGTAGCACTACCTAAGATAAGCTAGCGAACAGAACTCATCCCCCCACAAACCCTCTAACAAAATCAAACCAGAATAAGCTCCAAAACCCGAAGCAACCGCAATTTTTCAACCAACGAAATAACACCCAAGCATGATCTACCAAATTCTGAGAATTCTATAGACGCCTAAGCCGCTTCCATCTAACCACATAAGCGTGAACATTCTATTCGCAAACTACGGCGATTTTACCTCAAACAGCCTCAACCACATCGCAGCGTTCGCGAACGAGTTGAGTGCTTTGGGGCACCATTGCATCGTGGCGGTTCCCAACAATAAAGAGAGCATCCATGTCCTCGACCAATGCCACTTCCAAGCCGCCGAATACAGCGAAGTTCTCAATACTCCAGACCACTTCCCCAACGGCCAACCCGCAGACATCCTCCACGCCTGGACTCCCAGAGAGTATACTCGCCTATTCGTCCAAAACTACTGTCAGCTCCACAAAACAAAGGTCATCGTTCACCTAGAAGACAACGAAGAGCACATAACAGAGAGCTACTACGGCACCCCCATAAACGAGCTCTACAACTCCGAGCTCCCTCCTGGATTTACCGAATGGATTAGTGCCCTTTCTCACCCACGCCACTGGCGCCCATTCCTCGCCCTCGCCGACGGCACAACTGCCATCATCGAAGACCTCTTTGAATTCACCTCAAATCGCTGCCCTCAACGAGAGCTACTCCCCGGCTTAGACCCCAACGCGTTTTCAAAAGACTTTGATTCACACAACAAACGCGACGCTCTAAAAATATCTCCAAACGAACACCTGATCGTCTACCCAGGAGGTGTAACGAGCAGCAACCGCGAAGACATCCGCTCGCTCTACCGTGCCATAAAAATCCTCAATGACGCAGGTTATCGCACTAAATTAGTCAAAACAGGGCCCATCGATCCAAGCTTCAACCAATCCTTCGACTTCGATCCAGAATCGTTCGTCATCGATCTCGGATTCGTCAACCGCTCAGAAATCCCCCAGTTGATCGCCTGTGCCGACGTCCTCGTACAGCCTGGAAAAGCGGACGATTTTAACCGCTACCGCCTCCCAAGTAAACTTCCCGAATTCCTCGCCAGCGGTCGCCCCGTAATCACGCCGGAAACTAATATCGGACTTCGACTGTACGACGGAGAAAACTGTCTAAAACTCCACACGGGAAAACCTGAGGAAATAGCACAGCAGTGTATTCGAATATTCAACGACCCCGAACTTGCTCAAAAATTGGGGAACGAAGGCCAAAACTTCGCACGCCACAATTTCACGATCGCAGAAAAAACAAGCACCCTTCTACAATTCTACGAGAAGATACACTCAAGCGGATCAAATAACTGGGCATGCCTTAAAGGCAGTGAAGCCGACATGAGATTAGTCGTTACCCAGAAACTCAACGAACTCATTTCAAAGAATGACAGGGACGCTTCAGACAAAAAAAGCATCCAATGCCTCAATCAATTTCTAGAAAACCACAATCAACATTTTCCACAATTGAACAGTCAAGACACCGACAATCCCAAAGACTCAGACGACACTCAGGCTCAACACCACAGCCAAGAATTGAGAAGAGAGAAAGAGCAACGAGATCAATCTATTCGACGTCTAAAAAACACCTTCTCATGGAAAGTCACCATGCCCTTGAGAGCACTAAGGCGTGCATTTATTGATCCCTTCACACGGAAACCAATCACAGAAACCACGCCAGTCGAAACTGCCCCAAACCCGATAGAGGCAATCGCTCCCAACCCCACTCCAATTCCTAGCACTCCAATCTCAGAGCCAGATTCGATCACCCCAGCACCGGTCGAAGCACCACCAATAGAAGAACCTCCCACCGGAGAACCTCTCGCTGATCGCGACTACGCCGCACTCGTATCCAAACAAGCCCCACTTGTCGCTGAGTATATAAAAAACTTCCAAGTCCGAAATCCGAACGAGACACAACAGCCCTTCATCTCGATTATCCTACCAGTATATAATGTCGATGACATCTGGCTAATCAAAGCAATCGATTCCGTTCGCAACCAAATCTACACCAACTGGGAACTCTGCATCGCCGACGATGCCTCGCCCCGTCCTCACATCCGCCCCCTACTCGAAAGCTACCAGAGCAAAGACAAACGAATCAAAGTCGTTTTCAGAGAAAAGAACGGACACATCAGCAACGCCTCGAACTCAGCAATCGAAATAGCCCAAGGCGAATTCATTGCCCTACTCGATCACGACGACGAAATTCCTCCTCACGCCTTAGCACGAATCGTCGATGCCATCCGAGCAACCCCCGATGCAAACATCGTCTATACCGACGAAGATAAAATCGACGAAGACGGCCAACGCGGACACCCACACTTCAAGTCCGACTGGAACCCAGATCTTCTCAACGGCCAGAATTTTGTCAGCCACTTTGGAACCTATCGCCGCAGCGTAGTAGAATCAGTAGGCCGGTTCAGAACCGGATACGAAGGTGCTCAAGATTGGGATCTCGCCTTGCGTGTAAGCGAGCAATCTCGCCCCGATCAAATCCTCCACGTCCCAGAAGTCCTCTATCATTGGCGAATGATCGCAGGATCGACTGCGACAAACATCACAGAAAAAGACTACGCCCACACCATTGCAGGCAAAGTTCTACAAAACCACTTCGACCGAATCGGACAACCCATCAACCTGCTCCCCATCGGAAACGCTTACTGGCGTTCCGCCTACCCCGTCCCGACTCCACAGCCCAAAGTCAGCATCATCATCCCCTCCCGTGACCGGATTGATATCCTCCGCCCTTGTATCCAAAGCATCCAAGAAAAAACGACCTATAAAAACTACGAAATAGTAATCGTTGATAACGAAACGACCGACACAGAAACGCTTCAATATCTAGAGGACATTCAATCCGATCAAGTCAGAGTAGAGAGACACCCTGGCCCATTCAACTTCGCCGCCCTCAACAACACTGCGGTCCGCAACTCTACCGCCCAAATCATTTGTCTCTTAAACAACGATATCACTGTCATTACTCCTGAGTGGCTAGACGAACTCGTCAGCCACGCAAGCCGCCCCGAGATTGGCATAGCCGGTGCAAAACTCTACTACCCGCACGACCACATCCAACACTCCGGCATCGTTATGGGACTCGGAGGGATCGCGGGCGAGGCTTTCAAAAAACTACACCGTAGCCACGACGGTTACATTCACAGAGCATTTCTCGTTAGCAACTTCAGTGCAGTCACCGGGGCATGTTTCGTATTCAAAAAGACTCTCTGGGAAGAGATTGACGGCCTCCGCGAAGAAGATATCCCCAACGCCTTTGGTGATGTCGATTTCTGCCTCCGTGCAAAAGCCGCCGGCTATCGCACACTATTCACGCCCTTCGCCGAACTCTACCATCACGAGTCATGCTCAAGGGGCAACGATATGGTGCCC
>CAWVWU010000206.1:0-6208 GCA_963933925.1 uncultured Puniceicoccaceae bacterium
CTAATTCAGTCTATGCCTCTTGGGCTATGGCGGACTGTCGTGTGTGTGAATTTACGCGAATGATTTGGAGCGATGAAGAGGTTTTTGTCAGGTTGGCCTTGGGCCAAGTAGGTGTCGCTGGGCGACAGTAGGCTTTGTGTTCTTACCGCCAATGTTCGCGAATGATTTTGAATTCTCAATTGATGAGGGCTCTGAGCTTTTTAACCACGGACGGAGCGAAGCGGAGATGGCGTAGCAATTCACGGATTTACACGGAAGCGATTGGCTTGTGGGTTAATTGAACTGTCAAGGATTCCTTGACGGTTGCCGTTAGGACTAGCTCCCCGTCTTCAAGGAGGTTTTTGTTTACGGATCCGTCTTCGTGCAACTACGCCGAGAAAGGTTAACGCCGATGGACACGGGGTTTAGTCGAGGACGAAGAGTGGAGATCGCGAGTGTGCAGGTAAAGGGATGCGAGAGTTTTTTGAACCGCGAAAGAGGCTTCCCGGAGATGGCGAAGCAATGAATGCTAATTCATGCGAATGGATTGTGGGCTAGGCTCTGATGATTTCCAGTAGGGGTTCGAAGGCGTATATGGCGGGGCGTCTGCCTGCTGCTTCTTGCATGACTCTTAGTAGTCCGCGTTTGTCTCCGAGAAGGATTTTCGTGAAGCGCTTTACGGTCGCAGATGGAACTCCGGAGCGTTTGCTGAGTTGGGGGTTCCGGTAGATGGGTGTGGTGAATACTGCATCGAGCAGGCTGATTGCATGCTTCGAGCCTGTCGTTTCTGAGAAGATTGTTTTCATCTCCTCGTAGAGTGCCTGTATTCGATTCATCGCTCCGAGGTTGTAGTCGGCTTGCTCCTTGACCGCTTCGAGGAAGAACAGCAGCCATCCAGTCCAGTCGTTCTCCGCAGAGACCGCCTTCATGTGGGCGATGTAGGCTGATTTGTTTTCCTCCATGTAGCGACTTATGTAGAAGTGAGGTGAGGAGATGATGCCTGAGGACCAGAGCATGAGTGTGATGAGCATGCGCCCGATGCGTCCATTTCCATCCTTAAACGGGTGGAGTGCTTCAAATTCCACATGGGCGAAGGCGGTGCGTATGAGAGCGGGGTGTGAATCGCTGCCAATGTATTGGAAAAGTCGGTCTAAACCTTCGTCCAGCTTTTCGGGACTGATCGGCACGTAGCTGATTTTGCCTGTTCGCTCGTCCCCAATATAGTTTTGCTCGCTCTTGAATTGTCCGGGTGATTTGGCGGCTCCTCGACCGAAGGAAAGCAGCATTTGGTGCATGCTGCGCATTAGGCCATTACTCATCGGTCTGCCGTCGTCCATTTCCGCGTGGGCATAGTTTAGGGCTCGTCGGTAGAGAATGGTTTCGATGATATCCGAGCGTGTGTTTTCTACGCCTTCGCTGGTTTCCTCGTTGCTGTCGTATTCTAGGATTTCGTCGACTGTACTAATTGTGCCTTCCATACGGGATGAAAGAACTGCCTCTTGGTTTCGCAAAGGAGCCAGAAAAAGCTCTCGGTTATGCAGGTGAGCAAGAGCTTGATCGTATCGGGCTAGCGCATCGTTGGCCTCGAGCAATCCTTGAATTATTTGAGGGTACTCGATGGCTGATGGGGGAAACTTCCCTTCGTGGTAGGCGACGGATGCTTTGAGGTCTAGATCCATTTGACGATCAATTCTTAGCTGTTTTGACTCACAATAGGTTTTATGAGCGTTATTTGAGCCACAAAAACACTTGTTGGTCAAGTTTCGTTATTTTTGACTCACAAAAGGGTTTGCCGTACATGAATGACCGTCAATGGAGTTTGTTGGTCATATGTTGTGAAATATGAGCGACAAATCGTAAGATGAGCCGATTGCGTGAGTTAATCGGCTCAATAATTAGATTATGATGAGCCGAATGTGAGGAGTGTAGGTCTGGCTGGTTGTTTTTTTACTGCCAATGTACGCTAATTTGTTTCGTTAGTGAACTCCTCAAGTGTCGCTTCGCTCGGTACGCGAATGATTTGGTGGGGTTAAGAGGATGTTTTTGTCAGGTTGGCCTTGGGCCAAGTAGGTGTCGCTGGGGACTGTAGGATTTGGAGTGATTGTAACCACGGATGGACGCAGATAAACAAGGATTTTTGAGTGTGGGCTTCGGGAGGGGGTCCTATTGTTTGGGGGAGGAGAGGGCGATTGTGATGCTTGAGGTGGGGAACTGGCTCATCGTATGAACCGATAGCAGGCTCTAAACGACTCTTCGGTATATTCAGGAGGCGACACAATGTGTTTCTAAAGACCAGTGGTAATCTCGACCGGGATAGGTACACCGATCTGGGTTGAAATTGGGATATACAAATCTACCTCTTCTTCGGGGGTAGAAATTGAGACAAGAAACGAATAGCGGCAGACACTTTCTCCTTTTTGCAACCATTGGCGTTGTGCCCACCAACCCTTGATGGGGTAAACTGCAAGTATATTTGATGCAGCGAGTTCTTGGGCACTTCCTTTCCAGATGTCGGAGTGAATTGAGCCCTTGTGACGATTAGTACTTCCGAGTGTCCAAAAATCTCCGGCACCTCCGCGATCTACTTCAAAGTCGCTGTCAGTCTCTGTTGCTTCACTGATCCGTTTCTTGAAATTACGTTCTGATTCGCCTGGCTTTTTTATACCAAAACGAAGGCCGTGTGACGGATATTTGTACCGGTCTTTCCAGCCGACCTCTCCTGGTCCGGGCTCAATGAAGTAGGAGAGAGTTACTCTCATTGAAACTTGTGTCTCTGCAGGAAGATTGAGGAGGACCTCCTTAGGCCAAGGTAGAGAGTAAATATGCCAATCCTTTGTTTTGTACCCAGAACTTCCACGTTGGTAGGGCTGAAGACTTGCTTCGGATATTAGCGTTAGCGAATTCGAAGCACTGTAGAGGGCTTTGTCTATATTTGGTACACCCCATCCTGCAATTCGAACTAAGTAATTGATATCGCCTTTCGTCGGATTATTCGGGTCTCTCAGAAACTGAGTCTTCAGAGCATCCGTCCATTCCGCCGAGTGAACTACAAGAGCACGAATCGTTTCAGGCCAAAGCTCTGGGTAGGCGGCTTGCACCTGTGCGGCAAACCAAGCGGCTTTCGCACACGCAGCACTTGTCATTGAAAATCCTTCGAAGAGTCGATTGGTTACGCTGTAGTGAGTAGATAGGACACATAGGTCATCGCAATAATCAACCACTTCACCATTACCGACAGCTAGGTTACCGCCTTCGAAAACGACGTCTGGCTTGATTGGCCAGATTCCCTCCCATTCGCTAGACGTAGACGAATGAGGTGAAAGTCCACCTTGTGGAGCTAGTGGGGAATGGTCTCGGTACTCTTCATTCCGGATTTCGACTAGATCTGTAAATGCTCCAACGGTTAGGGCATTCCAAGCTTGAGCGGGGTCTTGGATTGACTCCAAAATCTGTTCGTTCGGATATCCATCTGGTGCGTAACCAAGAGGCGTGTTGCCAGCACTTATAACGAAGAGTTTCGGTTCTTCGTCTTCAATGCCTGAGGCGGATTTGTCTATGAAGCCTGACCAAGAGCTGGGACGGCCACGGTCCCGATCATCTGTTGCAGTTACTGCGAGGCAATAAATGCGCTTTCTGCCGTTTGCTTGAATGGTCGCTAAACTTATGGCCTGACTTGTTATGTGTCCAAATAGTCGTATGGGATTCTCGCCTCTTGGCGGCAATATTTTGACCGATTCCAAGACGTGAGATATTTCGATTTCGGCATCCGATTCTAAGGCTGCTTTAAGATCACCAAATCCTGCCAAGCCTGCCATTAGTGTTCCGTGCCCATGGTGGTCATGCGAACCCCAAGAGGAATCAAATGAATGTTGATCTTCGCTCGAGAGCAAAGGCTCTATCAACGGGTGTCCATTGTTTACCCCTGTATCCAAGATACACACGGACACGATGGCTTCACTGTGTATTCGAAGTCGATTTCTCAAATTTTCTGCCCATTCGCCCTGCTCTTCGAGGTTTAGCTCCAGCCAATGTGCTGCAGTTTCTTTTGCTTTTCGGTATTCAGCGATCAGTTCAGATCTTTGGTAAAGAGACTCAAGTTGATCGGCGTTGGCTTTTCCTACAAATACGCGCCGTTCCGGAAACGAAATATGACCGTGGGTGATATCAATTCCTATGTCGCTACAGTGAGCTTCGAAGCTTCGCTGAGATTCATCAGTGTCTTGATTTAGCCATATTTCGACGAACTCTGATTCGTCTCCAGGAATTGGAGCCGAATCAGTCCAGAATGATCTTAGTAATACCTGTTTAATATCACCGATACTATTTACGAGGGGACCATTCTTCGGGGCTCCTGTAGGTGTCTCGCTTTGAAGGTAATCGTTTAGTTTTCTGGAAAGAACACCGCGTTTGTCATTCGAGACATAAACCGTTGCAAAGGTGGTAATACGATCTTCGGGATCTTTCTCTTTTCGAACGTTAACGACACGCACCTTTTTGGATGCCATGTCCTCGAGGCTTTGATACACTAAATCAACCCCAGGTTCGCTTGCGAATTCAAGATAAACGCCATCTTGAGTTGCGTGACCGACTGCTCGCAGATCTATCGTTTCAGCCCATGCTTCTTCAAATTTCCGCTTGATGAGCTGTCCATGAGTAACCCGCCTTGTTTGGGGCGGAGTTTGGATATTTGGCGGACGTCTTGTGTAGTCGAGTGGAGTTCGGAAATTCTCGTTGAGTTGAATGTGTGGGTAACGTTCTCCGGCCATTAGAGTTTTATTTCAGGTAGGCGAGCTGCCTTTCTTGCAAAGAGTTGAGGAGGGATTCGATTTGGACGGTTTTGCTTCCGGCTAAAATGGATTTTTTGATCGCGTCCCGTGCCGCACTGGTTATCTCGGCCTGGCTAAGGCCTTCTGCCGCCGTGGCGGCTTTGGCGTAGGGAAAGCGGGGGGATTTAAAAGTGGCCAGCAAGTTCTTCAGCAGTTGTTGGCGTTCGGTCTTGTCGGGCAAGCCGTAGCGGAGCACATCGTCGAAGCGACGAAAGAGTGCACGATCGAGTAAACTGGGATTGTTGGTGGCTGCTACGATGATATTGTCGGAACGATCGGCATCGATGAATTGTAAGAAGGCATTGAGCACGCGCCGCATTTCGCCGACGTCGTTTTCGCGTCCACGGTCGCCACCAATCGCGTCAAATTCATCGAAAAGGAAGACGCCTTTAGAGCTTTCGATTACGTCGAAGATCTGACGAAGCTTCGCCGACGTTTCGCCCATGAATTTCGTTACGAGGCGGTCCACTTGAATGGTGCGAAAGGGCAGCTTGAGTTCTGATGCTAAAATGCGTGCGGTAAGTGTCTTGCCTGTGCCAGGAGGGCCGGAGAGCAATACTTTGCGACGATGGTCGAGACCGTGGTTCTTGAGAGCATTTCGCTGGCGGTACTCGTTGAGAATGCGCTCAATGCGTTCACGCTGTCCTGATTCCAAGACCAGGGATGCTAGGCGCTCCTGAGGCTCCTCAGAAAGTATGAGGCCTTCCAGTTCATTGGGAAAACGAACGAGAGCCTGTTTTCGAGTCTGGCGAGACTTGTCGACAAGGCTCTTGATCTCATGGGCCAGAGAGGCATGGCCCTGCCTCGCCTCGTGAGCTGCCAGCTGCAAGGCGACCGTGTAGAAGCGCTCCCCATCTTCTTCAAGATGAGAACGAATCAAGCATTTGATCTGCTCTGCCGTCGCCATTATTTTTTTATGTGCTAACCAATGTGTCTGAGCAATCTCCATTTTCTCGCTGAGCCATCGGAGCCCCGCCGGGTTAGTGTTGGAGGGTGCCTCGGGTTACGCCGATTTGGTTGATGAGTTTGAGGTCGCTCCAGAGGCGTTGGGGGGTGATTTCGTTTTTGAGGAGTTGCTGGTAGCTGTTTAGGGTTCGGCGGACTTCGTCGCCGGTTTCGTTGAGGAATTCGATGCGGAAGGCGTTGACGCCGTGGCCGATCATTTGGTGGAGGAAATCGGCTCCGGTTTGAGCTCGGGCGTTGAAGAGGGTGTTGCGGCAGCCGGCGTCGGCTTTGAGGGGGTGGAGGGCTCCGACTCTGTCTTTGAGGGAAACTTTTTGGGTGTCGCAGGGACGGCCGCAGTCGCGGTAGTCTTTTCCTTTTGATAGGAAGGAGCAGAAGACGCAGTGCTCCATGTGAAACATCGGCATGTGCTGGTGCAGGGTGATTTCGAACCAGTTGGG
>CAWVWU010000207.1:0-6205 GCA_963933925.1 uncultured Puniceicoccaceae bacterium
AGTCGCAACTGCTCCAAGTGCAGGAGGAGGAGGAGGATTTCGCACAGCAAGAACAAACTAGAAAACCTCGAATACCTCCTAGGCGATATTGAAAAGGTTCCCCTACCCGATGCCTCCGTGCATCTAGCAATCCTCAGTCAAGCCCTGCACCATGCGAGCCATCCAGAAAAAGCAATTGCAGAAGCATGCCGAATTCTAAAGCCAGGAGGACGCCTCCTTGTACTAGACCTTAAAGAACATAATTTCGAGAAAGCTCGCGAGCTCTACGCCGACATATGGTTAGGCTTCGCCGAAAACAAACTCCACTCATGGCTCAAATCGAGCGGACTCGAAAACGTGGAAGTTACAATCGTTTCTAGAGAAGAACAATCCCCCAACTTCGAAACCGTCCTAGCGACGGGATTCAAGGCTGAATAGAGGACACCCTACTTAGCGAAACGTCTCAATAAAGTTGAGACATCCGATCATTATAGAAATCAAGCAAAGTCTCCATAATCTTAGCACTATAGTCTTCTTCAAGTGCCATCGCAGCCAAATTTTGAGCCTCCGCATACGTCATATTCTGAACGACATACTTGACGGACGGCAATACGCTCGACGACATACTCAAGCTATCAACACCGAGCCCAACAAGCAAAGGAACCATAATTGGATCTCCTGCAACCTCTCCACAAATGCCGGCCTCAATCTTGCCTTTCTTCGCCGTATCCAAAACAGTTTTCAAGACTCTAAGAACCGCCGGATGAAGTGGATCATATAAATGAGCCACACGGTCGTTCATACGATCAACTGCGATCATATACTGAATCAAGTCGTTCGTACCTATACTAAAAAAATCAGAGTCTTCAACGAGAGTATCGCAAGCGATCGCCGCACTTGGAATCTCAATCATCGCTCCAGACTTGATAGACTCGTTAAATTCAAGCCCCTTTTCTTTAAGCTGACTTTTTGCAACCTCCAATAAACGATTTGCTTGTCTGAGTTCACTCCTTCCACTAATCATGGGATACATGATACGAATATCGCCAAAGACACTCGCTCTCAAGATTGCCCTGAGCTGATTTAGGAACAAATCCTCGAAATCGAGACAAAAACGAATCGCTCTATATCCTAAAAATGGATTCGACTCGTTAGGAATTACAACATCTGAATTAGTAGGCATCTTATCCCCACCCAGATCAATCGTCCGAATAACCAAAGGCTTACCTTCTAAGGTCTTGGCAGCCGCCGAATACATCTCGAACTGCTCATCTTCCGAAGGAGAATGACGGGCGTTTATAAATAAATACTCTGTACGAAAAAGCCCAACTCCATCGGCACCCATTACCATCGCTTGATGGGCTTCTTCTGAGTTTTCGATATTCGCCATCAGACTAACAGCATGACCATCTCGAGTAACCGAAGGCAAATTGGTCAATCGAATCAGACGCTGCTGTAACGACTTACGCTCTTCATCAAGTTTTCCATACTTAAAAAGCGTCTTCTCACTCGGGTTGATGATAACCTTCCCATCGTATCCATCCACCAACACATCGTCAGCATGTTTGATTACCTTGGAAAAATCTCCCATTCCCACAACAGCAGGAACGTTCATTGAACGAGCAACAATGACAGCATGACTCGTCTTGCTGCCCACATCCGTAACGATAGCTAGCAACTTAGAACGGTCTACCGACGCCGTCTGAGAAGGGACAACATCACGAGCAACCAATACATGCGCCTTTTCTAAATGGCCTAACTGCTCCAGGTTTTCACCAGTCAAATTACTCAACAAACGGCGAAGCACATCCTTCAGATCACTCGCACGTTCCCGCAAATATTCATCGTCTATTTGACTAAATGCTTCGATATAACGGTGACCAACCTCCCAGACCGAAGTCTCGATGTTTTCACCATTTGTTTCCAATTCACGGATCGCTTCACCGATTAAAGCCTGGTCCTCCAAAACCAACAAATGAGCGTCGAAAATTCGGGCCTCATCCTCACCTATGTTTTTGCGGATCTCCTCTTGTATCGTTTGAATCTGACGCCTCGTAACAAGCAAAGCCTCATCAAAACGCTTAATTTCGGCGTCTTTTTGTGAATCCTCAATCTTGTAACGCGGAACGGTCAACTCCTTCTCGCTTAGAAGGTACACCTCACCGTGAGCAATGCCAGGCGAAGCCGCAATACCCTTGAATTCCTTTTCTTCACTAGGTTCTAAACCCATGCTAATAAATCGTACTACAGGAGAAAGTACACGAATGTTGTGTAACCATCCTATTCGTAATACCTTAGCTAAAAGATGAAAGAAGTGGAGGCATGGTCAACACCTAATCGATGATAGATGATGCCCGGGCAAACGCCTCTTCTCCAAAACAATCCGTGACCAATTTCCGCAATCCATCGACCTGTTCCAAATCGCATAAAACGAAACAGCTACTGCCACTTCCTGACATAAGCATCCGTAATCCAAATTGCTCATCAATCAGGTCTCTAAGAACCCTCAATCCAACTATTTTTGCGAAGATCGGCTCCTCAAAGGAATTATAAAGCAACCCCTCCAAATCCACACCATCTGAATCAAGATAGGATTTCAACCGATCCGCCGCGACTTCAGCGTCGAAATAGTGACATCCCCCTTTTGCCAGTTGTCCATACGCCCAAGGAGTCGATATCGAAAAATTAGGCTTAAAAACAAAGACCTGCCGTCCTCGAAGTGATTTTAAAACAGCCTGAGGCAAATCGTCCAAGATCTCCCCTCGCCCACTCATGATCAATGGCTTAGAGTTCAGAAACAAGGGACAATCGGAACCGATTTCAGCAGCCAAGTTCGACAAAGTATCTGAATCACAACACGATAACTCATCATTCAAAGCCCTAAGAACAACAGCGGCATTACTACTGCCACCTCCCAATCCAGCCCCGATTGGAATCACCTTATCAAGATCGATCACAACCTTTCGCTCCAAATCAAAACGATCAAGATACAAGGCCGCCGCACGATAGACCAGATTTCCCTCACCCGTAGGTAAATTCGAATCGGAGCACGTCATGCTTACTTCACGCTTTCCTTCCGAAATATCAATTTTCAGTCGATCACCAAAATCCAGTTGAGCCACCACACTTAACAATGAGTGAAACCCATCATTTCGCTTCCCCGTTACCGCGAGAAACAAATTAATCTTTGCTGGACTGAAAACCTCTGCTTGAGCCATACCAATACTTTCTACAACTTAATCACCTTATGGGATCTACGCTTCAAAGCAAAAATGCACGCCAGCTCATTCTGGCCTTAGATATCGAAGACAAAAACGATGCTATCGAGCTCGTGAAACGTGCCGGTGAAGACCTAAGTTGGGTTAAAGTCGGACTGCAAATGTTTACGAAATTCGGTCCCGATTACGTCAAAGAAATCGCAGACCTCGGAAAAAACGTCTTCCTCGACCTAAAACTACACGACATTCCCAACACAGTCGCCAAGGCGGTAGAATCCGTTGGCAAGCTCCCCATCAAAATGCTGACCATCCACACCTGTGGAGGAAAAGAAATGATGGAGTGGGCCTTAAAAGCCCAACAATCCGTGAACCCCGACCTACAACTCCTCGGAGTCACCGTCCTCACATCAATGGACGAAGAAGGCCTGAGGGGCGTTGGTATTGAACGCTCCGTAAAGGATCAAATCATCACCCTCGCTGGCTTGGCTCAATCCGCCGGCATGAAGGCACTCGTTTGTTCGCCACATGAAGTCGAACCGCTCAAATCCAAATTTGGAGCAGGCCTCGAACTCATCACTCCAGGAATTAGACCAACAGGTGCCGCCGCAGGAGATCAAAAAAGAATCATGACTCCAGCCAAAGCAGCACAGGCAGGGTCAGACTACATCGTCGTTGGCCGCCCTATCTATGGAGCCAATGACCCCGCAGCCGTCGTCCGTTCTATTCTCGCTGAATTCAACGCATGAGCTCAGCCTCCCCACATGCAACCGCCATCCTACTCGCCGGCGGTTCAGGATCTCGCATGGTATCAACGGTTGCCGACAAAATTCTGCACAAGATCAACGAGAAACCTATTTTCAAATATTCGATCAAAGCCTTTCTCGAGAACCAACAAGTCAAGACCATCGTCATCGTCTACAGAGATCTAGAACAACGAAAGGCTCTCGAACTGCTAACGAGTGATATTTCCTCTATAGAAATTTGCTGGGCACTCGGCGGTGCCGAACGACAATTCTCCGTCTGGACTGGCCTCCAAGCTGCCCCCGACAATACCGACATCGTCCTAATACACGACTGTGCCCGCCCTCTCGTAACTGCCGATGCTATCAAACAATCAATCGCCGCCGCCGCTACACACGGAGCAGCCTGCGTCGCTCGGAAAACAACCGACACGATCAAAAAAGCGAACCCCCACTCAGGCTCACCTGCCTTTACTCTTTCCACAGTCGACCGTTCAAATCTCTGGTCCATGGAAACGCCCCAAGTGTTTCAATACGAATTGATTTACAACGCCTACCAACACGTAATCGAAACCAAACAAACAATCACCGACGATCTTTCGGCAATCGAATCAAACCAATCCCCAGTCGTCTTCATCCCTAACGGGAGAGCCAATCCAAAAATCACGACTCCAGAAGACGCCGCCTACATCGAATTTTTAATCAACCACCATCAATTGTGACCACATCCCCAGAACCTCCCTTCCGCATCGGCCAAGGCTACGACATCCACCCCTTTAAAGACGGACGCCCCATGGTACTCGGAGGTATTCACTTCGACACTCCATACGGACTCGATGGCCACTCGGACGCCGACGTCCTGACTCACGCAATCTGCGACGCCCTTCTCGGAGCCGCAGGCCTGCCTGACATCGGTCACTATTTCCCCAATACTGATCCGAAATACAAAGGCATCGATTCTCAAAAACTCCTCGAAGAAGTTCGCGATACTCTACGGAACAAAGGTTACGCCATCGGTAACATAGATGCCATGCTGATCGCCGAACAACCCCAAATATCTCCAAAAATCGACGCTATAAAGGCCCAACTCGCTGCCAGTGCAGGCGTCACCCCATCTCAAATCGGAGTCAAAGCCACATCCAACGAAAAACTCGGCTCCATCGGACGCAGCGAAGGCATCGCAGCCCTCGCGACCGCTCTCATTTTCAAACCCTAACTCACCCCGTACTTAAAGAATCTCCACGAGTTTATGAACACTCTTTTGCTACGCTTACTCGCCCTTTTTCTAATCCCAGCCTCCTTCACGACCTACGCCGCAACTCAAGCGGACCAGGCCATCGCCGACGGCATCCTTCTCCTCGGTAACGGAGCCGAGCCCCCGAGCCTTGATCCACACATTAACACTGCGGTCAACGGTAGCAAAATAGTGAGCACTCTGATTGAAGGCCTCATCGCCTACCACCCCAGTGACGACAACCTTCCAGAACCAGGAATGGCTGAATCGTGGAGCCACGCGGGCAATCACCAAAAATGGACTTTCACTCTTCGTGACGCTAAATGGACCAACAGCGAACCAGTCACCGCCGAAAACTTCCTCTATTCCTACCAACGCATCCTCAGTCCTCAACTCGGAGCACGCTACGCCGAAATGCTCTTTATCATTCGTGGAGCCAAAGCCTTCAACAATGGCAAGGTCACTGATTTTAGCGAAGTCGGCGTAAAGGCAATCGACTCTAAGACCCTCGTAATCGAACTCAACGGTCCAACCCCTTACTTCCTCAACATTCTAAAGCACCACTCTTGGCACCCCGTTAATCCCACCGCAATCGAAGCCGCCGGTGGCATGACCAAGCCCGATTCCAATTGGACCCGCGACAACTACGTTAGCAACGGCCCCTTCCGACTCAAAGAGTGGAAGATGAATCAAGTCATTGAAGTCGAGAGAAACCCCGACTACTGGGATGCAAAAACCGTAAAGCTCAACGGCATCAAATTCTTCCCGATCGAGAATAACAATACAGAAGACCAAAGCTTCAGTAGCGGCATGCTGCACTACACCGCAACCGTCCCCCCTGAACTAATCTCTGTCTACAAGGAACGCTCAGAATCTAGCCTTCGAATTGATCCCTACCTAGGAACCTACTTCTTTCGTCTGAACACCACTGTTCCTCCCCTCAATGACAAGCGCGTCCGCCAAGCACTCTCCCTCGCGATAAATCGCAAGGTAATCACCCACCGCGTAACCAAAGGAGGACAAACACCAGCCCA
>CAWVWU010000208.1:0-6202 GCA_963933925.1 uncultured Puniceicoccaceae bacterium
GGTGGTGAGCGATGATTTTGCGATGAAGATAACAGAGGTGGTTCGCGGCGAGGATTTGTTGGTGTCGACGGCTCGGCAGTTGTTGCTGTATCGGGCGTTGGGTGAGGAGGCTCCGGCGTTTTATCACTGCCCGTTGGTAAGGAATTCTGAGGGGCGGCGCTTGGCTAAGCGCGATAAGGCGATGGGGTTGAGGGAGATTAGGGCTGCCGGTGGCAGAATTGGAAATTGAATATTTAGGATTTAAAATTGTAGATTGGTTGGTTCTGCGGACTCCGACCGTCGTCAAGGTTACGGCGGACATTATGCTTTTTTCCCACTAAGGACACGAAGTGGACGAAGGGATTGGACTGACATGCTGGGTTGAGTGTGTGTGTGGCGACGTGATGGGCGAAAGGTATTTTAACCGCAAAGAACGCTAAGATCGCAAAGGATTATAGGGGATTGTTTTAAGGTGCCCGCTTGGCCTTGGCCTTGTTATTGCTTTGTACTCCGTCTCGCATTGCTCGTTGAGGTGTCGCTCATTGGAGTTCGGTACGACTTGGTTCAAGATCCGAAGGAGATCCGGGCCTACACGATGGGGTTATGGATTGCCCCCGTGGTCGGGGGGTAAACTCAGGAACTGCTGAGGGCACAACGATTTTTTGAGGCTGAGATGTATTCGGGGTTATCGGGATCGCTTTTTTGAATGGACACTTAGGGGCTTAGGCGATGATTAGTGAGGGATGAACCCTGCTGTGTTGGAGCCCCCTGTTTTGTCGTTGGCAATTCCTTGTTATAACGAGGAAGCGGTTTTGGACGTTTTTCTCGAACGGGTGCGTGGAGTGCTTGAGCCGATGGGGGTGAGTTATGAGCTCGTTTTTGTGAATGACGGGAGTCGGGATGCTACCTTAGCCATGTTGTTGAAGGCTCGAGATGGTGATGATCGAATTAAAGTGATCGATCTGTCGCGTAATTTTGGGAAGGAGGCGGCACTTACGGCGGCGATTGTTAATTCTTCAGGGGAGGCGGTAATTCCTATTGATGCGGATTTACAGGAACCGCCGGAATTAATTCCCCAAATGGTCGCGAAGTGGCGAGAGGGGTATGAGATGGTGACGGCACGGCGCAGTAGTCGAAATACGGACACGTTTAAGAAGCGGTTCACAGCTCAGTCGTTCTATAAGGTTTTTAATAAAATATCGGAAACTCAGCTCCCTTTTGATACGGGGGACTATCGTTTGATGGATCGCAAAGTGGTGGATGCCTTTGAGCGGATGCCTGAGTGTAACCGCTTTATGAAAGGGATTTTTGCGTGGCTAGGGTTTAAGCAGGCGGAAGTTACCTTCGAACGTGATGAGCGGGCGGCCGGAGAGAGTAAGTTTACCTTCTGGAAGTTGTTGCGTTTTGCGTTACGGAGTATTTTCGCCTTTAGCTCTGCCCCTTTGAAAGTTTGGTTCTATTTGGGGCTGTTTTTTTCAACGTGTTCATTTGGATACGGAAGCTTTTTGATTATTAGGACGCTCATTTTTGGAGCCGATGTGGCCGGTTATGCGTCGATCATGGTCGTGACCCTTTTTCTCGGGGGGATTCAGCTTATCGGTCTTGGGGTGCTTGGTCAGTATATGGGCTATATTTATAACGAAGTGAAGCGGAGGCCGCTGTATTTGGTGCGAGAGATCTATGGTGTGTGTGGAAAAAAGTGATATGCGTTATGAGTTGGTTTAGGAGAATTTCAGATAAAATTGGGCGATGTTTAGATGATCCGCTTTTTATTGCTGGATTTGTATTGATCGTATGGGCTGTTTGGATGCTGATTCCTTTTTATGACATCGGAATGAGCACTCAAGATCAGGTTAGTTTTTCGTTGGACGGTTCCGGTGGGACTGGGATATCGGTTAGTGACCATGCTATGGGAAATGGGCGCGTCTATTTTTTGTTTACGAAGTTGGTAGACATTGTATGTGCTACTTATTCTGATTTAGGCCTTGTTAAAATTTTGAATCTCCTCTTTTTCGCTGTTTCTCCAGTTTGTTTTTCGTATTCAGTTCTTAAGAAATCGGTTCATCGGATTGTTTTTTGTTGGGTTTTCTATAGTCTTGTTTGGGTCGGGTTTTCTCATTTGCCTCCGGCTGCGTATCCTATTGTTAATTCAATTCCATTTGTATTATGGGCACTATTTGCTTTTGTTTCTAGGAGATTGTTGCCTTCTTTAAAGGGAGGGGCGTTGCTCGTATCTTCAATTTTGTTTGTGTTGAGCTTTGCTTGTTTTTTTCAGTATGAGCCATTGGCATTTATGTCCGTAGTGATGTTGCCATGGATTGTTTATGAGACTGAATTAGGAGTGAGAGCGAAGAAATTTGCGTATTTTACTTTGTCGGTTTCCGCTCTGTTGTATCTCCTGCTATATGTTGTTTGGAAGAGCTTCTATTTTGGAGGCTATGAAGGAACTCAGGTAGATGGATTTTCTTTGCTGGTGTTCTTGAAAACCTTGATTTCCTATACGGTAGGAGCTTTCCCGGATTTTGGTACTCTTGGAAATATCGAGAGTTTGAAATGGGGAGATCCTGCCGTTGGTGAACTTGTTCTACCTCATGACAGTGGCGATATTGTTTGGGGTGATCCATTGGGTCTTTCTATCGTAACGATATCTGTCGTTGCTATCATTGTAGTCTTTAGGAGTTATCTATGGAAACCCTCAATGAGGGCGGAAGGTTGTACGCGGTTGGGAAGTCTAAGTTTGTGGGGGATGTTGGGGGCACTTATACTTGCTGTGAATGGACCGATTTAAATATCAATCTTGGATTCAGGGTTGGCATGATACGTATCTGACGAGTCAATTTGCGTTGTTTCCTTTATGTATTGGTATTACTATTGTCATTTTTTGGAGTAGTAGAAGGTTTCTGATAAAGAGAGTTCCTGTCCTGATGTTAGCAATACTCGTGTCTATAGGGGCTAGCTCGTATGTTGTTCGCCAATATAACTCGAATGTTTCTGTGCACCTTCGCTCCAACCTTGCTCGATGGGATGCTGTGTCTGCTATTGCTGAAGCTTCATATTTGTGGCCTGAAGATCGAATTGTTGCCCCGCAATTATATTATAGTAGATTTATGAATACGGCTAATTGGTCGGAGTACTGGAGTGCATATGTAAAGAAGCGTTTTTCTTTGTCTTTGAAATTCTCACCTGAATTTCTTGAAATGGAAGATTTGTTTGGAGGAGAAGTCGTTGTTAATCTTCACCATCGAGATGATGGGCGATTAGGGTGTTTGACGGTTCAGAGTAAAAATGTGACTTTTCTCATTTCCGAAAAAGGTAGGCGCCCGCCAATCCTCGCGGATTATTATGGTAATGTGATTAGCGTGTCTTGGGATCATGCTGTTCGACTTGATGGGGGTCGGTTTGAAGTAACAAAGATTGTTAGTCCAATTGAGATGGTTGGTGTTGATAAAAATCTGTATCCAGTTTGGGTAATGCCTGTTCGTTTTGCGTCAAAAAACGGTCCTCGCATTGATGAGTATAAACCGATTCCTTGGCAGTATTCTGTACTGCTTGATGGTCAACTTAAGGACTTGGTTGATTTGCTAGAGGAACAAGGTGAAGATGATGTACTAATGATAAGTGCGAGGGATGATGCGTACAATTCTCTGTCGGATGAATGGAAACAGTATATTGATCACCTAGGTGGTGAATTGAGTCGATTAGCTTTTAGAGGGTCGTACGCCGCTATTTTTGAAGGAGGTAGGCTTGTTGAGGAATCTCTAAGAAATAGTGGACCGGTTGAGCTTCTTGCTTTTAGGCGTGATTTAAGAATTCGATTGGTAAGTGCGGGGTTGGGATATGGTAACTTGTCTTTGGTCGAGGTGAATGGCGTTGATTTCTCTCCGAATATGCGTGGACTAAATGTAGTTGTTTGGAATGCTAAGACTAATGTTTTAAGACGTTATATTTTTGATACATGTATGGAATATGGTCCCAAATCAGAAGCTTTCTGAGCTCTATGATTAGTGAAGTAAACAGTTTGGGGTAGTTTTGGAGATCCAAAATTAGTCCTGTTTAATGTTTGTATTAGGATATTCAATAATAAGACCATTGGATCAACGGTGTTGAGTGTGATGCTATTTTAGTTTTTTCTGCAGAGGCAAAATACGCTTAATCCAAAGTATTTGTTTTGGCCAAGTATAAACCAACGTTCTACGTCGTGTATTATTGTTAGTGCCTTGTTGATTAAACTTGGATAGAGCTTCGTTTCGCTCTTCGCTTCTATTGCACCTCCTTTAAGCAAGAGCTTCTTTACTAGTCTGATGGCGAATACAGCTGGAAACAAGCTACCAAAGAAATAGCGACTTTTCACTGGAGTTAGACCTGCTTTTTTGACCACGGATTCGACCATCTCTATGGTGTAGCGTCTGTAGTGTTCTAAAAAAACATCATGGCCTGACCACATGAATTGGAAAGCCGGGACGGTTATGAAAACGTGTCCTCCTTTGTCCATCGTATCGACATATTCCTTCAGCAGGGCCAAATCATCGGGAACGTGCTCCAGTACATCCATCATTAGGATGATGGGTTGGGTTGTCTTTGGAATAGACTTAACGAATTGAATTGATTTCCCTTCGTGGAATTCTTCTCTTTCTTCGTCGTAGTTAGGGTCAACGCAAACGGCTCTTTCTGACAAGCCTTCTTCAAGGAGTTGTTTGGAGAATATGCCAGATCCGGCTCCAATGTCTTCTTCTTTGAGGTCCATGTAAAATTGGGAAAGTTACTAGTGCTAGGATCGCTTACCTAACGTGAACGATTGGTAATGCCTAGCGTGCCTGCAATGTGATCGGAAACGTTGATATGTAAATAAATTAATAACGATTTACTACCGACGAGGTCCTTGAATTAGGCGAGGTTTACTGGGGAATGGAGATCAATAGTAGAGATTATTGGTTGGCAGGTGATCATAGAGCGGTTGGTTAGTTCTAAAGATGAGGTTTAGATCTTAGCGATGTCGAATTTTGGGATGGCTTGATTTTGATCTAGGAGGCTCCGGCGTTTTATCACTGCCCGTTGGTAAGGGATTCTGAGGGGCGGCGCTTGGCTAAGCGCGATAAGGCGATGGGGTTGAGGGCGATTAGGGCTGCCGGTGGCAGAATTGGAAATTGAATATTTAGGATTGAAGATTGGTTTTGGAATTTGTCGTTTACCACGAATAATTCGAATTTGATTTGGTTCTGTCTTCGTTGTTACATCGCGTTTGATGCCTATTGGTGAATAGGTTTTCAGTCCTGCGTATTGAATTAATGGGCTAGTTTTTGGGTTTATTGATAGGTGGTTTTAGGTTGGACAGAAGGCCGTGTGGCGATGATTAGTGTGCTATGGGGTTTTTCGTCAGGAGTTAATTTATCTGTTTTTCTAATCCATTTATTTTGTTGAGAGCGGCGTTTGTAGTTAAAGGTGATTGAAATTATTAATTATGAGTAATGGTTTCAAGAAATGGGGTAAGCTCGCTGCTATAATTGGAGGAGGGCTTCTGGGGGCTATCGTGTATTGGATCGTTTTTGGCCCTGGGATCTTGTACCCGACGAATATCGGATGGACGATGGAAGGGGACAGTGCTCAGCATCTATTGGGATGGAGCTTTTTTAGGAATGATCCGTGGACTTGGCCGCTAGGAAAGATCACTTCCTTGAATTATCCAGAAGGCACCAGCATCGTCTACACTGATTCTCTTCCATTGTTTGCATTGTTCTTTAAACTTTTCGAGGGGTATTTACCTGAACCATTTCAATATAGAGGAATCTGGGTGGCTTTCTGTTATGTCATGACAGGTGTTTCATCGGCGTTGCTAATTAGACGAGTGACGAATTCTTGGTTGTTTGTCGTGTTCGGTAGTTTGTTTCTTCTCATTAACCCAGTAATACTGATTCGTACTCTTGGCCATTATACATTGGCTGGGCAGTGGCTTATCATTCTAGCCCTATACTTGTATTTAAAACCTTCGAATTATGGGACCAAAATACGGTGGACTCTTTTGTGCGGCGTAGCGAGTTTGGTGCATTTCTATTTGTTATTAATGGTATTGGCTCTGTTTGGGGCATTTTTATTGCGTGTATTCAAGTGGGAAGGACGTTGTTCATTGTATAAGCAGCTTGTTTACCCTAGCATTAATATGCTCTTGCTTATCTTTACTCACCAGTTTCATAAAAACGTATCCATTCCGTGAGTAAACAGTTGTAAG
>CAWVWU010000209.1:0-6186 GCA_963933925.1 uncultured Puniceicoccaceae bacterium
CAGGAATAGTAACAGGAGGCTCCGAATTGAGCGGCACCGATGATGGTGTTGGCGGCACTTCCTCCGCACTGCTTATCGGCATTGGGGAGGTCGATTGCGGAGACGAGCTGATTTTGGCGGTCGGCATCGACGAGAGTCATGACTCCTTTTTCGATGTCGTTTGCGACGAAGAAGTCGTCATTAATTTCAGTTACGATATCGACGAGCGCGTTGCCCATTCCGTAGACGTTGTATTTCTTGGCCATCTTGTTTTTTAGGTAATTGGGTGTTTTGTCGCTCGTTTTGGGTGAGATCATGAGCGTATGTAGGCTCGAACCAATTCTATTTGATGGGGCGTGCAACTAAAATTCATGGTTGATGGGGCTCTGTGGTCTCTTCTACTGTGGTGGGAATGATGGAACTGATTGATGAGTTGAGACTTTTTGCGGCTGGTTATCCTGCTTGGGTGGTGTGGTCAGTGGTTGCGGCTCTTTTGCTAGGAGTGACTTGGGTTGCCTGGAGAATTGTAAAATTCAGCATGATTTTCATTGTAACGGGTTTATTGCTTTCGATTGTAGGGTTTGCGGGGTACGTAATTTTCACCTCTTAGACGTTGAGAGGTTGACCTCTAAACCTTATTCCCATTCTCATGAATCCCAACGTGGATAAAGATAAGTCTAAGAAGTATATTTTCGTCACCGGTGGAGTTGTTTCTTCCCTCGGTAAAGGTCTAACCGCTGCTTCCTTAGGGGCGCTCTTAGAGGAACGAGGCAAAGTGGTTCGAATTCAGAAGTTCGATCCGTATTTGAATGTCGATCCTGGGACGATGAATCCGTTTCAGCACGGAGAGGTGTATGTTTTGGACGATGGTGCCGAAACCGACTTGGATTTAGGACACTACGAGAGATTTACCTCAGGTAAGTTGAGTCGTCGCAATAATCTGACTTCGGGGCAGGTGTACGAATCTGTTATTCAGAAGGAGCGTCGCGGTGAATACTTGGGCAAGACTGTTCAGGTCATTCCTCATGTGACGAACGAAATTAAGAAGCGCATTTACCAGTCTGGTGAGGATGTTGATATCCTAATCACTGAAATCGGTGGGACAACGGGCGACATCGAAGGGTTGCCGTTCTTGGAGGCGATGCGTCAATTCGCTTTGGAGGTGGGGCCGACTAATGTGATTTTTATCCATGTGACCTTGATTCCCTTTTTGGCTGCTGCGGGAGAGCTCAAGACGAAGCCGACTCAGCAGAGTGTTGCAAAGCTTCGCGAGATAGGGATTCAGCCGAATATTTTGGTGTGCCGTACTGAGCATGCTTTGGATGTCGAGTTGCGTGAGAAGATTAGCTTGTTTTGTAATGTGCCCGTTAAGGCGGTTATTGAAGAGATTGACGTTGATGATTCCATTTACGAGTTGCCGCTTATGCTGCAGCGCGAGGGGCTGGATAACTTAGTTGTCGATATGCTTCAATTGGATGCTCCCGCAGTGGAGAAGAGTGAGTGGGTCGATGTTGTACGTCGTCTGAAGACTCCGACCAAGCGTGTTGATATTGGTGTCGTTGGGAAATATATCGAGCTTCAGGATGCGTATAAGTCGGTCTACGAGTCGATTACTCACGCAGGGATCGCTAATGATTGTAGGGTCAATATCGTTCGTCTTGATGCTGAAAAGTTGGAGACTGAAGAGGGCCTCGAAAAATTACGTGGTTTGAGCGGTATTTTGGTTCCGGGCGGCTTTGGCGATCGTGGGGTTGAGGGGAAGATCGCTGCGGTGACTTATGCTCGCGAAAACAATATTCCTTATTTCGGCTTATGCCTTGGTTTGCAGATCGCGGTTATTGAGTATTCTCGGAATGTGATCGGTCTGGAGGGTGCTAATAGTTTGGAGTTTAATTCCGAGACGGCTCACCCTGTGATTACATTGATGGAAGAGCAGAAGGAGGTCGTCGATAAGGGGGCTACTATGCGTCTTGGTTCTTATGAGTGTGCGGTTAAGCCGGGCACGAAGGCATTTGCCGCTTATGGCGTTGAGTCGGTGCGCGAGCGTCATCGCCATCGCTATGAAGTGAACAATGCTTATGTCGAGAAGCTTGAAGCTGCCGGTATGCTTGTAAGTGGGGTTAATCCTAAACGTGATTTGGTCGAGATGATTGAATTAGCGGATCACCCGTGGTTTTTGGCGGTGCAATCTCATCCAGAATTTTTGTCGAAGCCAAATAAAGCACATCCTTTGTTTAAAGCGTTCGTAGCGGCAAGTATTGCGAATAAGGAAGCACGTTAGTTTCCGTCGATTTTATTTATCGGATCCAATCTGAATCTTTCTCTTATGTCTAAGTTGATAATCGACGTGCCAATCCCATCTATGGGTGCGACAGTGAATGAAATGACTCTGATCGACTTATTGTTCGATGTCGGAGCCTCGGTCACAAAAGGGGAGAAAATAGCGGAGTTGGAGAGTGATAAGTCGATCTTTGACTTTGAGTCACCCTGTGACGGCGAGATCGTTGGTATTCTTTGCCGAGCTGGGGATATTCTTGAGGTCGGTGTTCCGTTTCTTCGGATGGAGACTTCGGATGACTCGTTGGCTCATCTTGAGTCGAAGGCGGGGGATACTGCTGCTGCTCCTAAGGATCAGCTAAAGGAGGAGAAGGTGGTCGCTGCATCGCCTATGGAGGAGCTCGTGCAAGAGGTTCCTGTTGTGCAGGCTGTGAATCAGGCGGTTGTATCTGCTGGAGGATTGCGTTGGACGCCACGTGCAAAGCGGATGGCTTTGGATTATGGGTTGGATCCAAATGGTGTTAAGGACATTGCTGGAACCGGTCCTGGTGGACGAGTTTCCGGGGATGATGTGAGTGCTTATGTTGCTCAGATGACCCCGGTCGTTTCTTCTGAAGTAGGGTCATTGTTGCCGAGTCTTTCAGAAACTGTATGTGTGGCGGGTATTGGTTATGCCGTGCCTCGTGCGATTAAGACGAACGAGGAGATCGTGAAAGCGTTTCCTGGTAAGACCGTTGAGGAAATGGTCAAGGTGACTGGAATTCGTCAACGCTATGTGATTAGTGAAGGGGAGTCGGCGACTTCATTGGCTACTGAAGCGACGAAGCGTGCTCTCGGAATGGCTGGAATGTCGGTCAGCGATGTGGATGCGGTCATTGTGGCAACCTTGCTGCCGGATCAGCCTGTTCCCGGTGCTGCGAGTGCTCTTGCTAAGAATTTGGGAATTGGAAAGGCGTTGGCGTTTGACTTGAATGCGGCCTGTTCCGGTTGGTTGTATGCTCTTGAGGTCGGGAGGACCTTCATCAAGGGAGGGACAGCTAAGAATGTCTTGGTTGTTACAGCGGAAATCTTGTCGTCGATTACTAACCCGAATGATCCGAATACGGCATTTTTGTTTGGTGACGGTGCAGGAGCGGCTATTTTGACCCCTTCAGGAGGAGGGCACCGCCTCTATCGTCAGGAGTTGAGTGGTGATGCTACTTATTGTGATGCGATTCGCCGTACGAGTGGTGGGGCATTGAATCCGATTCCTCGTCCAGGCGATGATATGGATCAGTTTTATCTTCAGATGGATGGGGGGGTTGTTTTTAAGCGAGCGGTAATCGCTTTCGCGGATTTGATTGAGTCAGCGGCAAAGCAGCATGGACTAGGGATGGATGATGTCTCGTGGGTCGTGCCCCATCAGCCTAATGAGCGTATCTTAAAGGCGGTCGCTAAGCGTGTTGGTATTCCTTACGACAAGTTCGTTGTTACGGTCGGAAAGTATGGAAATACATCAGCGGCATCGGTTTCGATGGCTTTGGGGTGTGCGGCTGAGGAGGGCATCTTTGAGCCTGGCGATAAGATTATTTTTTGTTCGGTAGGGGCGGGCTTCACCTTTGCTGGTGGCTTGATGACCTGGTAGGCAGGACTCTACGAATCGAGTTGGTGTCTTAGTATGCTGAGGCAGGAAACTGCTGCGGTTTCGCATCTAAGAACATGTGGGCCTAGGGTGACTGGGATGAATCCGGCGGCGATGGCCGCGTCGGTTTCTTGTGGTGAAAAATCACCTTCTGGGCCGACTAGAATTACGGCTGACTTTGGCGGTGCTGGAAGTTTTGTGAAGGCACTTTTTATGGATTCGCAGCCTTCTCGAAGGCAGGCTATGAGTTTTGTTTCATAGCTGTTCGCCTCTGTATCGATAAAATCGAACACGGTTCGGGGGCTATCTATGTGGGGAAGGTGTGGATTGCCGCTTTGTTTGCCGCCCTCGATAGCAGCATTTGACCACTTGTTTTCTTTAGTGTCGCGCTTTTGAGGGGGGAGTTTGAATTCAGTGCGTTCCGCGATGATGGGGTGAATCGCGGCGGTTCCAATTTCTGTAGCTCTCCGAATAATGGCTTCGAGTGTCTTGCCCTTAGGGATGGACTGAGCGAGTGCGATTCGATGACTCGATTCTGGGATGAGTTGTGTCGAGTTCGGGAGAAGAATGGCTTTTCTCTTGTTGGCGTCGACGAGGGAGCATTCCCATTCTCTTCCTTTTCCGTTGAATGCGGTGACCGGGTCTCCCTTTCGGGCTCGGTTTGCGGCAACGAGGTGCGATGACTCTTCGGGGCTGAGTTCGATTGGGGAGCAATCGGTTTCGCCGTGGTGTCCGCAGTAACTTCTTAGATCAGGCATTGTTGATCTAGTACGACAAAAGCCCCTTGTTTCGCAATTAGAAAACGTGTTTGTTTTTTGCTTTTGAAGGGGGAGGGTTATCCGGTCTGCTGCTGAATGAGGGGTTCGGATGTCGACTCTCCGATTCTTAGCTTAGATGGGATTGTAATATCCGTAAGGATATTTGATTCGCTGTTGATCGCGGAAAGAAGAATTTTTGCTGCTTCAGCTCCCATTATTTCAGGATTTGTGCCGGCACATGTTATTGTGGGGTATTCTTCAAGGCAGAGTTGGGTCATGTCAAATGCGGCTACGCTCACGTGTGTGCCCACTTTGATTCCTGATTGATAAAGCTTATTGATAGCACCGCGGGCCATGAGGCCATTGAGGCAAATCCATGCTGTGGGAGGAGTGTTGCCGGATTTTTCAAGAATCTGACTGGCGGCTATATGTCCTTCTTTTCTGTCCGCTCCGATTTCTTGAGCCCTATGGTGTTCTTCGAGTGTGAAGCCGTGGGCTTTTAAGGCGTTCGCGGTGCTTGTGAATCGGTCATGGTGTTGCCCTAGTTTGCGGTTCCCTCCGAGCCAAGCGAATGAAGTGTGTCCGAGTGCTATGAGGTGTTCGACTAGAAATTCAGCAGATTCCGTCTCGTTTGAGAGAATCGAATGACATTTCCCCATGCTTCGGGCAGATATATATACGATTGGTTTGTTGTGGGCCTGGAGTTTTGCGAGGAGGTCGGGGCAAATTTCTCCCATTATCGCGATTCCTTTTACTGATATTGGGAGAGTAAAGGGTTGGCTTGTCGTGGCACTTACAATGTCGTCTTCTGACCCAAGGAAGACCGTTTTTATGTCTTTCGAGTTTAGGTGGTCGTATAATCCTTGGTGGACTTGGCTAAAAAAATTGCTCTTTGTAGCCAATTTTAGGGGCGATCTAAGAATGTATCCTATTGTTGTTGCGGCAGCTGTCGAATTTGCTGTTTCGATATTCATCCCTCGTGGAGAGTAGCCGTGTTGGAGAGCGTAATTCCAGATCGCCTTGTATGCACTCTCTGAAATGTCCTTTTTTCGGCCGTTTAGTGCCATAGATACCAAGGCTTGTGAGAAGCCGAGCTCTTTGGCTATTTGGACTTGGGATATGCGTTTTTTGCGAGGTAGGGGCATTCTAGATAGACACTTAAGGTCTTCTTATAGGGCGAGGTAACTTTGAACATCAACCATAAAATATAATAAATATAAGGAATCTTTAAAAAATAGTTAATCTATTCGTGGTTATCGCTTGAAGAAATGGAGTGTTACGAAGAAAAAATACAAAATTGCTTGATTATAATTATTAATATCAATTTATTATTCTCACCTAATCAATAAAAGTGTCTCATTGCTTGTCGTGCATTGTCTTTGGATGTCGAAGTGGCGGATCACTTAATTTAACCCAAACTATTACCCTAATCCCTATATAAACATGAGCTATTCATCAGGTGGTATCGTGCACAAACGAAAGTTTGCACTAAAGGCATTTGAAGTGGACCCCATTAGTGAGACAGGGGTAGCCGAGTTGTTAGTTGGTTTA
>CAWVWU010000210.1:0-6115 GCA_963933925.1 uncultured Puniceicoccaceae bacterium
CGAAATATTGTTCAAGGCAATCAGGTCACCCACTCTAACGCTGTAACGAGCCGCTATTTTATCCAACGAGTCCCCGGCCTTCATAGTTACCTTCAATCCTTGATGTTGCATATCCACCAAATTCGAACGCTTCTTCGCTTTCGGAATACTCAATTTCTGTCCGATCTTTATAACGTCTGTTCTCAAACGATTCTGCTTTTTCAGCTCCGCCAGAGTAACTCCGTGGCGAGCAGCAATTTTTGAAAGTGAATCACCCTTCTTTACCGTGTAGATCGATCCATCGATTTGGGTTATCGGTTGGTTGACCGGAGCTGAACGAGTCGACGTTGCACCGTACGTACGCTTGCGTGGAATCTTGATAACCTTCCCGACTCCCAAAGTGCTACCACTTATGGATGGGTTTGCGGTTTGGATCTCACCGACCGTCACATCAAATCGCTTGGAAATTGCCCAAAGACTATCTCCCGCTTGTACCTTATAATCGATTGTTTCAGGCAACGGTGTTGATGGAGTGTAACGCTTATCGTCATATTGTGGTTCACTGAGCGATCGAAGAACTCCCGAATCCGTTGACTGCGAACTGGTCTGAGTGCTCGCTTTCGGACGCTTTGGTGCGTAACGAGGACGTCCCTCCGCTGTCGCATTCGCACTGCTCGCAAGAACGGGGTCTCCCGCATTATAACCATTTAAGTCGCTCCCGCGCGAATCGAATACTGGCTTGGAAGAATCCACTAAAGCCTGATCCGCATTCGAATCTTGATTTGACCAATTGACCATACCGTCAACCCCCGCACTCGATCCCGGTGCACCATCACTTGTTCCCACGATATCGTGCAGCTTCAAGCCCGCGAAAAATATCAAATGGGCTACAACCACCACAATAACTACTTTTATGAAATTCATAACGACTCTCTTTAACTCTCCTTATTTTTAAACTATTTCAAAATTCCAATTTCAGCGACTGCTTTCTTAAAAAAATCCCCACGCTGCGCATAGCCTTCGAATTGATCGAAACTCGCAAACCCAGGGCTGAAAACAACCTGATCACCTGATTGAACATTCGCCTGCACCGCACTTAACGCCGACTCCAAACATTCAAAAACAGGAGCTTCTAAATCATGTTCCAAAAATACGCTTTGCAACTCGAATTTCGTCTCACCGACCAAATAAACGGCTTTAACGTGCGAAAGCACATGATTTGCAAATCCAACGATATCCCCACCCTTGCTTTTACCCCCGCCAATCCAATGAACGGGACCAGCAAAACTTCCCAATGCGCCTAAAGCCGCATGAAAATTTGTAGCCTTCGAATCATTCCAATAACCTACGCCATCAATCTCACCGACTTGCTCCATCCGATGGGGGCTTTTCTTAAAATCACGGGTCGCCTCCAACAAAACTTCGATATCCAACCCCCAAGCCTTCCAAACAGACGCCGCCATCGCAAAACAGCGTAGACCAATACCATCTGCCAATGCCGTACCTTCGAGACGTTCCCGAATCGACTGCTCCAAACGTTCCACCAATCCAGCGGAGTCTAGACTACGACCATATTCAGCAGCAGCACTCGCAACACTTTCATCATAATAAACTCCCCTCTCGACGGCACGTTCAACGAGTTGATACTTCGCCGTAAAATAGGACTCCATCGTCTCATGCCGATCCAAATGATCCTCATCAAAGTTCGTCCACAAAACGTAATCAGGTGACATATGTTGCAAGGTCTCCGTTTGGAACGAGCTCAATTCGCAAACCGCCACTGACTCTGTATTGGTTCCATCAACCACTCGTGCCGAAAGCGGTGTCCCGATATTCCCGACCGAATACGCTTCCATTCCCGCGTACACAAATGCATGAGTCAAAAATTCAGTCAGGGTTGTCTTTCCGTTGGTTCCTGTAATAGCAACAATCGGTCCGGACCAAAACAAGGACGCCAAATCGACTTCCCCCACAATATGACATCCAGACTGACGAGCCACAGCAACCCACCTGTGATCAACCGCAAACCCTGGACTCAAAACGACCAAACCGATCCGAGCGGATTCCACATCGTCAAACGTCAAACCGGACTCACTTTCATCGTAGACCACAACGGTCCCGCCAATTAACTCCAACAAGCCCTTGGCCGATTCTCCGGACACACCGCTGCCGAAAACCGCTACTGGTTTTTCCAGTGCGACTTGCAACCAATTTGGAATATTTGAAACGGAAGCCATTAACGCAATTTAAGTGTGCCTAATCCTGCCAGAGCAAAAATGAGTGATAAAATCCAAAACCGAACTACGACTTTCGACTCAGCCCAACCCTTGAGTTCAAAGTGGTGGTGAATCGGTGCCATCCGGAATACCCGCTTCCCACGGGATTTATACGACCCAACTTGAATAATAACCGACATCGCTTCCATTACGAAGATCCCGCCCACGATAATCAAGGTAACGGGCTGGTGCGTCATAAACGCAATCGTTCCAATGAGTCCCCCCAATGCCAACGATCCCGTATCTCCCATAAAAATTTCTGCCGGATGAGCATTAAACCAAAGAAACGCCAATCCCGCTCCCACGAGAGCCGCACAAACAATCGAAAGTTCCCCCACTCCTGGCACGAAAGAAATGAGAAGATAATCAGCAATCAACGCATGACCAGTTACATACGCCATAATCGCATAAACCAAAGCCACCGAAATCGTACACCCGATCGCCAAACCATCGACCCCATCGGTCAAATTGATCGCATTGCTCGAACCCACCAAAACGAAAAACAAAAACACGAACATAAACCAAATCGGCATCTGGTCGATCACCGCATTCTTTAGAAACGGAAGCCAAAGTTCCTTGGCGTGAATTGCACTTTCTGGCGTATACGCCAAAATTGCGACAGCCACCACCGTCGTAAGACTCTGCCAAATCAACTTCGTTCGCGATGAAACGCCCTTACTATTTCGCTTCGTGACCTTCGCGTAATCATCCTTAAATCCAAGAACGGTCAAACTGAGATAGACGAACATCGCAGTAAGCACCCACACGTTCGGACGAGCCCACAAAAGGGTCGAAATCACTACACTCGCACAAATCAACAGCCCACCCATCGTAGGAGTATTCTTCTTACCGGAGTGAAGATCTGCCAAAGCCCCGACTTCTTCTTTGCTACGCAAACTCTGTTGAAAACTCAGCTTCTGCAAACGATCAATCAACCACGGTCCCATCACATAGCCAATCAACAAGGCGGTCCCCGCAGCAAATAACGCACGAAGCGTGATAAATCGCAGCAAACGCAATGGACCAAAATAGGCATCGTAATCAGCTAAATAACTTAACACGACACACTCTCCTTCCCTTTGAATCCAGTTTCGCAATCAACAACTGATTCCAATCGATAACGACGGCTCCCTTTAATAAATACATCGCCCTCAAAACGACTCACGATCTCTTTCAAATTTTCTACAGAATCCATTTTCTCCGTTCGACTACGACTCGCCTCATTCATTCCCGAAATAATACCATCAGCATAATCCCCAACGAGGTACGCCCTATCCAATTTTCCTAAATCTAGTTTTTCACCCAACCTCTGGTGCCACGTCCGCGAGCTACTCCCCAATTCTTCCATCGAACCTACAATATAAAGCTTCGCTCTCGTTTCTTTCGAAATGCGATCAAAAGATTCAATCGCATCGAACATCGACAACGGGTTCGCGTTATAACAATCCAAATAAATCCGCTGTCCAGCCCGTTCAATAATTTCGCCACGCAGTGAAGATGCTTTCCATTCCTTCAATCGTTCACGTATCCGATCTGCAGAAACACCAAGGTCCGAGGTTACTAAAATAGCCAAAGCCACATTCGTTGCAAAACTCGTTTGCACCGCATCAAATTCAAAGACCTCATCCCCTGAACTCAAGCGGAGACACATTTCGTTCTTGGAACCATCGCGGCACAAGCTAAACGCACCAACCTTATCCGGCTCAACTGATTCCTGAGCGACAATAATTGGAATTTCACCAAAGCACTCCAAATACTGAGCACTGGTCACATCAATATACGCTCTACCGGTTCGCTGTGGATGCACGATTTTCGCCTTCTCTCGAGCAACATTATCCACTGACTCCAAGGCTTCCAAATGAGCAGCCCCAACCGAAGTGCAAACAGCCACATCCGCTTGAATCATTCCTGAAAGCAATTCCATTTCACCGGGTTCGCTTATTCCAGCTTCCACTACAGCAAAGCGATGTGCACTCGCTTCAAGCTCAGTCAAAGTCAAAGGGACGCCCAAAAAATTATTAAGATTTCCCTGCGTGATCAATGTCCCATCCGGAGCACCAAGCAAAAGTCCGATCAATTCCTTACACGTCGTCTTCCCGCAACTTCCCGTAACGCCGATCACCGTACCTTCAAAATCGTTGCGATACGCGGCAGCAATCGACTGAAAACCTTGCAAGGAATCAGCAACAAGCAATTGAGGCAACGCACTCTCCGATCGATACTCGGACACGATCGCCCCCGTTGCACCACTCTCTTGAGCTACATCCAAAAAGTCATGACCATCGCGCTGACTCGTTTTGATCGCCACAAAAAGGTCATTCTTCTCTAGCTTACGCGTATCATTACAAAAACCATCGATTGCTGAAGGCACTCGGTTTTGCCATTCCCCCTGAGTCCAGAGTTCCAATTTATTTGCATCAAAACGACTCAAGGTTTCAAGCCCTCCCCTAGCTTTATATTTTCTAGAAGCTCGGCCGCGACACGGCGATCATCAAACGGCACGACCGTGTCACCATATTCCTGAAAAGACTCATGCCCCTTACCCGCAATCAAAACACAATCTCCAGGCTGTGCACTCTTCATCGCGAGCTCAATAGCTCGACGCCTATCGGACACAAACGAAATACGAGTAGGATCAATCACACCCGTCTTCATGTCCTCAAAAATCTCAGACAACGCCTCGTTGCGGGGATTATCAGAAGTCGCCCAACAAAAATCTGCAAGTTCCTGTGCGATACGCGTCATATCCGGGCGTTTGCCGCGATCTCGATCCCCGCCACAACCAAATACAACGACCAATCTTCCAGGGGTAATCTCCCTCAACATTCCCAATGCATTCTTCAACGCATCCGCGGTATGAGCATAATCAACGATTACTCTAAAGTCCTGCCCTACCTCAACAAGCTCCATGCGACCACGAATGCCCTTAAACGATTTTAAATTTTCAATACAATCCTCAATCTTCACTCCCAAAGCAAAACAAGTCGCAAACGCCGCAAGTACATTGCTCACATTATAACGTCCAACCAATCCAGTTTTAACAGGAGCACGGCCACCTGGCCAAACCAACTCAAATGAACACCCATCGGGTTCCAATTTCAAAGAATCAGCACGTACACTCGCCTCCTTACAAAATCCAAATGCGATCGGTGCATCCCCTTTCAACTCCTCCAATAAGCGTTTTCCATAAGGATCATCGCAATTCACCACCGCGTGTTGCGGTTTTGGCCCGATCTCCCCAGCAAAGAGCTTCTTCTTCACTTCAAAATAAGACTCCATGTCACCATGGTAATCGAGATGATCGCGTGTAAGATTTAAAAAGATACCTGCATTATACTCCAACTCCGCAATCCGAAGTTGATCAATAGCATGGGAGCTCACCTCCATCACGACACGCGAACAATCAAAAGTCGCCATCTGAGAAAGTAATTCGCAAAGCTCATGAGCCTCCGGAGTCGTTCGAAACGAAGGAAGGGAACGTTCCACTAAATCATACCCCACCGTCCCCAAGGAACCGACACGAGCACCGGAAAACGAAAGCATCCCTTTAAGAAGTCCAGTCACCGTCGTTTTCCCATTGGTACCAGTCACTCCTATCAATGAAAGAGCACGATCGGGATACCCAAAGAACGCTCGGGATATTTTTGCCAAAGACAACCGGGGGGTTAGGCTCTTTACGAACGCCACCTTCTGCCCGCCAAATCGTCGATCTTGATTCGAAATCACTGCAACCGCTCCGCGTGCAATCGCCTCGTCAATAAACCGATTTCCATCCGATTTCAGTCCAGGTAGGGCAAAAAACAAGGATCCCGGAACCACGCGACGACTATCAATCGCCAAACGCGTTATCACTGGATCCG
>CAWVWU010000211.1:0-6107 GCA_963933925.1 uncultured Puniceicoccaceae bacterium
TATCTATCTTCTTTGTCGTGCCGGATTTATGATGACAGTCGATGCCCTCGAGATAATCGCTTGGGTAGGTGTCGCAACGGCACTCTTCGCGGGTCTCACGGCAATCGGGCAACGTGACATTAAGAAAATTTTGGCTTACTCCACCGTCTCTCAACTCGGTTACATGGTGGCTGCCTTTGGTTTTGGTTCGATCGTTGCCTTGAATACACAGGGTGGTGGACATGAGCATATGGGTGAAGCGGTTGTGACCGGTGGTGTTGCAGCGGCAATGTTTCACCTGACGACGCACGCTTTCTTTAAGGCCCTTCTTTTCCTTGGTTCCGGTTCGATTATCCACGCCTGTCATCATGAGCAGGACATCTTTAAGATGGGTGGTTTGAAATCGAAGATGCCGATTACGTTTATTACCTTCACCATCGCGACCTTGGCTTTGACCGGTTTCCCGATGTTGGCTGGGTTCTATTCGAAAGACGCTATATTGGCAGTGGCTCTTCAGGCGAGTCCGGCAGCATTTTACCTTTTGGTCTTTGGAGCTTTTTTGACCGCGTTTTATATGACGCGTCTCTGGATTATCGTTTTCTTTGGGAAGCCGAAGTCTAAGAACGCGAATCATGCCCACGAGAATGGTTTGTTGATGACCGTTCCTCTCGCAATTCTTGCAGTGCTTGCAGTGATCGGAGGAAAGGCGGCTCTTTATCACGATGCGTTCCAGGGCGTTATTGGTGGAATCCCACATCCATCTTCGGATGCACAGCACAGTCAGATTTTGGTAGCCAGTTTGGTTGCCGTATTCGTTGGTTACATTCTTTCGGTGCTCTTCTATAAGTTCGGAGCGAGTGAAGATAATTTGGAAAAGAAAGCGGCTCCTCTTTACAGACTGTTTAATAAAAAGTTTTTCTTCGACACAGTGTACGATGCGTACGTGGCGAAGGTTCAGCAGAACGTGGCACGGCTATTTGATTTTGTAGAGAAGATCATTCTCTCGGGATTGATCATCCGCGGCACGGCTGGAGTGGCAGGCTTGATCGGTATTGGTCTGCGTGCACTACACGTCGGAAGTATTCACGTATACGTTTATTGGTTTATCGGTGGGGTGGTTCTGTTCTGGGCGATCGCGGCGGGACTTTTTTAAGCACTCCTTTTTCTTACGAATTTCACGACACATTTTCGAATGAACGACTATTCATCATTAGTTCAATTTTCTATAGCAGTCCCACTGGTCGCTGCGTTTCTAACCTTGTTCGTCAAGAGCTGGGGACGTGCTGCGGTACAGATCGTCAGCGTGGCGGGCTTCGCAATTCCCGTGGGCTTGGCTCTTTGTCTTTGGGGACTTTATTCTCCAGAACAAGCTGGCGGCTATGCGTTCGTTAGCGAGTTCGATACAGGACTTAGTGTAATCGGAGTGAGTTTGAAGCTCGGTCTTAATGGGATAGCACTGCCGTTGTTTGTTATGGCAACGATCGTTGGTTTGGCAGCTGGGCTCTATGCGGCTCAGTCCAAGGCAGAGAACTTGCACCGCTATTTGTTTTGTCTGCTCGTCATGCAGGCGGGCTTGATTGGGGTGTTCTCTTCAATCGATGTATTCTTTTTCTACTTCTTCCACGAGTTGGCTTTGATTCCTACATTCATCATGATCGGTGTTTGGGGTGGTCGCGATCGCAACTACGCGGCGATGAAGATGACGATTTACCTTACGCTCGGAGCAATGCTCTCGTTGATCGGGTTGATCGCGATCTATGTGAAGAGTGGGGCGGAGTCCTTTGACTTGATCGCCCTGAAAGCAGCTTTAACGGCACAACCTTTGACAGATTCGGTTCAGAACTACGCGTTTGGGCTTTTGTTATTTGGTTTTGGTATTCTCGTTTCCCTTTGGCCTTTCCATACGTGGGCACCTTTAGGGTACGGAGCGGCTCCGAGTTCGGCAGCTATGCTGCATGCGGGTGTTCTTAAGAAGTTTGGTCTTTATGGTTTGATTCAAATCGCAGTTCCTTTGTTGCCGGATGGTGTATCACATTGGGAAAACTGGATTGTTTGGTTGGCTCTGGGCAATATTTTGGTGATCGGTTTGGTGACCATGGCTCAACGTGACTTGAAGCAGATGCTCGGTTACAGCTCGGTGATGCACATGGGCTATGCCTTTATTGCAGTCGCTACAATGAGTGTGTTGGGTGTTGGTGGAGCAGTTTTGATGATGGTCGCTCACGGGTTGACTGTCGCCTTGCTCTTTATGCTTTCGACGATGATTCATCACCGTACACAGACTTTCGAAATGGATGAAATGGGAGGCTTGTCGAAGAAAGCACCTGTCCTTTCTGCATTTTTCGTATGCGGTATGATGGCGAGTATTGGTCTTCCTGGACCTGGCTTGGCTAACTTCTGGGGTGAACTTTCAATGTTTCTTGCAGGGTACGAGTACAAGAGCTGGCTCGTGTATGCGATGGTGGCGGGAATCGTGATTTCTGCGATCTACGGCTTGCGAGCAATTTCAGCAGTATTCTTCGGACCTGAGTCCGACGACTTTCGAGAAGTTCAAAAGGAGCATAAGACGACTGACATGACTTGGTCCGAACGTGTGCCTGCACTGATCCTTCTCATCACAATGTTTTTCATCGGCTTCTTCCCGAAGACCGTAACGACGGCAATCAATGATGCACTCAAAAGTGAGCCCGTTTACGCGGCTCAAGAAGTTGAGTCATCGAGCCACGCCCACAACCACGATTAAGAATTTATTCCGGATCTGATATGTCCACAGAACTGCTTCAACAAATCGCCGATACCAATCAATGGGGCGCCGTTTATCCTGAATTGATCCTAGGGCTGCTTGCCTTGGCTTTGCTTGTGCTGGAAATTGTCCTGCCAAAATTTGCTCACGGATTGATTCCTCGAATCGCCATCGTAGGTCAATTATGCCTGCTCGGCTATCTTTTGATATTTGATCGTACGGGCTGCTGCGAAGGCGAAGCCTTTGGTGGCATGATGTCGTTTAGTGGGACTGGTCAGGCCTTTCGCATATTCTTTCTAGCGGCTTCGAGTTTTGTGAGTTATCTCGCGATGGTGAGTCTGGAAAAGAAGGATATGCCCCGCGTTGAGTATTTCCATATTCTATTGGTTATTACGGCTTCCTTGATGTTGCTTGCTCAGAGTGCTCACTTCGTGATGCTTTTTGTGGCTCTCGAGACTGCGACGATAGGGTTCTATATTTTGGTGAGTTACTTCCGCACGAATGCTTTGTCGCTCGAGGCGGGCTTGAAATACTTGATCATGGGAGCCTTGAGCTCATCGATTTTGCTCTTCGGTATCGTATTGCTTTACGGGGCGGCGAGTAATCCAGCTTTAGTTGGTCATAGTTCGGATCCGTTGAACTTCGCTAATTTGAATGTCTTCTTAGCCGCGAATTCCGCTGATTCGATGGTGTTGATAGGGATGTTGCTCGTTATTTCGGGTATAGCTTTCAAAATTGGAGCGTTTCCCTTTCAGATTTGGGTACCAGATGTTTATCAAGGTGCACCCATTCCTACGACCGCCTTGCTTGCGGTGGCTTCTAAGGGAGCTGGGTTCGCGATGCTTTTGAATTTGGTGGTCGTGTTCGAACCGCTGAAGGATTGGCTTTATCCGCTGCTAACTGTTTTGGCCGGGCTTACTATTTTGTTCGGTAACTTTGGAGCTCTTACCCAGCGCAATATCAAGCGCGTCATCGGAATGTCCGGTGTTTCTCACGCGGGATTCCTTTTGATTGGCGTGATTGCCGCTCAATCGGTCGGGTGGGCGAATAATGCGATCATCTTTTATCTCTTTGCTTATATGTTGGCATCGATGGCGGTGTTTGCAGTGCTTGCTCATATGCCACAGGAAAATGACGCCGAATTGACCTTGGATGATCTCGGTGACCTAGCGAAGCGTAACGGATTCTTGGGATTGGCCTTGGCTGTTGGAATTGGTTCTCTTGCTGGAATTCCTCCTTTGGCTGGGTTTATCGGAAAGCTTCTTATCTTTGTAGCGGCATTTAAGGCTGAGCTTTACGGACTCCTCGCGGTAGGAATTGTTGGGGTGGTCGTTTCCATCTATTACTATTTTGGTGTTATCAAGTCGGCTTTCTTCGAGGCATGGAGCTTTGATGAAGACGAAGAAGGGGAGAAAGCGGCTCCTGGCGAATCGCTTCAATTCCTTGGACGTGTCACTATATTGATCGCCGTTGCGGGGACAATTCTCCTCGGTTTCTACCAAAGCCCACTTGGCGACTGGTTGGCTGGTAAGTAGGATCGAGCCTTAGATTCAAATTTTATGAATCCCACGATGCTTCGGCTCGTGGGATTTTTTGTGGATGGACGGTTTTGGAAAACCGCGAATTTACGCGAATGATTTGGTTCTTTGAATTTGCAACTGGCTGGTATCGTTAGTGTACTTCGAAAAATATTTATCCCACGTCTTTGTTATCTGTGGGCCAATCAATTTTTTCATGAACGTCACCGGTCTTGCTATTGTCCCTCCCGCGGAAGCGGAAAACGAATTTAAGGTTACTCCTGAGTTGCTCGCTTCTGTGTTGGCTCGGTATTCCCGCAGTAACGATGGTATTGGTAACATCATGGGCAAGGTTGACCTTGCGAATCCCGGAAAGTCGATCGACCGCATTTTGAAGTTTGTCGACTATGGTCATGCTTCGATCGGTGGGTTAACCGGTGGAATTGCGATTGCAGTGGATGATGTGTCGATGTGGATGGCCTTTAAGCTTTTTGAGATTTCTCAAATGTGTGATGGGCAGGAATCGAGCACCCGCTATATCACGATGGATCCGCAGAATGTCCCGAATGCTGCCGAACTCGGTATCCCGGAAGATTTGGCAGAAGAGTGGCGAGAACTCGTGACAGAAGGCTTTGCGTGTTACGAAAAGGAATATGCCAGACTGGATGCATTAGCCCAGGAGGACTCATCGGTTATTGGAGCTCCGGAGGGCACGCCTGCGAAAGTTCTCGGACGGATGCGTAAGAATTTTGCTCTCGATCGGGCTCGTTATTTTATCCCAGTCGCGACGAAGACGAATCTCGCATTGGTAATGTCCGCTCGTATGTGGGCACAATCGGTAAAGCACCTGGCATCAATGCCTCAGGTGGAGGCTCAACAGGTGGCGGAAGCTTTACGAGTTGAGTTGATGAAGTTCGCACCGCGTTTGATGCGCCATAGTGTGGCGGAACCTTCATATGTTGAACAATGTAAGCAGGAACTGGATACTAGTATTTCTCTTGGAAGGGCTCGACTGTCTGCTGGTCAACTCGCTGACGAGGTCTGGGTTCAGGTTGATCGATCGGTTCCCCCGTTTATGACAGAGGATCAGTCGGTTGAGGACGGTCTTAAACACCGTGGCAATCGTTATGGTTACGCAGGGACATCTATTCGTCGCATGCGTGTCTCGTTTGCTTGGAATAATATGGCAGTTGCGGAATTGCGCGATTTAAACCGGCACCGCACCGGACATCGTTATACTCCTTTTATTCAAGCAGGCTTTTATTTACCTGAAGCAGTAGATCGCTCGATGTATCAGACGTTTATTGACAAGCAGACCGCGTTTTTGGGCAAATTGCTCGAGCGAGGCGAAGCGAGTTACCTCTATGCATTGTTTTTAGGAAGCCAGACACCGTTCGAGCATTCGACGCATGCGGATAAGTATGTGTACGAGGCTGAATTGCGTACGGGGCTTGGAGCTCACTTCCGATATGCGGATCATTTGAGTCAAACCCTTCAAGAATTCTATAAGCAAGTACCCGAGGCGAAGGAATGGGTTGTTGAAGGTATGGCAGAACCCGAGTAAAGATGCGTTTTTTTTGGACAGTTTTGAGTTTTGTGTTGTTGGTCGGCTTTGTCGTTCCTTCTGAGGCAGGCTTGGATCCGTCGAAAAAGAAGGTTCCTAAGCTGATTCAGCCAGGAACGAAGAAGTATAAGAACTACTCAACAAAGAAGTACGCGACGAAAACCAAGAAAACGTCTAAGACATATAAGACGAAGTCGGTGAAAAAAACTGACGTGCGGAAGCCCGTTGATGAATCGGCGAGGGGTAAGGACAAGTTGATCGCGAATCATGATCTGCGAACGCCTGAGGTTGTAGAGGTCAAACA
>CAWVWU010000212.1:0-6077 GCA_963933925.1 uncultured Puniceicoccaceae bacterium
CTGCAACTCTTGAGCATCCTCGTCGCTCAAATCTTGAGACTCTACCTTCTCGTACAACTTCTCCACCTGCTTCGGCGGCAAAACGAGAATACACCCACTCGGATCCGGCAAAGCCAAATACACGTCTTCCGTGTCTCCATCAAAGCGCCACTTCGAAGGAATCGTTAACCGATTCTTCGAATCTAAATTACGTTGGTGTTTTCCAACGTAAATTGTTCTGGCGAGTGCGTTCATTATTTAATTATTCCGGAATCTTTGTGAAGAAGTCCCCAAAACTCCCCACTTTCCCCCACTTTGTCAAAACATATTCCCACCAGACCCCCCTCAAATTACCCACATGTTATTCACAATTGCGGTTTTCACATCGAATTTACCCCTATTTCGCCGATTTTGAGAGGGAAACGGATCTTTGCCCCAATTTCTCCATTTTGGTCCAAAACCAATCAAATCCCCACTTTTCCACACTTATTCACCGCCAAATTGAGGCACAAAAAAGGGGCCCAAATGGACCCCAAAAACACGATGTGAATAACCTGGCAACAACCTAAAAACGGCTCCCTAAAACGCCCCTAAACCCACCCCCAAACGTGGGAACGCCATCCTCCCGTTTTCTCAAAACACAAAACGACGAACCGTCGTTTCTACCTAAGTCCTCGCTCCGAATCCATCAGAATTCCCCAAAAATCCCCACCCCCTCGGCGTGCTCCTACGGATTCAATAGCCCTAATTCCACATGATCTGTGGAAATTTGTGCAATCTGTGGGCAAAAAAAACTAAGCCTCTTTTTCCGCCTGCTCAGAACTCGTGTCCGAACATTCCGAGCAAATAGCCTCTTCCCCGCGATAACGAAACTCCCTTTCGCTATGACTCAGATCTGTCGCCCCACACTCAGAGCACGTATGAAAAGGTGTAGCCTCCTCCTTCTTCTTTTCTGACTTCAGCTTCACCTCACGCTCCTTACTTCGAAGCCGACGTACAAGATCTCTACCAAAGAAAATCAGAAAATTGGCAACCGAAGCCAAAGCGAAGACCTTTGCCGGCAACGGCCCAATGATCACGATAAACGCGACATAGGCCCCACCGATCATTCCGATCCACTTCATCTTCACTGGCAGAATAAAGAAAATAAGAATTTCAAATTCTGGAAACAAATAGGCGAACGCGAGAAATACGGACGGCACTAAAAATGCGTTATCAATAGGCATCGCCGGGAAAAAGAATCCTCCCAACACCACCGAAATGGCTCCAATCAACACATAAAGGTTAAAATAAAACGCTCCCCACACCCGCTCTAAAGAGGACCCAAAACTGTAAAGCACATAGGAACCCAACAGCATAAAGAAAATCTTCATCGAAGGAGGAATCAACATAAAGGAGAACAAGCGCCACACCTCTCCCTTCAAAACCAAAGCCGGCACACACAACATCTCATTCATCGTGCTCGGGTAAAACTGAATCATTACCCACGCAATCACCTGACCAATGACGATATACAAGGTCAGGTTCTCAATTGCCCAACCTCCAAACCGACGCTCAAACCTTTTTAAAATCTCCATATTCCTTATTTCCGGCTACGCAGATTCCTTTGGGAAACACGCCTTCGTCTCAATTGAAATGCCACCACGCGACTTCTGAACCGAAGTCACCACGCACGAAACAGGAACGATATCTGCCACGACCCGATTGCAAACCTCTGCCGTCATCGCCTCCGCAAACATCTGCTTCTGAGAAAACCCCCACAAATAAAGCTTCAAACTCTTCGACTCGATACAGAGCTCACTGGGCACGTACTCAATCGATATCGTATAGAAGTCAGGTTGCCCCGTGATCGGACAAGAACTCGCCACTTCATCCGAAGTCATCTTAACTCTCGAGACTCCCTCTGGAGCGGGAAAAGTATCCAACTCCTCTACTGGTTCACGAACGGTCTTTCCTAAATACTTACTATCCATATCGATTTAAAGCCATCCTCTATGCCAAGCCCCCCCAACGACCGCAAGCTCTCTTCGCCCCACTTTCTAACATATTATAGACTCCCCTCCCAACGCTTTCAGGATTGCCAGCACGCGATATCTAGATTCAAAACTCCTCCCTATGAAACCGACTTTACTCGTACTCGCAGCAGGAATGGGCAGCCGCTTTGGAGGCATGAAACAAATGGAGCCCGTCGGCCCATCAGGCGAATGGATCCTCGACTACTCGGTTTATGACGCCATCCAATCAGGATTCGGAAAGGTCGTATTCGTCATTCGCAAAGAAATGCAGGACGATTTCTATGACGCCGTCGCCAGCAAATACGCCGACAAAATCGAAATCGAATGCGTCCACCAAGAGCTTAACGACCTTCCCAATCCATTCACTCCTCCCGCCGGGCGCGAAAAGCCATGGGGGACCGGTCATGCTGTCTACGCCGCACGTAAAGCGATCACTACCCCTTTTGCCGTCATCAACGCCGACGATTTCTACGGCAGCAACGCCTACCAATCCCTCGCCCGATCTCTCGCCAGCGATTCCCAAATCGACTACGCCCTTATCGGCTACCCACTCGCCAACACACTTTCAGACAAAGGAACCGTATCGCGCGGCATCTGCCAGACCCAAGCCGATGGCACACTAATCAGTGTCGAAGAACACAGCGAAATCGCCCTCAACACCACAGCGAACGCCATCCAAGGTAAAAACGCCCAAGGTGAAACTGTGACTCTAGAAGGCTCCGTCCTCACCTCTCTCAACTGCTGGGGCTTCCACGCTGGATTCGCCGCACAGCTCGAGGCACTCTTTGTCGACTTCCTCTCAACCCACGGAAACGAACTCAAAAGCGAGTTCTACCTCCCGGCCGCAGTCGACTCCCAAGCCAAACAAGGCAACGCCAAGGTCCACGTCCTCGACTGTCATAGTCCCTGGATCGGTATGACTCACAAAGACGACCTCCCCATCGTCCAAAACGCCATTGCCGGCTTCATCAAAGACGGAGCCTACCCAAGTCCCCTCTGGGACTAAGAAACCACCGCGTGCATTTAATCACAACCTAATGGTAGCGGCCCATCGTCCCGATGGCCACCCCACAACCTCGTAGACCCTGTCCTCGACTCTGAGGTGAGCTCGGACTTGAAGAGAGCTCAGTCGAAGGGCAAGTAAAACCCTCATTCTCCTTTGCGGTTATAAAAAGCAAAGCCCGAGAATTCCAAACGAACAGTAGAATTCGTAATTCCTAATTCTCAATTCCTCCCCCCCTACTCCGCCATCTCCACTTGGACCTGGTCCCCTTCCTTGAAAAGCTCCAAGTTGTCCACAATGACCAAATCACCTTCATCGAGCCCGTCGAGAACCTCGACGCTACTCAAATTTCGATAGCCCGCCGCGACGGTACGCAGCCGCACTGTTTTGTCTTCCACAACATAGACAGTCGCACCTTCCAGAGCCATCCGAGGCATAATCAAGGTGTCATCACGCTCATCCAACGTGATCCGTGCCTCTCCAGTCAAACCGGGAAAAAGTTTCTCAAAATCGATTTCGAGATCCAGATGTATCGTATAACGCTGCGTCGCAGCATCCGCAACTGGAAGCACCTTACTCACGACGCCATCGAACACATCGGCTCCGTACCCAAGAAATTTCACACGAGCACGCTGCCCCACCTCAAGACCAGCGAAATTTTCTTCGCCAATTCTCACCTCAACCACGCGTTCACTAGAAATAATCCGAGCAACCGTCTGCCCATGCCCCAACAAATCCCCTTTATAGGCATGCACTTCAGTGATCGTCCCTGACACAGGAGACACAACCTTACGCAAGCCCAACTGACGTCCCAAATTCTTGATCTGAAGGTTGAGCTGGTTCACGCGCAAATCATAATGTGCCGCGTCCCTATCAATGACATCCTGAAGCCGAGCAATCTCTCGGCGATGCTCATCGACGACTTTCTCGCTCGTCGCTCCACGCTCAAACATCTTCACCTGCTCCTCCAATCTCGAACGAGCGGCCTCTTGACTAAAGCGATGAGGCGACCCCAAAGCAAAGTTATCCACCAAGGCTTTGAGTTCATTGCGTGTACGCTCCAACTCCAAGTCCAAGTCCCCCGTATCCAATTGGATAATTTGTTGACCTTCCTCTACTTTCGAACCGATTTCGATCCAAGATTCAACCACACGCCCATGGCCTTCGCCACGAATTTCCATCTCCTGTTTCGCTAAAACTTCCACAGTTCCGGGAACAGCACGTACCGCCTTACCACGCTCAACACGCATAACGATTGCGGTCGGCTTCAACGAATTCACAAGGTAGACCGCTGCGAAGCCTAAAACAATAATGGGCAAAATAATCTTTAGGAAAAGTCTCATATAATAACGTAGATTCAAATCACTCCTTAGAACGTGAAGTAGGACTATCCGCTGTATTCAGCACAAAGGGATCCAACCCAATAGTAGACACCAATGAGGTCAAGGAATTCAAGTAACGCACTCTAGCATGCTCCACCCCTAACAGTCTCGCTTCAAATGACCGCTCAGCATTCGCCAAATCCACGGTAGAAATCGTGCCATCTCCAAATCGCCCTTTCGCGTCTTCTAACTCCTTCTCATAACGCAGCAAAAGCTTCTCGTCGATTCGTAGGTAAGACGCCTCTCTTCTCAAAGAATGCACCATTCTCCGAAATTCCTCCTTAAACCAAGAACGGTATTCCGAAGACGTCTTTCGCGAAAGTTCCAATCCAACAAGAGCGACCTCCTTCAAACCAGCCGTCTCAAAGCCATCAAAAATATTCCAATCCACGTTCACCCCCGCATAGAGCAATTCTTCTTCGGTCAAGCGCCCATTAATATCTCTTTCGTTTTGGGTAATCCCAGTCGTCACGCTGATCTTTGGATACAATCGCTTGTCAGCCTTGTGCAAATGTTGATTCGAAATCTCCATATAGATCTCATTAAGCTTAATATTCTCATTCGCAGAAATAGCCACCGTCACAAGCTGTTCCAAAGACGCAAGCACCCCCTCACTCAAAATCTCCACCTTAGGAATACGAGAAGGAGCACCCTCCATTATAGATTCCCGTGGCAAACGAAAACGCCTCTCCAGACTATCTAAATAGTAGTCTAAATTCCGCGTCACCTGATCGAGGTGCAGCCTACTTCTCTCAAGTTCGATTTCCTTAGTCTCCAAAACCTGCTCCGACTCGATTCCCGACTCAAAACGCTGTCTCAACAAACTCAACGACTCGAGATTGGCCTCATGACCAACCTTCACTTGTTCTAAAGACGTCTTTTGCAGACATAAATTCATAAGCAAACTGCGCGTGTCCTTAGCCAAAAACTTCATCGTTTGCCGAGTCTGCAACTGAGAAATCTCATATTGCATACGAAACATCTTTTTGTCCGCCGCCAACACCCCCCAGTGAAACAAGGGCTGATCAACGGAAAAATCAGCAATTTGCCGATCCTTCACATTCGACCCCACCTTGCTTATATCATCCTCCATCCGGTAGATGAAATTCAAGGAAACATCCGGCAATTTTAAGGAGTCGCCCACCTTAACACGCCCCAAATTCTCGCGATCTATCAAACTCCGATTCTCCACATCCACCGCTCCGATCAGAGCCGTCTCCATGAAATTCCCGATTTCGGGCATATACATTTCCGGCAACGAGGAGACCAACAATTCGTTGGCTGTCGATCGACCAGAAATCAACACACACGCAGCAACAATAACAAAAACAGGAAAAACTAACTTCATTCTAAGACTAAAAAGAAAAATCGAAATCTACAGTATAGGGGTGATTGCGAAGTACCAAGCTTGTGAGTTAAGCCCCTTAGTGAGGCAATTCAAAAGCTCAATTACACAATTTCAATCCTACAAATCAGTCTCTTAGAACGCCACTAAGCAAAGAAGTTTAGAAAAATCAAAATAAGGGTTGATTTCAGTTCAAAACATCGTCTTCTTTCACGCTTTTCCAAAGGATGCCCAGGTGGTGGAATTGGCAGACACGCTGGATTTAGGATCCAGTTCCGCAAGGAGTGGGGGTTCGACCCCCCCCCTGGGTACCATTGGAAGACGAAAAAAACCTCCCTTAAACAAGGAGGTTT
>CAWVWU010000213.1:0-6058 GCA_963933925.1 uncultured Puniceicoccaceae bacterium
GTCCTTCCTCCCGCGTTTCCGTTTTCTCCAAGACAAATTCCACAACTGGATTAAGCTCCACATTCATCCAGGAACGCATCTTCGAATCACGCTTGTTACTATCAGAATCTAGATCGGCGAAATCGAATGTGAATCGAGCGGCAGTCATCGCCCCAGAGTCATCAATCGATAACACAGATTCGAAATCAGTCACCACAACCTCAAAAGAGTGAGGCGGAGACGCCTTCACCTCTGCAAACACTTTTGAAACCGACTTATCGACTTCAAGTTCCGCGGCAATCCCATGACACGCCACCAAACCCAATATTAGTAATCTCAACACGACCCTTATCATCCACACAGACTACCTCATCCGCATGAACCGAAAATGAAGAGTGTATTAAATATAATTCATTCTTTATTCATCTTACGTTCACTTATATTCTATAGATTGCTCAACCATATGAAAAACCAACGCCACCTACCCACTCTGCTCCTCGCAACGCTCTTGGCATTCTTCTCTGCCCAAGCCTTCGCCGATACCCTCGTATCTGGAGACGCCTTTCCAACGATCTCCGCCACCGACCAGCACGAGGCTCCCTACGCAATCACCAACGACACCGCTCACGTGATTGTCAGCTTCGATATGACACCGGGGAAAAAAGCGAATGCCTACCTCGAAGAACAAGGGGCATCCTTTCTCCCCGACAACAAAGCCATCTTCATCGCCAACATTTACGGGATGCCGGGTATCGGTCGTTTCTTCGCAATTCCTAAAATGCAGAAGTACCCACACCGCATCCTCCTCGCTGATGAAAAAGGCCTCCTCGACAACTTCCCAACCGAAAAAGGCAAAGTCACCGTCTTCACCCTCGATTCAACAAACACCATCACTGGAATCTCCTTCTGGAATCCCAAAGACGGTAGCTCTCCATTCTGAAGAACTCCTATCTAGAGCAAAACACTTTTTTTCATCAAAGCCCAAGACCACCCAGTCTTGGGCTTTTCAATACACAAATCGATCGAAAATTCCGACGACCACAAACCTCTTCCACTCCCCTTCCTCCTTCTCGAAGCCCCCGGCTCCCCAATATTCTCAAAAATCGCCTCAGAATCAATCTTGTTGACCTCTCCCCACAGGGTGCTACGGAAACAGCGTTCGGTTTTTAGAACAACTCCGTCATCAAGGAGCCTCAATCCTGAATCGAAGATCAAAAAAAGCCAGGAAACCATGTCCACATCTACATCGAAGATCATCTACACTATAACTGATGAAGCGCCGGCACTCGCTACGCACTCGTTTCTGCCTATCGTCGAAGCCTTCACCAAGGCAGCCGACGTCGCAGTCGAAACACGCGACATTTCCCTCGCTGCACGTATCATCGCCAATTTTTCCGACTTGCTCCCTGAAGGACAGAAGCAAGCCGACGCCCTCGCCGAACTAGGCGAACTCGCAAAAACGCCCGAAGCCAACATCATCAAGCTTCCCAACGTTTCCGCGTCCATCCCGCAGCTCAAGGCAGCCATCGTCGAACTCCAAGCACACGGCTACGCTCTCCCAGAATTTCCAGAAGACGCCCAAACAGACGAAGAAAAGGACATCAAGTCCCGTTACGCCAAGGTTCTCGGCAGTGCTGTTAACCCGGTCCTTCGTGAAGGCAACTCCGACCGCCGCGTCGCCGGTGCCGTTAAAGAATACGCCAAGAGAAACCCACACTCCATGGGAGCATGGGCATCTGACTCCAAGACACACGTTGCTCACATGAGCGAAGGCGACTTCTACGGAAGCGAACAATCCATTGTTAGCGAAAACGCACAGTCCGTTAACATCGAATTCGTCGCCGCAGACGGATCCGTCTCCATTCTTAAAGAAGGCCTCGCCCTCGAAGCCGGCGAAATCCTCGACTCCTCTCTCATGAGCGGGGCCGCCCTTCGCAAATTCTTCGAAGAGCAAATCGCAGACGCCAAAACACAAGGCGTTCTCTTCTCCCTTCATCTCAAGGCAACCATGATGAAGGTCTCAGACCCAATCATGTTCGGCTACTGCGTCGAAGCGTACTATAAGACAGTCTTCGCAAAGCACGCCGCGACTTTCGCAAAACTCGGAGTCGACTCCAGCAACGGAATCGGCGACGTCTACGCGAAAATTAAGAGCCTCCCAGCAGACGAAGCCGCTGCCATCGAAGCCGACCTCCAAGCCGTCTACGAAACCAACCCCGCGCTCGCCATGGTCGATTCCGACAAAGGAATCACAAACCTCCACGTCCCAAGCGATGTGATCATCGACGCCTCCATGCCCGCCGCCATTCGTACCTCCGGTCAAATGTGGGGCCCCGACGGCAATCTGCAGGACATGAAGGCAACCATTCCAGATCGTTGCTACGCAGGTATTTACCAAGAAACAATATCCTTCTGCCGCGAAAACGGTGCCTTCGACCCAACCACAATGGGTAACGTCGCCAACGTTGGTCTCATGGCAAAGAAGGCCGAAGAGTACGGCTCCCACGACAAAACTTTCAAGATCGCCGCTGCCGGAACCATCCGCGTCGTCGACGCATCCGGAACCGCTCTCATGGAGCACACGGTTGAGGCAGACGACATCTTCCGCGCCTGCCAAGTCAAAGACGAGCCCGTCCAAGACTGGGTAAAGCTCGGCGTCAACCGCGCCCGAGCCACAGGTTCTCCAGCCATCTTCTGGCTCGACGAAAACCGTGCCCACGACGCCAACCTCATCAAGAAGGTAGAAGCCTACCTCAAAGACCACGACACCAACGGCTTGGATATCCAAATCCTCGAACCGGCCGCAGCCACTCGCTTCTCGCTAAAACGCGTTAAGGAAGGCCTCGACACGATTTCAGTCACCGGAAACGTTCTCCGTGATTACCTCACCGATCTTTTCCCGATCCTCGAGCTCGGAACCAGTGCTAAGATGCTCTCCATCGTTCCTCTCCTCAAAGGAGGCGGACTCTTCGAAACCGGTGCCGGCGGATCAGCTCCAAAGCACGTGCAACAATTCGTCAAAGAAGGTTATCTCCGTTGGGATTCCCTCGGCGAATTCCTCGCTCTGGCCGTTTCCCTCGAAGACATCGCAGCCAAGACAGGCAACGAAAAGGCCAAGGTACTCGCCACCACTCTAGACGAAGCCAACTGCAAGTTCCTCGCCAACGACAAGTCGCCTGCACGCCGCATCGGCAGCATCGACAACCGTGGCAGCCACTTCTACCTCGGACTCTACTGGGCCCAAGCCCTCGCAGAACAATCCGAAAACGCGGCCCTCAAAGCATTCTTCACTCCACTCGCCAAGACATTGTCCGAGAACGAAGCGAAGATCACCGAAGAGCTCATCGCAGCCCAAGGCAAGCCCGTCGAAATCGGAGGTTACTACCAACCAGACGTCGCCAAAGCAGCCGCCGGAATGCGCCCGAGCCCAACGCTCAACGCAGCCCTAGCCGCCTTGTAAAAGGTAGGGCGTGACGGCCCGGCACGCCGCGAAGCCCAACATCAACCCATTTCCCAAAGGACGGCCCTCAAACGGCCGTCCTTTTTTACGCCTAAACTCTCGCGATTACAGTAGGTACGAAAACTCCCCAAACAGGACCAATATCCATGCAATTCAGTACCACCGGTCCAAATATGAAAGGATAAATAGGCCGAATTGAAAAAAGGCATCTCACAAAATGTCCTAATCATCTGTGTACCGAGCCACAGGCGACAGCGAAGCGAAGAACAAATCTGAGCAATCTGTGGGCAAAAACTCTCAACCAAAGATCCCCAACCCAATTCCGTTTCAAATTAGCGTGCATTGCTTCGTCATCTCCACTTCCTTACGTCGCGTATATTCGCGGTTTCAAACTACTTCCCTACCATGCCAAAACTAATTCCCAAGCGCCTCGGCACTGATAGCGACCTATCACACGCCACCCTCCAAAAACCCGAGCTCCTCGCTCCGGCAGGCGACTGGGAATGTGCCCGCGCCGCCGTAGAAAACGGTGCCGACGCCATCTTCTTCGGACTCGACCGCTTCAACGCCCGCATGCGCGGCAAAAACTTCACCGAAGCCGATCTCCCCGACCTCATGGCCTACCTCCACAGTCGAGGCGTCCGCGGCTACGTCACCTTCAACACCCTCGTCTTCTCCCACGAACTCGAAGACGCCGAAAGTTTTCTCCGCTCCATCATCAACTCCGGAGTCGACGCCGCCATCGTCCAAGACGTAGGCATCTGCCGCCTCATCCGCCAGCTTTCCCCCGACTTCCCCATCCACGCCTCCACCCAGATGAGTGTCACCAGCGAGGCAGGAATTCACTTCGCCGAAGAACTCGGCAGCAGCGTCGTCGTCCTCGCCCGCGAATGCTCCCTCAAGGAAATCGCCTCCATCAAAGAAAAGACCCTCGCCAAGGGTCTCGACATGCCCCTGGAAATCTTCGTACACGGCGCCCTCTGCGTCGCCTACTCAGGCCAGTGCCTCACCAGCGAATCCCTCGGCGGACGCTCCGCCAATCGAGGCGAATGTGCCCAAGCCTGCCGCCTCCCCTACGAACTCTATAGCGACGGCAAACAAATAGACCTCGGCAACCGACGCTACCTGCTCAGCCCACAAGACCTCGCAGGACTCGACGCCATGGACGGCATCATCGACGCCGGAGTCGCCAGCCTAAAAATCGAAGGCCGACTCAAAGCTCCCGAATACGTCGCCGGCGTCACCGGAGTCTACCGCAAAGCCCTCGACGCCGCATGGTCCCGCCGCCACGGCGAAACCCAAAGTCCAAACACCGATACCGAGCAAGGCCGCTACGCCCTAGAAATGACTTTCTCCCGCGGCCTCACCACAGGTTGGCTCAACGGCATCGACAATCAAGCCCTCGTCCACGCCCGCTTCGGCAAAAAGCGTGGCCTCAAACTCGGCATCATCGACCGTCTCGAACGCGATGGCGTATGGCTCCAACTAGACGGCCCTCTCAAAGCCGGCGACGGCTGCGTATTCGACCGCGGCCACCCCGACGAACGCGAAGAAGGTGGACGTATCATATCCATCGACACCAAAGGAAACCTCAGTTTCGTCCGCTTCCTCCCCCGCTCCATCGACTGGAAACGCGTCGCCCCAGGCAACGTCCTCTACAAAACCTCCGACCCCGCCCTCGACAAAGCCCTCCGCCAAAGTTTCGCCGGCGAGAAGCCCAACCATAAGCGCCCCGTCACCGCAACCGTAGCCGGAAAAGTAGGACAGCCCCTAACATTCTCACTCCAAGACGAAGAAGGCCGCGTAGCCCAAGTCCAATCCGAGCAAAACCTAGAACAAGCCCAGAGCAAACCGCTCTCTACAGAGACTCTCAAAAAACAACTCGGCCGCCTCGGCAGCACCGCCCTCTACCTAGACTCCCTCGACAACCAACTCACCGGCGACTGCATGCTCCCCGTATCCGCACTCAACCAACTCAGACGCAACGCGGTCGACTCCCTCATGGCCCTCCGTGCCGCCCCCCTACGCTGGCAACTTAACACCCGTCCCAAAATCACCACCCACACCCCAGAAACCCCAAAGTCCAATCCCCATAACCCAGAACCCACAACCCAGAACCAACCCACCTATTTCATCCCCTACGTCCGAAGCTGGGAACAATTCGAGACCGTCCTCTCCCTCCCGTATTCAGAAATATACATCGAGCTCGAAGACCCGCGTAAATACGCCGAAGCCATCGAACGCAGCAAAGCCGAAACCGAACGCTCCGGCAACCAACGCACCATCTGGGTCGCCCCACCGCGTATGTTCAAATCCGGCGAAGACTGGACCATCAAGCAACTCCGCAACTGCGGTGCCGACGGCTTCCTCGCCCGAAACCACGAGCACCTCAACTCCCTCGCCGACCAACGCCTCCGAGGAGATTTCTCCCTCAACGTCGCCAACCACCTCACCGCCGAGTACTTCATAGAACGCTGGAAACTCGAGCGCCTCACCGCCTCCTACGATCTGAATACAGATCAGCTCGACTCCATGCTCGCTGCCTCCAAGCCCAACTGGTTCGAAATCACCCTGCACCAGCACATGCCCATGTTTCACATGGAGCACTGCGTCTTCTGC
>CAWVWU010000214.1:0-6002 GCA_963933925.1 uncultured Puniceicoccaceae bacterium
CAGGGTTACTCGATTCCTATTATCGTCTTAGAATTCGGGCCACCGGTTTGGGTGCCGATTTGTTTCCCAATGATTGCGGAGCCGATAGGAGATTTGGGGGTTATGACGAGAATGGTGGATCCGGAACCCTCAATCTCTAAGCCGCCTTCGGCCGGGGCCATGAAGAAGCGTTCTCGTCCTTCAGCGGACAGGGTTGTTATTAAACTGCCGAGGTGAACTGGGGTGTTTGGGTCGGGCTGCTCAATTTTCAGATTTCTAAAGAGATCGAGCTGCTCTTTTAATTCTTTGGCGTAGTGAGCTTGGCCACTGGCAAGGTAGGATGCTTCTAGGCCTCGGGTATCGTATTTACTCTCTGACTTTGCCTCATCGTCGGTGGCACTTTGGGCTGCTTCAAGTGCGGCTTGTGTGGTGCCTTGGAGGGTCTTTTCTAGCTGGGCGATTATTGTAGCGACGAGTACTTGTTTATCCATGGTGACGTGTGGTGCTGCGATCGATTATCGCTGGTCCAGATCACGTGCTTCGAATTCACAAGTCAATGTTCCGATGTTATTAAGAGAGCCCGTTGTCTCAACGGTTAGCGTTGTGTGAGCATTTCCTTTGCGTGAGAGCATTCTGAGGAATTGTTGCCAGACTTTGTCTTCGGGGAGGGAACAGCGAGCGGCCATGCCATCTGAATCGAGGTCAGGATGTTCGTTGCGGACCCATTTCGACTTTGTCATGGCGACTTCTGGAACGTATTCGAGTTGTCGTAGGGTGACTTGAAGGAGGGTCCATGCGGCCATGGATGAGAGGGAAATTATGCTACCGGAGAATAAGGAATCGCCTTCTACAGTATTGGCGAATTTAGGCGTCCTAATGACTATACCGTGATTGGTGCATTCTATCACTTGGCAGTTCATTGCCTTGGACAGAGGGATCCGTTGGTGGAGGAATTCTTCGACGCGCTGTAGGGGTATATCCATGTCGTTCTTGACTGTGGTTAACCGACGGCTTTTGTAGTCGGTCTTCGAGGGTATGGGGACCCTTAGAACCTATTTGCGAACCCCTTGGGGGTCAAGACGATTTATGTGGGCGAGAGTGCGTAGCGAATAAGGAGCTGTCGTTGCGGCGGGTGATCCGACCATTCGTGGTTTGAGGGCTTGTTTGGGGGCGGACAATTGGCGTGTAAAAGTATCTGATAATTTGCTACGAAGGGATGGGCGTTTGGAGGTACTTAGATGATGCGCTCTTCGTCGAATTCGATCATGTCGGCGAAGGATATTAGGTCACTCCGGTTTTCTATTCCCATTTTGCGTTTTGCGTCGTCGAGTGCTTGTCTGCCCATTTCGCTCATTCCTTTGTGGACGAGTTCTCGGTTCCACTTCGCTACTTGAAGATCGTCGGGGAGGATGTCTTGAAGGCGACGGTCGATTTCTTCGTCGTCCTTGCTTTCGCGGACGATGGTTTCGACTTGATCGGGATCGATATCGAGATGCAGGCAGAGAAAGCGGTCGAAGCCTTTTTTGTAATTACGTTGGTAGGACTTTCCTAGCTCGCCGTTGACGCTCTTTTTGGCCTTGGCGATGAATCTAGGGAGGTGGAGGAGTCCCGTGGCGTGAGGCAGATAAGCAGAGGGGAGGTCGTAGTGGATGACTCCGGTGTCAGGTCTGTTGGGTAGGCTCATTGTTTTTTTGACTATTTAAATTATACTGAAAGGGCATCGAATCCAGTCTGGAGGGCTGCAATGATTTGCTCTGGTTCTTCTTCGCCTATGCTGAGGCGAATGAGGTCGGGATTGATTCCTGCTTTGTCGAGGTAGGCTCTGCCTTGTTCGGTTGAGATGAGGTCGTAGTGTGCGAGGTAGATGAAGGGGCAGGCGATGGATTGCTTGAGTCCGAAGCTCGGTCCTTTTGCGAGTGGGAGGGCATCGAAGAACGTTTCGAGTAGGCCGTCGATTTCGAAGGAGAGCATACAGCCTGCAGAGTCTTGGTTGCGGGCGATGGCATTGTAGTTGTCGCGGGATCGCTCTTCGAGTGACCAGTGGATTTTGCTGACTGGCTTTTGTTGTTCTAGGAAAGTGACTACTTTTTGCGTGTTCGCGTTGGCCTTGGTTACGAGAGCTTCGTAGTGCTCAATTTGAGCGGCAAGGCGCTGTGAGTCTCGTGGGTAGAGCGGTTCCGCATTTGATTTTGCGAGTTCGAGGAATTTTGATGCTTCGGGGCATTGGGATGTCGCGGTGATGGATCCCATGATAATGTCGCCTTGGTTGCCTGCGTATTTGGTGAGGCTATTGACAATGACATCGGCGAAGGGGGCTACGTCTACGTTGGCAATGGAGTTCATCGTTGGATCGACGACGAGATAGATCTGGTGTTTTGTCGCGATTTCTCGAATGCGTTTTAGGTCGATTGTGTGAACGAGTGGGTTGGTTGGACACTCGGTTATGATGCCTGCGAAGTCGTTGGCTCGGGATCCAATGAGTTGTTCGAGTCCATCCAGATCGAATACGTCGTAGTGATAGATGTTCTCGGAATCAGGGGGGGCGAGTTTGTCGACGATGTTCATGGTGTCGACGTAGAGCCAGCCGAGCTTAATCCATGAGCGCTTTCCTTTGGGGGCTTGGATGGCGTTGATGGCTTGGTAGGTCGCGTAGAACGCGTTCATGCCATTGCTCGTTAGGATGATTGAATCATCGGGAGCATTGCCGAGCCATGGTGAAATAGTGGACTTTATTTTTGTATCTGGATCGTTGAGATGGAGTTCTTCGGGCTCGATCGAATCAATTTTATTTTGAGCGAATAGGTAGTCCTCGGCATTTCGTGAAGAAAGAAATCCACCGACGTGTTGTAGGAATTTTTTGGCTCGTCGGTTTAGTTCGGTGTCGCTGCCCGGTAAACGTAAACCGGATACGCCACCGTGGCCTAAAAACTTTGTACGGGGGTCCGCGAGGTGAGCTTCGAGTTCTCGTGCAATTTTAGCGGATGAAGTGACCCAAATGCTGCATTCGGGTTGAGCGAAGAGGTTCTGCCAATAAGCTTCGATTTTTTTTAGGAAGGGGTGGATGACGAAGCGTGGATAGCCCGTCTTGATCTTGGCGGTGATGTGTGGAATGCCCTTTTCGTAACCGATCACATCCGACATTGTCGGAATGCTCACCGAGACGGCGTGGAGTTTGTTGGGAATTGGCTCCCCTAAAGGTGTGTGTTGGCCAGTGGACATAGATATTAAGGGCGGAACATTAGGAGCGTCAGGACGCTTGTCCAGTTCCTATATAGGGAGTGTGGTATAGGTCATTTAAATAAGTGATCGTGAATGGCGATGGGTTTGAGTGTCCATGTTTTATCTTGTCATAGTGGTTGGGTATAAAAAAAAGCCAGCCTCGAAGTGAGGCTGGCTTGGGTGAAGTGTTTAGAACGGGGTCGCTTAGGCGTCGATCTGTGGGCGCGTTGAGTCGGGCCAATCGATGTGATAGAACTGGCCACGTGGCTCGTCGACACGCTCGTATGTGTGAGCACCGAAGTAGTCGCGTTGAGCTTGGAGCAAGTTAGCTGGCAAGCGTTCGCTGCGGTAGCTATCGTAGTAGGCCAAAGATGACATGAATGTTGGAATGGCGACTCCGCTCACTGCTGCTGCGGCAACGACCTTACGCCAGTTCTTTTGGCAACGCTCGATTTCACTCTTGAAGTAAGGGTCGAGAAGGAGGTTGGCGAGCTGTTCGTCGCGTTGGTAAGCTTCGTAGATCTTTTGGAGGAAGGCAGCACGGATGATGCAACCCCCGCGGAAAATCATGGAGATTTCGCCGAAGTTGAGTTCCCAATCGTATTCTTTCTGTGCGGCACGCATGAGCTGGAAGCCTTGAGCGTAGGAACAGATTTTGGAGCAATAGAGGGCGTCGTGGATTGCTTGAATGAACTCTTCCTTGTCGCCGTCGAATGCTTCGATGACTGGAGTGAGTATCTTGGAAGCGGCAACGCGCTCATCCTTAACGGCACTGATGCAACGTGCGAATACGGCTTCTGCTACAGATGGAGCAGAGATGCCCATATCGAGTGCGTTGACTGAAGTCCATTTGCCTGTTCCCTTTTGGCCCGCTGTATCGAGGACGATGTCGACGAAAGGCTTGCCTGTTATAGGGTCGGCTTGCTGTAGAATGTCGGTGGTGATTTCGATGAGGAAGGAGTCGAGGACGCCCTTGTTCCACTCGCCGAACACCTTGCTCATTTCGGTTGGCTCCATGTCGAGGAGTCCGCCCATGAGTGCGTAGGCTTCACAGATCATCTGCATGTCGCCGTACTCGATGCCGTTGTGAACCATCTTTACGTAGTGACCGGCACCGTTTTCGCCGATGTAGGTGGTGCAGGTTACGCCGCCTTCGACGGGCTTGCCTGGAGCCGCCCCTTCGATTGGCTTGCCAGTGTTGGCATCAACTTTAGCAGCGATCGCTTCCCAGATTGGTTTAAGCTCGTTCCATGCGGATTCTTTACCCCCTGGCATGAGAGAGGGGCCGAAACGGGCCCCTTCTTCGCCGCCGGAAACTCCCGAGCCGATGAAGCGGAAGCCTTTTCCGTTGAGGTCCTTTTCGCGGCGGATGGTGTCGGTCCAAAGAGCGTTTCCGCCGTCGATGATGATATCGTCTGGATCGAGGAGAGGGAGGAGACCGTTGATAACGGCGTCGGTTGCCTTGCCCGCTTGAACCAAAATAATGATTTTGCGAGGGCGCTTGAGGGACTTAACGAAGTCTTCTATGGTTGGGCAGCCTACGAGGCCACCGGGCGTGTCTAGGTTTTTCGAAACGAAATCCTCCATTTTAGAGGCAGTTCGGTTGAAAACCGAGATGCGAAAGCCGTGATCGGCTATATTTAACGCTAGGTTTTGACCCATGACCGCAAGGCCGACGAGTCCGATGTCTGATTGGGAATTTTCCATGAGTATTTCGGATTAGAGGCTGGCAGTTAAGAACTGCTTTAAACCGTCATCAAGCGCTAAAGGGTGTTTGGTGGGCCTTTAGCTCCGAAATAGTGGAAAGATAAAAGAGTTTTTAGGCGTCTCTGGCGGGGAGCCATTGAGCGAGGAAATCAATGAATGGGGAGATGGCTTCGGGCTCGTTTCGATTGTATACCCACGAGAAGAATACGATGAAGCTCGTCGCTATGACGATCGGATACATTACCAGTTTTGGTAATGATCTGAGAGTCTTTAGGACGGAATAGGCGAAAATTAGTCCTAGAATCCCGAGCGCCATGGGAAACCATGATTGGCTGTAAAGGGGCTCTAAGGATATAAAAAGTTTTTCCACGTACTGCATTCTGTTAAGAAATTATTCTGCTCTAACAATAGAGATCGTCGTGAAGTGAACGGGGTTAAGCCCCTGTTGCGCAATTTATCCAATCTGTAGCACCGTTTGAGTAATGTTCTTTCTTCCATATAGGTACTCGAGCTTTGACTTCGTCGATAATGTACCGACAGGCATCGAACCCAGACCCTCGGTGGGCGGAGCTGACCCCGACCCATACGGCCATGTCGCCGATCTCGAGGAGGCCGATTCTGTGTTGGCAGACGACTTTATCGATGGCGAAGCGTTGTTTGGCTTCGTCGAGGATGCGTTGGCCTTCTTTGTTCGCGAGTTCCTGGTATGCGGAGTATTCGAGGCGTTCGACTGGCTTGCCTTCGTTGTGGTTGCGGACCCAGCCTTCGAAGCAGAGGCAGGCTCCGGATTGAGGGGTTTCGATCTGAGCTTTTAGAGCGTTGGGTGTGATGGGCTGTTCTGATATTTTAAATTCCATGGCGGTTTATCCTCCTGCTACCGGTGGGATGAATACGATGGAGTCTCCGTCGGTTAGGGGAGTGGTCCAGTCGGAGAATTCGTCGTTGATGGCGACTTTTAGGGAGTCTTGGCCGAGGGTGAACTGGTATTTTTCTTTCAGCTCAGAGTAGAGTGTACTTGGAGTGTCGACCGATGTCTCGAGGGTCTCATCGCTGGTGCCTGACTGGTCTTTGAGAAGGGCGAAGTATTGGATGTGGAT
>CAWVWU010000215.1:0-5968 GCA_963933925.1 uncultured Puniceicoccaceae bacterium
CGTTTGAAGAGGTTTTTAAGAAGCCGTTTGAACCGACGCGAAAACGACTTAAGCGACCAACTTATAGGGCGATCGATACCCTGTAATTGTTTTTTGGTATTTGCTGATTGGGAATGGATTCATGCGTGAGTTCTCCCGTAATTGATTTTTTTATCCCGACTATGTCACAATCCTCTTCGTATAGTGCTCGTGAAGCGAGCCGTGCTCTCATTGAGCCTCTTTTAAATGAACATGTAGACCGTTACGTGTTGCCAAATGGCTTGACTGTTGTGTTGAAGCAATCGAATGCGGCGGCTATTTGTTCGGTTCAGGCATGGGTGAAAACGGGGAGTATCCATGAAGGTAAGCTATTAGGTGCCGGAGTGTCTCACTTCGTAGAGCATATGCTTTTTAAGGGGACATCGAAGCGTCAAAGCCGAGAGATCTCCGAGTCCGTCCAATCGGGAGGAGGGTATATCAATGCCTATACGACTTTTGATCGAACGGTCTATTATATCGATATGCCTTCGGAAAATGTTGATGTCGCTTTGGACATCTTGTCCGACTGTGTTTTCAACTCTACCTTGCCGGAAGAGGAGGTTGAGAAAGAACGTGAAGTTATTTTACGCGAGATCGATATGGGAGAGGATGATCCTGATTCAAAACTTTCTCATGCTTTGTTTGAAACAGTCTTTCGTCAGCATTCATACAGGTATCCTATTATTGGGTATAAAAGTGTATTTGAACAAGTGAGTCGCCAGGAACTCTGGGACTACTATAAAGAACGCTACGTCCCGAATAATATGGTTCTCGTCGTTTGTGGCGACTTTAGGGAGAGTGCTTTGAAGGCGTCTATAAATTCGATGTTTGGAGTGGCACCTCGGGCGGCACTGACTCCAGTCTATTTGCCTCAGGAACCTATGCAGTTGGCTGAACGTTCCCAGAAGTTGTATGAGGATGTGCAGGTGTCTCGGATCGGGATTGGCTTTCAGGTGCCAGGTTTAACAGATGAGGATACTCCCGCATTGGATACGCTTTCGATGATTCTGGGGAATGGAAATAGTTCTCTGTTTAATCTGCATCTGCGAGAGAAGTGTCGGTTGGTCCACCAGGTCGATTCGAGTAATTGGACTCCGGGTTCAGTCGGAGTCTTCTATATCGCGATGATGGCTGATCCTGATAAGTGCGGTGCGGCGATTTCTGAGATTCGTTCTTTCTTGGAAGGGTTGCGTGCGGAAGACTTTACGGTAGATCAGGTTTCCAAGGCTGTTCGTCAATTGTTAGTTTCTGAAATTAATTCACGTAAGACGGTGAGTGGGCAGGCTTCTCGTCTTGGCTCCTCGGAGGTAGTTGTTGGTGATATTGGGTATGCTAAGAATTATTTGGATAGTATTTCTAATGTTGATCCAAAACAAGTTTTTGAAGTATTGAAAAAGTGGTTGCGTTGGGATCGTGTGAGTTTGATTACGCTTGATCCTAAGGAATCAGAAGCGAAAGAAAGTGAATCTAAATCTGTTGGTCCGGCTGGCTTAGATTTTGAGGAGATTGTGCAGAAGAACGGGAGCACGTTGCTTTTGCGCCAAGACAAACGTCTTCCTAATTTGCATTTCCGTTTGGCGATGGAGGGGGGGGCATTGTTTGAGGATGCCGATACTCAAGGTTTGACCGCATTAACGTCTAACTTGTTGACGAAGGATACTGAGAAGAGGACTTCTGAGGAAGTGTCTGATGCGATCGAGGGTGTCGGAGGTTCATTTTATGAGTTTTCCGGGAATAATAGTTTAGGTCTGGCTTTGGAGGTCTTGCCTACGGATTTGGACCTTGCGTTGGATTTGATTGAGCAGGCAATTTTTCATTCTCTGTTTAAGGATGAAACTTTTGAGATCGAAAAAGAAGCTCATATTGCGGCGATCAAGGAACAGAATGATGATATCGTAGCTGCGGGTCGCCGGGCGTTGAGACGTAGGTTTTTTGGAGATCATCCATTTGCTATTGGCGGAGGTGGATCAGTTGAAACAGTTGAGCCAATTCAACGTGAAGATCTCGTTGCCCATTGGGAAAAGCTCTGTGTTGCTTCGAATTTCTCTCTGGCCATATCTGGTGATTTTGATCCAGAGGTCCTGCGGCCAAAGGTGGAGACATTGATGGCGAATCTTAAGGTTGGAGTATTAAAGCCAGCAGTAATTCCTACGGACTTTCCTGCAGAGCCAGGTGTACACCGGGAGAAAATGGAACGTAATCAAGCGATCGTTTATCACGGTTATCCCGGAACTGGTTTGAAGGGAGATGACTTCTTTGTCTCTGAAGTGGCTGATGAATTGTTTAGTGGAATGTCTAGCAAACTCTTTGAGCGTGTTCGCGACGAGCTGAGTTTGGCATATTTTGTGCGTTCAAGCCGTATTATAGGACTTGATACGTCTCTTTTCTACTTCTATGCGGGGACCTCTCCTGAGCGTTATGAAGAGGTTGTCGCTGAACTGATTCGTGAAGTTGAACGCGTTGCGAACGGTGAGGTTGAGCAAGACGAAATAGACCGCTGCAAAGTACGTTTAAAAGCGTCTCGTCGCATGAGCATGCAAACGAATTCGTCGTGTGCGAGCCAGGCTGCTATGAATGTCGCCTATGGTTTGCCTGTTAATGACTGGCAGAATTACGATGCTCGGATTGAGGCAGTAGGTCTTGAAGGACTACAACAATTCGCGAAGACCTATTTCGACTCATCAAAACGCGTCGAGTTGGTAATTGGGCCGAATTTCTGAAGAAATTAGCGGTCTTATAATTCGATGATCCCGCTTCGAGAAGGGCGTGATCGATTAGGCTATTCTGCGTCGAGTTGAATCCACTGAGCCACCTCGATTTGTTCGGGGCGAGCATTGGGTGCGATGCTTGCTTGCTCAAGTTGAGCGAGCCACTTGTCGGAGAGAGGGCGTTTACTTTGTTTGAGGAGGGAGCTAATTTGCTTTCGACGTTGTTGAAATACTTCCCGTGCTAGCTCTCTACCTTCTTGCGAAAAGAGGTATGGCTTGGCTTTGAGTCGTAGGTGGAGAAGTGTTGAGCCAACGTCGGGCTTTGGATAAAAGCATGCCCCCGATACGTCGTGACCTGGGAGAATTTCAAAAGCGGCTTGTAGAAATATGCTGATACTGCCGAATTGTTTGCCTCCCGCTTTGGCTGCGTAGCGCTGGGCCGCCTCTTTCTGTAGCATGAGCGTCATTACCGACGGAAGCTTGGAATCAAGAACGGCGGCCATCCAAGGTGTAGAAATGGCGTAGGGGAGGTTTGCGACTATTTTATATTCGTCAATGTCGCTAGGAATTTCTCCAAGAGGGGTATCGAGAGCATCGCCTCGAGTGAGAGTGAGTTGATCGGGATATTCTTTTTCTATTTCGCCAATGTGGGCGGCGAGAGTTTTATCAAATTCTACGGCGTAGACGCGTGCTCCGGCTTGTAGGAGGGCGTGTGTTAGGGTGCCGAGACCCGGGCCGATTTCTAGGACTGTGTCACCGGCTTTTACTTCTGCGAGTTCGAGAGATTTCCGTACGATGTTGCCGTCAATCAGAAAATTTTGCCCCAATTTACGTTTTGGACGATGTCCGAGGCTCTCGAGGAGTTGACGTGTTTCTGAAGGTGATAAGGGCGATATCATAATCAGGCTCTTTGGAAATCGGCAATTAGGGCGGCTGGCGATTCTGCTTTCATGAGTGCTTCACCAACGAGGATCGCTTTGGCTCCACAGGCTCGCACGCGTTGAGCATCTTCAACATTCCAGATGCCACTTTCACTTATTGCGAGGACGTCTTTTGGCATTTGAGGAATAAGGCGTTCTGAGAATGCGAGGTCGGTTTTGAAGATGGCGAGATCGCGATTGTTGACGCCGATGATCTTAGCGTCGTGTTTGACGGCAGTCTCGAGTTCGGCGTCGCTGTGGATTTCGTAAAGGGAATCGAGTCCGGCTAGGTCTGCGGCATAGCGAAGTGCTTTCATGGAATCGTCGTCAAGGGCTCGGACGATAATAAGAATTGCTGCGGCACCTGCTTGGGCGGCTTCTAAGACTTGGATCGGGTGGACCATGAAGTCTTTGCGGAGGCAGGGGATACCTTTTCCGTGGGCGTTGAATTTCTCGGTTACGCTTTTCAGGTCGTTAAGGGTGCCGCCAAAGAATTTTTCGTCGGTGAGAATCGACAGACAATTGCCTCCGGCGGAAATATATTTCTCGGCTTGTTCGGTTGAAGAGGCGAGCTCTTTGATTTGGCCTGCGGATGGAGATCGACGCTTGATCTCTGAAATCACGGCGAGTCCGGTGGGGGCTTGCAGGGCACGTAGGAAGGTGCCGGATGTTGGGCTGCGGAAGGCTTCGAGTTCTGAATCTGCTACCTTGCGGACAGTAGGGGCTACCTCCTGTCGCTTCCATTCCATGATTTCCGTTAGTTTATCCATATTTAAGAAGGGCAGATGCTCTGGAGCTGAGAGAGGAAGTCAATCTTGCTGAGATGTAGGTTTGTCGAAGATTTTAAAGAATGAGCTTTGTTGACGGTGGAAGTTGAAAGGCAATTGCCTTTGAATATTGGGAGAAGTTATAGAAAAGTCTAAAATGGACTCTTTTTCTGATTATATCCCAATTCCTGAGCACTTTTGGTCGTTTGAAAGCGGAGAGCCATTTGCTCGTTGTGCCCTGTGTTCCTGTGATTTGATGGCGGAGGGAACAAACTATATGATCGAGAAGGCGATCGCGAAAGGGGAGATTCTATTTGAGCACGCCATCTGTCTTAGCTGTCGAAATGTCCTGTTTCAGGAGTTGTCGCAGGACAGTCGAAAAAGAATCGAACATTACTTTGGAGAGCATGTGGATATCGACGCACGTCGTCGTCGATTGCTGCTTGAAAGCTCAGATGATATTGATCCTTGGCTTGATCGTTGTCTGATTAAAGGAACCTCTGTCGACAGCTTAGAGGAGTATCAGATTTATGGATTTTGTATCGATAGGGATCTCGTGTTTAATGGGGCACCCTATGTGCTGAGTGGCGAGGTGATTGAGGATATTCTAAAATTACTCTCTCCAGAGACACGCGGGGTTATTGATGATTATTCGGAGCGCCTCTTCGGTTTGGATATGCCGCAAGGATTTGTTATGGTCTAAATTCAATCAGCATGCTGGCTCGGGTTTTAACAGGATTTCCTTCTTCGTCCGTCGCTGGAGCGAATCGTGAGGATTCGATCGCTTTAATTGCGGGGTCTTCGAATGCTTGATGAGTTGAATTTGTGATTCGGGCATCTGTGATTGAACCGTCTTTTTGAATAATAAATTCTACGTTGGCACTTCCTGATGCTTGGAGATCTCCTAGTGCTGGGGGGTATTCTGGTGTTTGGACTTTTATGGGCCTTGGCTGGGTATTTGTTGTCTTACCAGATGAGTGCCTGTACTCGTTGATTGCTTCTTCGTAGCTAAAGGTTGAATCGAGTTTTAGTAGTTCAATTAGGGGGGTGTTTTCGGATTCATACCGCTTTAGAATTTGTTTGGCTCTCCAATCTTTTTCTTCAGCAAACCTAAGATAATACAGAGCGAGCTGTTCTTGTTCATCTGGGTTTGAGTTCGAAGAGGGCGAGTTCTCTGGATATTTCGTAATTACCTTCTTCAAGGAGTTCGTGTTTGAAATCATTGGCTAGGAGCCGAAGTTCATTGTCCAAATTTTCTTCCTCTACGAAGCGAGTGAGGTGTTCTATTGATACTCGGTTGAGTTGTTCTGCCCCATTGGTTAATAGCTCAAGTACTCGATCAGAGCCCATCTCAGGATCTTTTTTTAGCTGATTCCATGCTATTTTTGCGAGAGCGGTAGAAGCCGGTACATGCCCACGAGAACTCGCCTCAATCAGATATGAAAAGGATTGTTTAACTAGATTACGGTCTCGGTTGAGTTTTGCTTCAGCACGGTATAATTTACTTAACAAATAGGATGCCGTGGCATTTCCTTGGTTTCGGGCTTCTTGAAAG
>CAWVWU010000216.1:0-5934 GCA_963933925.1 uncultured Puniceicoccaceae bacterium
CAGCAGCAGCAGTTGGCGATAGGTCGTGCGTTGTTGCTCAATCCTAAGTTACTTATTTTGGATGAGCCAACTGAGGGGATCCAGCCTTCAATTATCGATCAGATTGAAGACGCGATTTATGCGATTAAGAAGAAGCATAATATGAGCATCATCTTGGTTGAGCAGTATATCGATTTCGCTCGAGCGGCGTGTGATAGTTTCTATATCCTTGAGCGTGGTGCGGTTGTCCAGAGCGGAGAAATTGCGAAGCTCGATGATGATATGGTTACTAAATATCTGACGGTTTAGGGGGTGTATTAATTTATTTGAAGCTCACTCGACTTGTGAAAGTTGAGTGAGCTTTTTTTTGTCTAGCTTTGAAGGGTGGGGATTTGATTTGGTTGTGTGGTTGACCGGATCGCATCCGGTCCTACACCTTTGATTTGATTGGGTTATGGGGTTGTCCGGATAGCCGGACTGCACCAAGGCTTTGACCGCCCCCTCCATAAAAAAAGACCCCAGTCCGAAGACTGAGGTCTAAAGTAATTAAGAAAGTATACGTTTCTTAGAAAGTGAAGAGAGCTTCGATAGCGGCTTCAGTTGAGTTTGATGAATCGTCCCAATCAACTTCGCTCAATTCGAAAACCATAGTGAGGTTTTCGTTTACAGCGTGTAGGTAAGCAACTGTGTACTTTGTGAAGTCAGTCATGTAATAAGGAGATGCACTTTGGCTGATACGAGCTGTAACTGATCCTTCATCTGTGATAGCAGCGTTCCACATTACCAATAGTTGGTCAACGTCGGAATTATTGACTTCCGCCATGCTGTATTCAGCAGCGAATGTGTGGATGCCTGTTTCGTAAGATGCCCAAAGGTTGATCAAGCTTGTGTCGTCGTTTCCTCGGTCACCAGCAACGTCAAGAGCGTAACCGATAAATACGTTCCATCCTTCAGCAGGAGAGAAACTGTACTTAACTTCGATTCCGTATTCGGTATAGTCTTCGCTGTTTAGGCCATTGTCAGAACCGTATACTCTGTCTAGTAGAGCGATTCCGAAGCCGTCGATGTCGAACTTAATACCTTCGCTGTGTGCAGGGTAAAGCGTGCGGTTCATTCCGCCAGCAGCATAGGCACCTGAGAATTGGAAAAGACCTGTTGGGTCGTACGTTTCCCAGCCCATGTAAGAGAGGAACTTACCTGCTGTGAGTGAAGAGCCTTCACCGAGGTCCAAAGTGATGTTTGCTTGTTCAACACCGAATGAACCGTTCTCGTCGTCGAGGTCGATGTTCGCTGAAATGCCATCGAAAGAAAGGTCGAAGTTAATTTCAACTTGGTCGACGCCGATGGAAGTGTCTCCGCCACCGAACCCAATAGACGAATCGATGAAGCCTCCGATGGATAGATTTTCGTTGATTTCGATTTGAGCTTGAGCTGCAGGGGCTGCTAGAAGCAAGCTTGCTAGTGTTAGTTTGAGTGCAGTTTTCATATAGTAGTTTTTTAGTTTTTGTTAGTTTGAGGTTTTATCCCAACTTCGTTCCCAAGGGGGTTGGTTGGAACATCAAAAATTAATAATCGCATATGCTCTGCCAACAAGTCTTAAATGTGAATTTGTGGTATAATTAGCATGAATTCTTTTATCGAATTCCAAGAAGACGATAAATTTCAGTGCTATGTGAACCGATCTGAGGAGATTCCGGTAGCCTTTAAGCATCCTATTTGGGATCGTCGACGCTTGCTACTTTGTTTTTGTAGAAGCGGATGACTCCTTCTATCTTGTCGTTAGTCGCTATGCGGCGTCCGCTATAGGTGAACACGTAGTCGATGCGTTTGCGTAGAGAGGGCTCATTCGTGTAAGGTTTGCCAAGTATCGCCAAGACGCTTTCTACTGGCATGCCTTTTTCGATCTTAGCCCATTTCGTAATGTCCATCCAAGGATAGGTGACGCTTTCCTCTCGCGATTGAATCAGGCTGATGACGTTCTCGACAATATTCGACTCATTGTTGGTCTTTTCGGGGCTCGAGATACGAGCGACGACTTCGGTAGCAATGGTTTTTATATTTTCCTCCTGCGTTTGGATGAGTTTTTCTTCCAGTACTTGCACGCGTTTTAGGAGTGATTCGAATTCCGTTCTAGTAATGTCCTGAGCATATGCTGTCGTTAGAACAAGTGAGCTAATGATTATCTTGAGGTATGTTGTGTGTTTCATTTTCTGTGGTATGAGCATAAAAAAGGGCTCCGCAATGCGGAACCCTTTAAAGTCCTTATTCTTTCAGTCAGAATTAGAAAGTGAAAAGAAGCTCGGCTGCGAATTGTGAGTCATTAGCACCTCCGTCTATATCGTCTACGCTGTATTCCAAGAGTCCGAGAACGTTGTCTGAGAATGCATAGCTAGGCGAGATCGTGATACGATCGAAATCAGTGCCACCCATTTCACCTTTTGTATAACGAAAGGTAACTCCGGCAGCATCGTTGATTGCGTAGTTGACGAGTCCCATGTAGAACGTGTCGTCTGAGCCGCCTTCCCAATCGTTGTTTGTGTATTCAAGTGCGAATGTCAATGCGTCGGCTGTATAGGATCCCCAGAAGTTAGTTGTAGTGTAAGCTGGATCGTCTGCGTAGATGAAAGCTAGAGTTAGGTTCTCAACGGCTGTGTACTTCGCGAGGAACTCTACAGACGCTTTTTCGCTAGATTCTCCAACCCACAAACCGAGAGCGTAGTCGTCAGTTGCGTAGTCAACCGAACCCCCAAAAGCGTAGGCAGCTGAGTAAACGGGACTTCCCATATAGCCTTGGTAGCTGAACTGGTAAAGTCCTGTCGCATCGTAAGTTTCGAAGCCTTGGTAGCTCAGGATGTTACCAAGAGTGTAGGACAGCTCATCGCTAGCAGCGTATGTGATTGTCACAGTTTCGAATTCCATGTCTGACTCGTTGTTGTCGAAAGAGATTTCGGAAACGGCTGACCATGGTCCTACTGGGTTAAAAGCGAATCCGAGCTCGAATTCTGCTGCGCTACCATCTACATCACCCAAATCGTCTGAAGAGACGTATGCGGTATCGATGTAACCGTAGATGCTGAGGTCGTCAGTGAGGACGATTTCTGCCTGAAGTGCTGGGGCTGCTGCGAGCAAGCCCGCTAGTGATAGTTTGAGTACTGTTTTCATGTAGTAGCTTTAGTTTTATTGTTAGTTTGAGGTTTTGTTTTCAACTCGCTTCCGGAAAGATGTGAGTTCATTCAACCGTCATCAAAACAGTCTATAGCATACTCTCTGCCAATAATTCATAAATGTTGATTTCCTGTCTAATTAGCATGATTTTTTTTGCTTTTGCTTAAAAAAACGCACGTTTGCTTCATTGTGATGAATACAAAAAAAGCCCTCTGCTAAATGCAGAGGGCTTTGGTTATAAAAGGATTAAGTAGAATCTCTATTCTTCCGTTGGAGCTTCTGGTGCGGAGTCTGGAGTTTCTGGTGTGGAGTCTGAAGCTTCTGGAACAACGCCGTCCTCTGCGTCTTCATCGCTGTTCTCGTCTTCGATTTCGACGATACGGGCGACTCCGAGGAGTTGGTCCTTCTTTGCGAGGTTGATACAACGGACACCTTTGGTGATTCGGCCGATGAGATTGATATCGGATACCTTGGTGCGGACGGCTTGTCCTTGCTTGGTGAGCATCATGATCTCGTCGGTTTCGAATACAGTCAGAACGCCAGATACGCCTTGCGTCTTCATGGCGATGACACCGCTTCCGCCACGTTTTTGGAGTGGATACTCGTCAAACTTGGTGCGTTTCCCCTGGCCGTTGAGGCCGCAGATGAGAATGGCACCTTCTTCGTTGACCACTTCCATGCCCGTTACGAAATCCTTTTCGGCAAGGCGTACACCGCGTACACCGCGTGTAGCACGGCCTTGGTTGCGGAGGTCGTTTTCGTCGAAGCGGATTGCCTTCCCTTGGCGCGTTACGATTACGAGATGATCTTCGCCGGTAGTTGGCTTTACTTGGATGAGGTCATCGCCTTCGTCAATGTTGATGCCGATGATGCCTCCCTTGCGGTAGTTCTTGTAGTCACCTAGGTTGGTCTTTTTGACCGTTCCGTTTTTGGTGCACATGACGAGGTTGAGGGCATCTGAGATTTCTTCGACGCAAATCATTGCCGCTATCTTTTCGCCTGGTTGAAGGGCGAGGACGTGGACGATTGAACGCCCCTTGGAGGTTCGAGAACCTTCTGGTATGTCGTAGACTTTCTCTACATACACTCGACCGTTGTTCATACAGAAGATGATGAAGTCGTGAGTATTTGCTGTGAAAATGTGTTCGATGAAATCGTCATCGTAGGTTTTACCTCCTTGGACACCCTTGCCACCGCGTTTTTGAGTGCGGTATTCACTATCACTTGTACGTTTGATGAATCCCTTGTGTGAAATCGTAATGAAGCAGCCTTCGCGTGGCGTCATGTCTGCTTTCGAAATTTCGCCTTCATAAGGGACGAGTTCGCAGAGACGTGGGGAGTCGTACTTTTCTTGGAGAGCACGAAGCTCGTCCTTGATGATGGTGAGGAGTTTGGTTTCGTTTTCTAGGATGGAGCGCAACTCTTTGATGATAATCATCAATTCGTTGTACTCGTCTTCGATCTTGCCGCGCTCCATGCCCGTGAGCTGGTAAAGGCGAAGGTCGAGGATGGCAGTGACTTGGCGATCGGAAAGCGTGTACTTTGCTTGGAGGCGTTCCTTCGCTTCGTCGCGATTGCTCGATGAGCGGATGATCTTGATGAAATCGTCTAGGTTATCCAAGGCGATCTTGTAGCCTTCGAGGATGTGGGCACGGTCTTCGGCTTTTTTGAGGCGGAAGGCGGTGCGGCGGTAGATCACTTCGCGGCGGTGGTCGATGTAGCAATTGATCACCTCTTTGATGTTCATTTGCTTGGGACGCCGTTTATCGAGGGCCAGCATGTTGACGCCGAAGCTGCTTTCTAGGGCCGTCTTTTTGTAGAGTTTGGAAATGACAACTTCTGGATACTCGTCGCGCTTGAGCTCTATGACGATACGTGTGCGTTCGTCTGATTCGTCTCGGAGGTCACTGATGCCTTCGATTTCCTTGGCGGAAATGAGTTCGGCGATCTTGGTGACGAGGGTGGCACGGTTAACGTTATAAGGAACGGTGGTGATGACGATGCTTTCGCGGTCATTTTCCATTTCTTCCTTAATAATCGTCCCGCGCATGCGAACGATACCACGTCCGGTACGCATGTATTCTTCGATACCCTTTTGGCCGATGATGCGTCCACCCGTTGGAAAATCCGGTCCCTTGATGTGAGTGGCGAGTTCATCGATCTCGATATTTGGATTATCGATTTGGGCACAGATGCCGTTGATGATCTCGTTGAGATTGTGCGGAGGGATGTTGGTCGCCATTCCGACCGCGATTCCCGTAGAACCGTTCATGAGCAAGTTGGGTAGTCCCGCTGGGAGTACGCTTGGCTCTGTGGTGCTTTCCTTGTAATTGGCTACGAAGTCTACGGTATCTTCGTCTAAGTTGCGGAGGAGCTCTTCGGCAACGTTAGTAAGACGGCACTCGGTGTAACGATAGGCAGCAGGGGAGTCACCATCAATGGAACCGAAGTTTCCTTGTGGGTCGATGAGCGGGTAACGCATTACCCACTTCTGTGCCATACGTACGAGTGTGTCGTATACAGAACCATCACCGTGCGGGTGATAGTTTTTAAGAACTTCACCCACAACACCCGCACACTTGTCGAAGTTGCGGTTGTGGAGTAGTCCTTCCCGCATCATTGCGTAAAGGATACGTCGTTGTACGGGCTTGAGGCCGTCGCGGGCGTCTGGGAGAGCACGGCTGACGATAACCGACATCGAGTAATCGATGTAGGCTGTTTGCATGATCTCGGTTATGCTTGCGGGGGCGATGCGATCGGAAGTGTTATCCATTGCGTATATAAAATAAA
>CAWVWU010000217.1:0-5917 GCA_963933925.1 uncultured Puniceicoccaceae bacterium
TGTCTTCTCGGTAAGACTACGTTCGATTTGTCCAAAGACCGCGAAGTTCTCGCTTTCATAGCTCGAGTCAGCGAGCACTGGCCACTCAGGGCTGCTCCACATGTCACGGTAGTCGATATCACTGGTTTCATCGAGCAGACCGACATAGGCACCAACCGTCCAGCGATCGATGGCTCCACTAGCTAGAGAATCGATGCGGAGCTCTTGGGAAACGGCTTCGCGTTCGCGACCGATTTCCATAAAGCCGTCGTAAGAACGTGGGTCGACGCTATTAAGGTCTGTCCAGTCCGAGTCATAACTATAGTAAGAATCGGAAGCACTCAGGCTGGTGATGGTAGTGACGGTCGTATCTTCGGAGAATTGCCAAGTACCACGTAAGCTACCAGCAAGCGACTCCTGCTCGTCGCGTCCTGGTTCGTTGGAATAAACATCAAATCCAGTATTATCCAAAGACCACTCGTCGTAGCCATTGTCAGCGTCAGCATAAAAAAGCGTGCTATCCCAAGTCCAAGCGTCCGAGGCCAACCAGCGCAGCTTCAACCGTGTGGTAAGCTCGTCGCGTTCGTTGGTATCACTGCGACCGAGAGTCTTATTGTCGCGCCATCCGTCTTGGTTCAATTGATGAATCGAAATGCGATAAGTGAGCTCCTCTCCTGCGAGTGGTCCGCCGACAGCGACGCCACCGGAGATGAGGTTGTCCTCACCTATACTTGTTTCGATGACTCCGGTTTGGTACGGCGTCGGATCCGCAGACACGAGCTTGATCACTCCACCGGCCGCATTGAGACCGAAGGAACCAGCTTGAGGCCCACGTAAGACTTCGACCTGCTCCACATCAAAGAGGCTGCCAATGGTTCCCACTCCAGTGAAGTCGAGATCGTCGATGACGAAACGGACCGAAGAATCCGGAGTCTCGCCCTCGAATTGGGAATTCTCACCAATACCGCGAATCTGTAGGTAGCGGGGACGCGAAGTGCCGCCCGTCCAAGTGAGATTCGGAATCGAATTTAAAAGATTCTCGAAGTGCTGAGAACCGTTGCCAGAAAAGCGACTGTCATCGAGCACTGTCACGCTAGCCGTGGTGTCTAGCAATTCCGATTGCCAGAGAGAGCCGGTCACGACGAGATCGTCAAGCTCTACGACTGCCGTCGAATCTGTGTTTTGCGCCCAAGCGGACGTGCTAAGGCTGGCCGCTGCAAGCGCCAGCACTAATTTGTTTCTACGTTTGTACATTTTGGATCTCAATTTTGTTAGCTTTTGAGATCCGGCAATGAGCGAAGAAAAGCGAGACGACCCCACATATGCGGTCAGCTCATACCTTTTCCTACGCCGGGATCAACCGGATCAGGTTCTAAGGGACCGCTTCTGCGCCGATGGCTATTAACCACCCGCAAGGAAACATCTCAGACCCATGCCAGGTCGCCCCTAAGGATTGGATTGGGAATTAGCCCACAGGCTCCCCTTGTCAATAACAAGTCGAGCATTTCGCAAATTTCGAGAGTCGACACCGGACCCGATTTTAGCTTTTGAAGGCTAGGGCGTGTTTTAAAACACGCACTAATCTCACTATGGATACTTTTATCAATCAAATCCAGCAAACCTCTACCGTTGAATGGCTTGGAACCGTCACTGGCATCATTGGCGTGTACCTCAGCATCAAGGAAAAAGCATTAGCCTGGGCCTTCTTCATAATATGTTACGGTCTCTATGTTTACCTCAGCTTCTCGGCCTCTCTCTTCGCTGCCATGGCTCTAAACGCCTGCTTCATCCCAATAGCAATCTACGGCTGGTGGCAATGGAGCCGAACTGAGAAAAACGACGAAAAACCAAATCCGAAAGGCGAATTACAAATCAGCTCCTTAAGCGCAACGGCTCTTGTCTCGACCAGTGTGATCGCCATCGTCGGCACGATCGCGATCGGTACCCTACTCACACGCTACACAGAAGGGGCTGATCCCTACCTAGACGCTTTCGCCACCACAATGTCTATCATCGCCCAGTGGATGCTGGGAAGAAAGTACATCCAAAACTGGATCGCTTGGATCACTGCCGACCTTACTTTCGTCGTCCTTTGGGGCAGCCAAGGTTACTGGCTGGCAGTAGCAATGTTCCTCATTTTCACAGCCCTAGCAGTTTATGGATACGTGAGTTGGAAAAAGGAGATGCACGCAAATGCCAACTGAAAACCAAACCCCGCAACACATCGTTTTCATCGGCGCCGAATGCACCGGAAAAACAACCATCGCAAACAAAATTGCCCGACACTTCAACGAACCGTGTTCCAGCGAATTCGTAAGAGAGTACGCAGCATCCCTCGACCGCCCCATCGCAGAATGCGATCTCGACCCCATCGCCCGCGGCCAAATGCGACTCGAGGAGGAAGCCCGTCAGTCGGCGAACCAATTCGTGTTTCACGATACCAATCTCCTCTCATCTATTCTATACGCCGAACACTACTTCGACGCACACCTACCCTGGGTTGACGAAACTTTCCTCAAACGAAACTACGCTCGCTATTTTCTCTGCCTGCCAGACGTCCCCTGGGAAGACGAACCCAAGCAACGCATCGGCCCCGAAGAACGAGCAAAGCTGCACCCTCTCTTCCAAGCAGTGTTAGCCAGATACGACATCCACCCAATCCCACTGCGTGGCACCGTAGACCAACGTACCCAAACCGTACTCACTGCACTAAATGAGCTCCAACAAGTTCAGACGCAATTCACCTAACCCTCCATCTACCAACCATTTTCCTACGACAACAAACAAGTCTCCCAATTTTCGCGTCCTTTCGCGAATTTAGCGGTTAAAAACCCATAGCAAAATCCCACAAACTCGATATACCCCATCAGCTATAGTACCCCCGCTTAATATCCGCATTCATCAGTACAACCCATTCAAAAAAATCCGTGTCTATCCGCGTTATTCCGTGGTTCCTCAAATCACATCAAAAGACGTCATGCACCTAAAGACAATCAGCACCCCCGGTCTCGAACCCACTGCCGACTTCCCACTTTCACTCCCTTTCATCCCCTCAATTCGCCACATCGAAATCGAAAACAACCTCCTCTTTTTCGTAGGCGAAAACGGCAGCGGCAAATCCACCCTCTTAGAATCCATCGCCCTCACCAGCAAACGAATCAACATCGGGCGCAACGAACTCGATCAGGAACACTCCTTAAACGAAATCAAGCCCCTCGCTTCGGCCCTCCGCCTTTCATGGCAACAAAGAACCCAGAAAGGCTTCTTCCTCCGAGCCGAAGATTTCTTCGGATTCATCCGTCGCAACCAAGAACTCGAATCCGAATTCGACGGCTACATCGACCGCTTCAAGGACGACGACCGGGTCCGCGGCTACATGGAATCCAACAAACGAGCCATCAACGCCAAATACGAAAAAGACCTCAACGAATACTCCCACGGCGAAGGATTCCTCACCTTCTTCAAATCAAGAATCTCCCCCGGAGGACTCTACCTCATCGACGAACCCGAAGCCGCCCTCTCCCCCCAACGCCAACTCGCCTTCGCCCTCTTCGTCTACGAGATGGCCCAGCAAGGCTGCCAATTTATCATCGCAACCCACTCACCCATAATCCTCTCCACCCCAAATTCCCAGATCTGGGCCTTTTCCGAAAACGGCATCGAGAACTCCCATTACGATGAGCTTGAGCACGTCAATTTCACCAAAAACTTCCTCCAAGACCCCGCCCGCTACTGGCACCAACTCCTAAAACAATAATCCCTCTTCGAGCAAAGCGAGTACCCTGAGCAAACGAAGTGTGTCGAAGGGCTCTTCTCCCTCCCTCCAACCCCCAGTACCCACCACCAATTACCAAGCACCCCATTTTTAACATTGCAGCCAATTTTCCTTTCCCATTTAAGCAGAGCTGTCTCTTATGGGCCACGCATTCACAACTTTCTTGAGCCTACAGACCCAAACTAGCACCGAATGAGAACCATATCCGCCGAGGAAATCACAAACGCCGTCCAAGCACTCGCCACCGAAATCGCGAAGCGCCACGGCGACTCCCCCAACATCGTCCTCGCTGGCATCGCCAACGGAGGCATCCCTCTCAACGATTGGCTCTTCGAAGAGCTCAAATCAAAACTTTCAGGCAGCCTCAGTAAAGGCATCGTCGACATATCCTTTCACCGCGATGACTTCGGACAGAAGCCCATCACCAAGGAAGTCGAATCCACACAACTCTTTCACAACCCAGAAGATGCCATCGTCATCCTTGTCGACGACGTCCTCCATAGCGGCCGCACCATTCGGGCCGCACTCGCCGAGCTTCACACCATCGGACGCCCCGAAAAGATAGAACTCGCCATCCTCGTGGACCGAGGAAACCGCCGCCTCCCGATTACCGCAGACTACGTCGGCATCGTGACCGAAACGAAAGAAAACGAAACCGTCAACGTGCACATTGACGCCGCCGACCACAGCAACAGCAAAATCGAAATCAAATAGACAATGGCCTGGAATCGCAAAGACCTCATCGGCATCGAGATGCTCGCCCCGGACGAGCTCGAAACCATTTTCAAAACTGCGGAAGCCTTCAAAAGCATCCTCAACCGAAATATAGCCAAGACACCTGCCCTACGAGGCAAGACCGTCGTCAACCTCTTCTTCGAGCCGAGCACCCGAACGCGCGTTGCGTTCGAAATGGCTGCCAAGCGCCTCTCAGCCGACGTGATCTCGCTCGACATGAAAGCGAGCTCCACATCCAAAGGTGAAACCCTCCGCGACACCGTCGAAAACGTACGAGCCCTCTCCGCTGACATCATTATCATGCGCCACTCGGCTCCTGGCTCAGCCGCCTATATCGCAAACCTCCTAGACATCCCTGTCCTGAATGCGGGCGACGGTGCACACGAACACCCCACACAAGCTCTTCTCGATTGCTTCACCCTCCGTGAAAAATGGGGCTCCCTCAAGGGACGCAAGATCGCCATCCTCGGCGACATCCTCTACAGCCGCGTCGCACGCTCCAACATCTGGGCAATGACCAAACTCGGTGCAGAAGTCACTCTAGTCGGCCCCTCCACCCTCGTTCCCCATACCTTCGAGAGAATGGGCGTCAAAGTATCGCACGATCTCAAATCCGCCCTCGCCGACAAGGACGCCGTCATGCTGCTACGCATCCAGCACGAACGCCAAAACGCATCGGCCTTCCCCTCTCTTTCTGAATACACTAGCATGTTCGGCCTCAACAAAACCCGCCTCTCATGGCTCAAAAAAGACGCCATCATCATGCACCCAGGCCCAATCAACCGTGGCGTTGAGATCGATTCCGACCTCGCCGACTCCCCCCAATCCGTAATCCTCCAACAGGTCACCAACGGTCTCGCCGTTCGAATGGCCGGCCTCTACCTCTGTTCCGGCGGAAAAGCCGAAGCCGTATCCATCGCTTAACGATCGACGATCTCTCATCACATGAAAAAAATCACCTGGATCAAAAACGGACGAATCGTCGACCCAAAAGCTCAACGCGACGAAGTAAGCGACCTCTTCATCGTTGGCCGTAAAATAGCAAACCGCCCAAGCGACGAAGACCTCAAGACCGCCAAAATCATCGACGCCGCAGGCCTCGTTGTCTGCCCGGGCTTCGTCGACCTACACGCCCACTTCCGCGTCCCCGGACAAACTCACAAGGAAACCATTTTCACTGGAACTTGCTCCGCAGCCGCAGGTGGATTCACCAGCGTGGTCTGTATGCCAAACACAAGTCCAACCGCAGACTCACCGGGCACGATCCAGTACATAAAAGACGCCATCAAACGCGAGGCCGTCGTTAATGTATTTCCCACAGGCTGTATCACCAAAGGTTCACTCGGCGAAGGCCTCTCACCAACAGGATCCTTAAGTGCCGCGGGCGTCGTCGCGATTTCAGAAGGCGGCAAGTGCATTCAGAATAAC
>CAWVWU010000218.1:0-5826 GCA_963933925.1 uncultured Puniceicoccaceae bacterium
ACCACGAAGCCCAGCAAGCAAAGCCTCCCACTCGCCCGAAAACTGCGGAAACATCGCACCCTTCAAAGCCGCGTCAATCCGTTCTTTTAAATCCGATTCCACAAATCCTCCAAATCCTGAAAAGAGGGACACGCACCCGGTTGCAAAAACGGCCCAATATCGAAACCAGTCAACCGATCCGAAAAGAGACGATTCGTATCAAATCCCAAAGCACGCCGACCCGCCGGATTTCTCAAAGCGATCGCCAACCCATTCACCGCACCCACCTGCGTCTCCAAGGCACTCGAATAAACAACATCAATCTCCCCTTGTTCCAATTCCTCAACAAGTCCCAAAACCGACCCCGACAGCAGAGGCTTCAGCACAAAAACGCCCGGCCATTGCCGATCCCGCCAACGTTTCAAATCATCCACCCGGCACACCGATTCGTCCAGAGCGAGCGTCGTCGGGTAATCAAGACAGAGCCGCTCCATCGTATCCTCCTCACCCTTGGCCATCGGCTGCTCCAAATATTCGATCCCGGGAACGTCCGCCAAAAACTCGAGCCACTCCACCGCCCGGCGACTATCCAAGCCCCCGTTCGCATCTAGACGCAAAGCTATCTCCCCTGCAGTCTGACTCACGATCCTCTCGATCATCCGCCGTTCTTCCGAGAAATCACCCACCCCTATCTTAAATTTCATGCAACGGTAGCCATGCTCCAACAAGGTCTGCCAGCATTCTTCATCCAACAAGTCCCGAGCCAAACCACATACAGGCCATGGAGCCTCAACATCAGGCCACACATCGTGACTCCCGATCATATCAATCGCTGCCTCCAATGCGAACCGCGTCGCCGGACTCCCCATCAACACCTCATCCAGGGTCTCAATCTCTAGCCGATCTCCGATCGCAGTACACACACCCAAGGCCGTCAAAAAGCTCTCGCTCCCAAATCCCTCGATCGGAGCGATCTCTCCATACCCCGGACGACCATCGCCATCTTCCAACCGAACAATAATCCCCTCACGACTCGACCAAGCTTGGCTTGCCGTAGCCCATTCCTTAGAAAAACGTCGCCGATAGGCCTTAAACTGAAAACGGTGCATTGACGCCGATCCTTCCACGAAACCTCCCTCAAGCAATTATTTTAGGAGCAAAACATCAAAATTCTTGATTCAATACGCCCCATAAACTAGCTCCCACTATGGCCAGTTCGAATCCCAACGATTTCAACGAAAACGATTACTATCTGAATGCTCAGGCGTTCTTCCGTGCGCAGCGTGATACCGCCCTCACCTACGACGACGTTTCTCTCGCTACAAATTACAGCGAAATCCTCCCGCGCAACGCGAATCTAGGCACATCCCTCTCGGACAGTCTCCAACTCCACCTCCCGATTATTTCATCGGACATGGACACGGTCACCGAGTACGAAATGGCGACCGCGATGGCACTCAGCGGCGGAATGGGAGTCATCCATTACAATATGCCCCTGCGCGAGCAAATCTCCCAAGTCACTCGCGTTAAGTACCACATCAACGGTCTTCTTCCCAACCCGATTACCATTCGCGACAACATCGGCATCGGTGACGTACTCGAACTCATCAACGAAAAGGGCTACAAGTTCCGCACCTTCCCCGTCGTCAACGACCAAGGACGCCTCGCCGGACTTCTTAGTAGCCGCATCGTAAAAGAGCGCTACCGACACCTCTCTGTAATGGAGGCCATGAATCCCCTTTCGGAAGTTTACACCATTCACGAAGACAAGATCAAAGAACACCCGATCGACGTAGCGGACAAGTTCTTCAGCGAACACCTCGGCATCAATAAGCTCCTCGTCGTCGATAGCGACATGCACCTCAAGGGACTCATTTCCCTCTCGGACATCGAACGCATCATGTCGGATTCCCAGTCTGTCCTAAAACCAAACCGCGACACCGACTTCCGCCTCCGCGTGGGAGCTGCCATCTCGACAATATGGAAAAGCGACGGGACTCTAGATAAGGACGCCATCGTCGGACACGTCTCCAATCTCCTCGCCGAAAAGGTCGACGCCGTCGCAGTATCGACCGCTCACGGCCATAGTGCAGGTGTTGGCGAAACCGTTAAGCTCCTTCGCTCCGAATTCAAAGACCTCACTCTTATAGCAGGCAACGTTACTTCCGCCAGCGGAGTCGAGTACCTCGCCGACTGCGGAGCCAACGCCATTAAAATCGGCCAAGGCCCTGGATCGATTTGCACAACCCGTATCGTTGCCGGAGTTGGAATCCCACAGCTCACCGCCCTTTACGTCGCCGCTCAAGGTGCGAGAAAAAAGGGCGTTCGCATCATCGCCGACGGTGGTATCACCAAGTCAGGCGACATGGTAAAAGCCCTCACCCTTTCCGACGCCGTACTTCTCGGCGGATTGCTCGCCGGTCACCGCGAAGCTCCTGGTGAGCTGATCGAGATCAACGGCAAACTCTACAAGCAGTACCGCGGAATGGGCAGCCTCAGTGCCATGAAAAAAGGCTCTGCCGCTCGTTACGGCCACGACAAAAAGGACACCGCTCGCAAACTGACCGCCGAAGGAATCGAAGGCATGAAGGAAGTGCGCGGATCAGTCGTCAACTCTCTCGCAGAACTCGCAGGTGGTATTCAGTCCGGCATGGGCTACCTCGGAGCCGCTAACCTAAACGAGCTCAAAGAAAAAGCTCGTTACGTTAAAATCAGCTCCGCAGGAATGAAAGAATCCGCACCACACGACGTCATCGAAGTCGCCAAACGCCGCTAAGCGTTTAACGCACGGAGCTCATATCCATCAGCGGCTTATTTCGATAAGTCGCTCATTCTGCCTGCCCCCTACAAAAAGCCGGGCCTAGCAATCGTTCTAATATAAAGCGTCTCGCACGTTTTCCTTCATCTTTTTCTCGATCTCAAAGAGCAAAGTCTTCATGTTCTCGCGTTTTCCGTGACCGGACCTCCAGCAGACCGGCCACCGCGAGCAAACGGCTGACACATTTTTATCATGGCACTCACATCATTCAAAAGCAGACTCATCGCCGATTGCGGCATTAGCATGGGCGACGAAGGCAAAGGCCGCCTCATCGCAGAAGTCATTGAAGAACTGCGCCTTGAGACAGGCGACCAAGCTCCCGTCGAAGTCGTAATCAAGGTCAACGGTGGAGCCAACTCCGGTCACACTGCAGGTGGTCTAAAGCTCAACTTGCTCCCCGCTGGCGTTGTTGAAGAATCCGTAACGACTCTAGCTGTCGGAGCAGGCGTTGTAGCCGACCCACGCAAATTCCTTTGGGAAATCGTACCGGTCGACGCCAAGGGCTACCGTGTTCGCGAGCGTATCGCCATCGACGAACGCACCATGATTTCAGATCTCACGCACCGTCTTCTCGACCTCGCGTGGGAAAGCTACCGCATCAATATCATCAACGAAGAACCACGCGGCAGCACAGGTCGTGGCATCACGCCGAGCTACCTCGACGAAGCAGGCCAATTCCAGATCTACTACAGTGCCTTCAATTGTGCCAAAGCAGACTTCGCCAAAAAGCTAAAACAAAAGGCCGAACGTGCCTGCAAAGTAATCCAACACGTCTGCCAAATCAGCGAAGCAGATTGGAACGGCTTCTTCGACCTCCTCACCCAAGCCGAAGTCAGAGCGAACAGCGAAGCCATCACGGACGGACTCTTCGAAGAATCCGAATTCGACTTCACACGCTTCAAAGGAACCGAAGCCTTCACTCTCAACATCGACGAACTGGTCGACGTCTACTGGACAGCCGGACAAGAGCTCGCCGAAAAGATCACTGACGTCCGCGAAATCGTCCGTGGCGCACAGAACCGCGGCAAATACATCGTAGGTGAATTTGGCCAAGCATACTGGCTCGACAAACGTCAAGGCTTCTCACCCAACGTCTCAGCCTCTCACACCTACGCTCCGGAGTTCTTCAATTCCGCATGCATTCCCGTCCAACCCCTCCACGTCTTCGGCGTGGCCAAGGCCTACGACACCAAAGTCGGTACCCACGTATTCCTTACCCAAGTCGCTGACGCACACCCACTTTTCGATCGCCTCAGAAAGCTAGAGTTCGGTACCTCCACCGGGCGCCAACGCATGGTAGGTTGGTACGACGCCGTTGAAAAAGCGGATACACTTCGCTTCGGTGGCTACGACGACCTCATGATCAACAAGATCGATGCTCTCAGTCACGGCGGAGACTGGTCCGGAAATCTCAAAATTTGCATCGCCTACAAGGATGCCGAAGGAAACTTACTCTACCGCGTCCCCCGCAGTGAAGCGGTTCGCAAGACACTCACCCCCGTCTACCAAGAGTACGCAGGTTGGAGCGAAGACATCTCCTTGGCACGTAGCTTCAAAGATCTCCCAAGCAATGCCCAAGCCTACGTGGCCGGCATGATGCGTAGTATCCTAGACTCAGCTTACCACGGCGAAGAATGGCCTAAAACATTGCCTAACCTTCGCTACGTCGGCGTGGGCCCAATGCCCGCTCAGATAATCAAAGACGTTCCCGAAACACGCGAACTTCTTACCTTCGATAAGCCGATAGTATAAGACGCACATATAGCGTTTTACTAAAAACTTTCAGGTCTCCGCTTCTCGAAGCGGAGGCCTTTTTTTTTGGGGTTCATCATCACCCAGTCACATCCCAAAAATGAGAACGGCTCATAGCAAGCCCGTCGTAGCCCAATGGCAACCCACCTCCTTTCCGAAAAATGAAAACGCCCCTTTGGGGTCTTACTTTTCACACAGAGCCGATAACAATCGATAAAGCATCCCCAGACGCGGCATATCAACTCCTGCATCCTTACCTTGTCGATACGCCTCTCCCCAGATCGATTCCACCTCAACCGGCTTACCATCCATAAAATCGATTAAACTCGAAGGTTTGTAAGCCTTCATCCCGAGGGTTACCTTCATCTGAGTTGCGATCATCTTAGAATCCATCGTCATTCCTAAAGCAACTGCTCCAGCGATAATCTCCTCCATCAACTCTCCCGCAAGCTCTTGCAACCCCTCATCCCCCATTATGACATCGGTGGTCACTCCACCTGCAGCAATAGCCAGACCGTTAAAGGGGATATTCCAAACCAACTTCTTCCATTGAGTCAGTTGAAGATCATCGACCACCGAACAACGAATCCCGGCTTTCTTAAATTTGGCACCCAACTCTTTCGCGAAATCATCTGCAGGACGGCGATAATTCCCCATCGCCAAAGATCCCAGGTGAGTGTTTTCGACACATCCTGGAGCAATGCGATTTAAACAAACGAAACACAATGCCCCCAAAACCTTGGCCGCCCCATAACGTTCGGCAATCAGGGAATCGCTCCCCAACCCATTCTGCAAAGTAAGGATTCGAGTATTCTCCCCCACAAGAGGATCAAGCAACGACGGCAAATTCTGATTCGCAGTCGTCTTAAGTCCGACAATCACCAAATCACACACACCCATCGCTTCTACATTATCATAGACGGGTACTGGGTTAACGACGAAGGAATCTTTAGCTAACTTAACTTCGATCCCATTTTCCTTGATCGAATCAAAATCACTCCGAGCTAAAAAGTGAACATCCTCACCACTTCGAGCAAGCCTCGCCCCATAATACAACCCGATTGCACCTGATCCCACTATACCTATCTTCATTTCACCTTTTCTCCTTAAAAATAACTAAAAGACCAAATCTAAAATCAAAGTTACCCTAACGCTTTCTTAAGGGCGGTTTCAGCTCTTTTTCCCATAAAACAAGAACTTATTAACCATCCCACGTCGTACAATGAAGTGGACCCCGAAAACTGGACAGGTGGCTTAGTTGGATAGATAACCGACAA
>CAWVWU010000219.1:0-5780 GCA_963933925.1 uncultured Puniceicoccaceae bacterium
GTGACTGAAATTCCTGCTATAATTGTTTCTGCCATGATTCTATCCTCCTAATTGTTCGTGTAGTTATATTTGCCTTATCGTCATGATGCGGCTTCCAAATTCTTACCCGCTAGACTCAACTCTGGCTTAACCAAAGGAATGGGGCACCCCTGCAGGAGCATATTCCAATACACCCACTTAAAGGCCATCTTCCCCCAGTGGTTCATCCGCGTCTCGCGTAAAAGCCTCATGGGACCAATTCCTGGAATTGGGAATGTGCCGGTCACGGGTTCTTGTTCGTAGTTAAAATCGAGCAAAAACCCTTTACCATAACCAGACTCAATGAAGCAGTTGGCATGTCCATCGAAACGAGCCGAGAGCTCGCGTCCAGCGATGTAGTCCATGATATTCTGGGTCAATATTTCCGCCTGAAAATGAGCCACAGACCCCGCCTTGGATGTCGGAACATCAGTCGCGTCTCCCAATACGAAAATATTGGAATGCCCCTTCGCTTGTAGAGTTCCACGGTCCGTAGGCACGTAATTAAACTCGTCCCCCATTCCTGAACGATCAATCGCCTCCGCCCCCATATTAGTGGGAACTGTAACCAGCATATCGTAGCCAACTTCCCTATCATCCCAAGAGACAATCTTGTGCCCCTGTGAATCCAGAGATCCGATCGCGAAGTCGTGTACGACCTTAATTCGCTTTTCCTCCAATAGGTGAGATAATATCTTCGAAGCAACGGGTTTGGTGAATGCTCCGGATAGTGGCGTTACAAATACGAGTTCCGTCTTTTCTCTAAGCCCCATTTTAGTAAGCCACGCATCCGCGAGAAAGATAAATTCCAACGGAGCCACTGGGCACTTGATCGGCATTTCGGAGATGTGAACGACCATTCGTCCCCCTCGCCAATCTTTCATCGCGGCCGCCAGACGACGTGCCCCTTCGAACGTATAGAAATCAAAGGCCTTCGTGTGCCAATCATCTCCGAGCATCCCCTCCGTTTGATCCGGAGCGATGTCGGTACCTGTCGCAACAATGAGGATATCGTAGTCGAGACGTTCCCCGTCGGCGAGGACTACACAGTTCGCCGAAGGATCGATTTGCTCAATCTTGCCATTAATGCGAATTACACCATTGCGGATGAATTTGCGTTGTGGGCGGACGACATCCTTCTCGTCATAAATTCCAAACGGCATAAAAAGGAATCCTGGCTGATAGTAATGCTCCTCGCGCTCGTCCACGATTTGAATCATCCAGTCATTTTCGCGAAGGCGACGTCGGAGATGGTTGCCCATAATTGTTCCTGCCGTACCCGATCCTAGTATTACTATACGTTTCATCACATTTTATTCCTCTCCAAGAAATTCCTTGTGCAAGTAGCCGATCATATGCCGCACTTGCTCGTTCGCTAAGCTGTAGATCACATTCGTCTTGTCCCGCCGGCTTTCGATTATACCCGCGAGTCGCAACGACTTGAGTTGCTGCGAAATATTCGAGAGGCGTTCTGCCCCAACAATTTCCGCAATGTCCTGGACGCAAAAATCACCCTGCGACAACACGCAAACTATCCTAAATCGCGTCTTATTCGATATGAGCTGGAAAAGGCTTATCACGTGCTGGCACATCGCCTCGTTCCGCTCGAATCGGTCCTTAAGCATTTGGCCCGTTTCTGTTAGTACTTTAGTCATTATTAAACTATTAACATTAGTACGTCTTAATTAATGACAACTCAAGATAAGCAAGTCTTAAGATTGTTTTTAATCCAAAAGATAATAGCTCTATCAAGATAAGCTTATCCATCCTCCCTCGAACCGAAGCCCATCAACCCAAAACGAAGCACAACCAACGAGCTCGTGTCCGAGCTACCAAGCACCTGCCCGAAGGGCCAAATTTCTTTCCCAAAGCTTCCCTTGCGTATTTGAGATTCCCTGAAACGGTCCGTGGATGGGGAAACCGATAACAAGTGCCATGTGCACAAAGTGTGCGAAATGTTGTAAAGGGTTTCCGTTTGTCGCACTGTCTGAGACCGAAATTAAGAGACTAGAGAACTTCACAGGCCAACGAGTCGATGAGTTCTCCAATTCCGATCGAAAGCCTGTTGAAGGTTACTTTCTAAAGCACCAAGAAGACAGCAGTTGTATCTTTTTAAAGGAAAAGGACGGGCGACACGCATGTAGCGTCTACGAGGCGAGACCGGACGCCTGTCAAAGCTACCCTTTCACTAAGATCGAGCATGTCGTCTGCGAATCAAATTGGGAAAAGTATTTGGAAGAAAACCCGAAAGAGATCAGCACACCAACGACTTAGCTCTTTTATTCAAGATTCTGTTAGTGCCTGGCTTATACCGTTTCCACTCTCGTTTTGCCGATTCCGATCCGCTCACGTGCTTCGATACATTGAGCACTCCCGGCTTCGAAACGACGACACACATCCGGGCGCGTTTCATAGATGCGGCAGAGCTTATCTTCTTTAAGAAAGGCACAACCGGTATGAAAAGGCAGTGGAAACAGTTGATAGTGCTTCCCTAACTCTCTCAAGTTTTCATCAACGACACGCGTATTCGTTTTTATAAGTTTCTCTTGTTTGGCGTCCGCTTCACTCGCGAAGATCGGAAAACACTGACAGCACGCACCACACTGAGTGCAATCGTAAGAAGTAGACGGGGGCATAGACTTGAGATCGAGAGAATCGGAGCCAACACCACTCTGGCATCAACGAGATGGACAAGCCAATCGGCTAAATCTTCGTCCCTCAGAAGGACCCGAACTCTAGATATCAATCTTCTTCTAAAGCGATTATCCGCAATGCTTTCCCTCGTCAACCCACATGTCGAGAGCGACGCGTTGAGAGTGCTCAACGCAATACTCCCAACACCGGGAAGCCGTCAAAGGGAACAAACCACTGAAAAGCCCATCAACAGCAGATAATACCACCCAAAAAAGTGGCTCACGGAAGATCAATCCTTTCCAGACCGACTCTGTTGTAAATTTGTAAAACTTGCCTCTTCCGATAAAAACCGTAGATTACTACTCGTTTCATGCATCTCAATGCCCCAATTTCACGTTACCCGATCATCTACTGAACACGATTCTCTCAGCTCAATAAGTTCGAACGCTGTGTGTTACTCATTATTATATTTCGACGTTCTAAAATTTCTATAAATCAATGTCCATTGCCCGGATCCTTTTCTCTTTCTGTTGCCTGTTTTCTGCTCTCCTTTCTGTTTCTGGGCAGGCGGTTCGTATAAGCGAATTCATGGCGGCAAATACCACGACCTTTCCTGACAATGCGGACTTCGACGACTACTCGGACTGGATCGAGTTAGAAAATACCACCGACTCAGCAATCGACTTGAGTAGCTACTATCTATCGGACGATCTCGCGATTCCACTACGTTGGAAATTCCCTGCCGGAACCTCGATCCCTGGGAACAGCTTCTTCCTCGTGCGAGCAGATGGTTACGATGCTGGCCCCGGAGAAACCTTTGTGCGGGAAGCTGCCCCTTGGGGGGATTTCACGACGAAGAACTACCACACCAATTTTAAGCTCAGTGCAGCAGGAGAGTCAGTCGTACTCTCCTCACTCGACGTTCCTGCCCAAGAGGTCACCTATCTCCCAATGGGAGCAACGTGGAAATACTACGATCAAGGCAATCTTCCTGCCCCCAACTGGTTTTCACCCACGTTTAACGACGACTCCTGGATTAGCGGTGCTGCCGAACTCGGATACGGCGATGACGACGAAGCGACGCTCGTGGATTACGGTCCGAACAGCGACAACAAGTATCCAACGACCTACTTCCGTACAACGTTCGAGATCACGGACCCACTCGTAGTCACCGGACTTAACTGCCTTGCCAAGATCGACGATGGCGCCGTCATCTATTTCAATGGAGAAGAGATAGCACGCATGCGAATGCCAACTCAAACAATTGAATACGACACCTATGCCTCAGGAAATGCTGACGAAGACGAATTTGATACGTTTAGTATTCCAGCCTCTGCACTCCTCGCCGGAACAAACATCCTCGCAATTGAAGTCCACCAAAGTAGCGGTTCCAGCTCGGATTTAAGTCTCGATATTGAAATCAAAGGCGTCGAATCAACGGGAAGTCCAACGACAGTAGACAGCGTCGATTTTGGTGAACAAATTGATGATGTTTCCTTTGCCCGCGATCCCAACAACAATTCCAATTGGACCTACTTCGGCGATGCCACACCAGAGGCCGCCAATACAACCTTCCCCACCACCGATCGTACGACATCTGCTACCGTAAGTGTCTCGCCTCCCGGAGGATTTTACGAGACAACCCAGTTTGTGACTCTGAGCACAACTGCGGCCGCGGCAACGATTCGTTATACCTTGGATGGATCTCGCCCCCATCAGGACTCCCCCGCCTACGACTCCCCCCTTTCAATATCCTCAACAGACGTACTTCGTGCTCGAACCTTCGAGAGCGACAAGGTCCCCGGAGACCTCGCAACTGAGACCTACTTTATCAACGAACCCTCTCACCCCATCCCGGTTGTCGGATTCACAGTCGACCCAAACGAGTTCTTCGACAACGACCTAGGGATCTACCAAAATGTATTCAAAGGCCGCGAAGCCGCCACGACACTCGAGTACTACGAAGGAGACCAGAACCTTGGATTTAAGGTAAACGCGGGTACCAAAATCGGCGGTGAGAATATTTGGCGGTTCGCACAAAAACCGCTCAACATCAGCATGAGAGGAAAGTACGGGGACGATCTGATTAACTACCAGATTTTCCCGGGAGTAGACCTTGAATCCTTCGATTCCCTCGGATTAAGAAACGGCGGCGACAACTGGCCCAATACCATGCTACGCGATGCCATGGCTCCGAGCATTGTCAACGGCCAGATGAAAAATGAAGTATCCTACTATCGGCCGGTCGTCCTATACATGAACGGCAGTTATTGGGGCATCCACAATGCTCGCATGAGATTGGGTGATCAGTATTTTTTCAACAGATACCAGATAGGATCGGGCGGCTACGATTTAGTAGCCAATAAACGAACGATCACGGGTGTGATTCTCGTCGCAGAAGAAGGCGACCTCACTGCATATAACGCCTTTCAGTCCCACATCGAAAACAATGACATGAGTATCGATTCCAATTATTCAGAGGCGGCTTCTGAAATGGATGTTAACAGCTTTATCGACTATTGTGTTATGACCGACTGGGTCTACGAGAGTAGCTGGAACCACAATCAAGAATTTTGGCGCGAACGCAAAGAAGCAGCCAAATGGCATTGGAATATCAACGACATCGATCGTGGGTTGAATATAAATAACATCACCTCCTCTCTTGTTGATAATCTTTTAGCTGATCATCCGATCTTCGACGGTCTCATGGATAGCACGGAATTCAAAAATCGTTTTATTCAACGCTACGCCGCCCATATGAGTAGCACCTTTCACCCAGACAGAATCGCTGCCATAATCGATAACCTGGCAACAGAAGTAGAACCTGAGATTGAACGCCACATCGCAAAATGGGCTTCAGAGGGAGGGTTCACTGAAGCGAGACGCGAAGCTGAGATAGCTGAAATCAAACAATTCGCAATCGACCGCAGTGCCAATGTTTACAGCGACATGGCCTCGATTCTTAATATAGAGAACACCACTTCAACTCTCACCATGACGCTTACACCAAGTGTTGGAGGTCAGATCCTCATAAACGAAGTACCCATTCTCCTCGAATATAATTCGATGGTGAAATTGTATAACAATATCCCCTTCGAAATCACGGCAAAGGCCGCACCAGGGTACGT
>CAWVWU010000220.1:0-5779 GCA_963933925.1 uncultured Puniceicoccaceae bacterium
AAAACGCTCGTAGGTCCAGCTGAGGCTCCAGCCTTTGAGGCCTGGGGTGGACGGGCTGTCGCCTGTGGAGAAGAAAAGGGCACCTTGTGCCCCGAGCCATGAAGGGAGGCAGGCGATCAGGCAAAGGATGAGAAATGGGGGAATGTGCGTGTGCGGCGTTTTGATTCCAGAATTGGGGATTTGGGTTTATCAGTATCTATAAGTCATACTTCCCCATTTCTTTTCCCAAGAAACGTTACATTAAGAATTGTCCTGAAATCTTAAAATTCGTAGAGGAGAGTGGTCTTAGAACAAATCCCCTGATCGTCTCTTGTTTTGGTGGTCCTGAAAAATCATGAAGAAGCCAATACGAATTGTCCTAAAGGTTTTAGTTGTACTCGCTGCGATCGTACTAGGTTTCTTCCTGCTCTTCTATGCTTTGTTTGGCTGGGAGGGTGTTAGGTTCGGTACCAGAGTTAACGATGTGAAAGAACACTACGATTCTCTGACTTCAGAGGAGTACGACAAGATCATCGCGGCCTCTCAAGAGGCCATCGGTTTGTGGAAGTCGAGTGAGGACAAATTTATCATCACATTCAGAGAAGCTCCTTTGGGAGAACTGGAAGCATCAATCCCACCATCACTTGAATATCTAAAACCAAGACGGGTGGATATATCAGATGATTACGTCGACATAAACTTCTTATTTATGATGGATTCAAGTGCTAGTATTATCGTTCGAAAAACAGTAGAAGGAGATTGGGCTATCTTTGGTGACTACGAAGAATGGGAACCTCCTTATGAGATATACCGCAAAGAAGGAAGGGGCGAATTATGAACCTATTTCTTAAAGAACGTCTCATGATGATGATAAGAGGGGTGCCATCCTCTCGCCTGATTTCTGCCTACAAAAAGGCTAATGCAAATGGCATAGATGTAGGTCTCTTTGTCCTAGAGAATCAGTACTTGGCGGGAGGGGATCCCGTTGCAGTCGTTGATCAACTTATCAATGCGGGAGCGTGCGATCTTGAATTGGAATGGGATAGAGCCTGTGCAATTGATCTCTGTACCAAGGGCACGAAGGAGAGCCTCTCTTCGGCAGTTCTTGGGGCTATTTCGATTAGATGTGATACGTTTGAATTATCGTTATCGGAAGAAGGTGGACGAAGATGGAGTCTAGAAGTGTCGCTTACTCACAAGTTGTGCCTAGACCGATTCATCGGAGGTGCTGATATTTCCGTTCTGACATCAAGAGTAAAAAATGCTATTGAGGCTTTTTACTCTGAGCAAAAGAGTGCTATCTCAACGTCCTTTCCCGTTGGGGCATTTGAAGACGAAGTGATGAAGAAATCTTTAGATCTAGGAACTCGATTTGAGCTGGTGAATTGTAAGATCAGTTTAGTTTAAGGAGGCCAATCATGAGTGTGCTTTCAGTGTGACTCCGTGGGCTGACGATCTACCGACAGGATCCGACGGGCATGTTATGTGCCGCGATCTGATTGATTTTTATAGAAAATGGATGATGACTATTTTGTCGATTTCTATTCCTTGCGGAGGGCGTCTACTGGGTTCATTTGGGAGGCACGCCAGGCTGGGAGGAAGCCGAAGCCTATTCCGATGAAAGAACAGATGGCGATGGCGGTGCCGACCCAGAACCAGGGTACAATCATGTCCGCCTTGGCGAAGTGGGCGGCGACGTTGCCGACGGCCATTCCTAGGATGATTCCTATGAGGGCTCCTGCTTCGGAGAGGAAGATGGCTTCGAGGAGAAATTGGGCGAGGATGCTTTTCTTGCGTGCTCCGAGGGATTTACGCAGTCCTATCTCTTTGGTGCGTTCGGATACGCTGACGAGCATTATATTCATGATTCCAATACCGGCGCAAACGAGGGCGATGCCACTGACGAGGAGACCGGCGGTTCCGACAATATTAGCGACTTTTCCGAAGGAGGCTTGGAGGGCTTGGTTGGACGTGACTTCGAAGTTGTTTTCGTCTTCGGGTTCGAGGTCGCGAACGAGGCGCATGTGTCCGACGGCGAGGTCTTGAATCTCTGGTATGGCTTCTACGGATCCAGCTTGAACGGCGATGTCCATGGATCTATGACGGTGCCAGTTCTGTTCTACGAATTTGGGGTGGGGAATGAGGATTACGTTGTCCATCGATTGCCCGAAAATATCCCCTTTTTCTTGGAGGACACCGATTACAGTGAAGCGGCCATCTTTGAGGTCTACTTGTTTGTCGATGGGGTTTTCGTGGGGAAAGAGTGCTTGGACGACTCCGTATCCGAGAACAATGACGGGGCGTCTAAATTCGATATCGGCTTGGGAGAGTGAGCGCCCGAAGTCGATTTCGTATTTGTTGGTCATGAGGAAGTTCTCGTTGGTTCCTATGATGCGGATACGGGTAGGCATTTGTTTGCCTTTGTAGAGTATTTTTTCTCCTCCATCTGTTGCCGATAGGGTGGTCGGGATGCCTTCGGCATCCATGAACATTTTGAACTCGGCGGCTTGTTGGGGAGTTATTTGTGGGCGACGGTTGCGTCTCCGGTTACCAAGGTTGATGGCCGGGTTGCGCGAGATTTCAAAGACGTCTGCTCCGAAGACGTTTAGGCTGGTGTCGATGCTTTGGCGTACGGCAGAGAGGGCGGTCATGACGCCGACGACGGAGAAGACGCCGATGGATACGCCGAGGATGGTGAGTAGGGACCTTAGAAAATTGGCCCGTAGCGAGCTCAGGGAGAGTTCTAGGAGGTCAGCCCAGCTGATGGTTCTTCTTGTGGGATCCTTGGGTTTAGTCATGTCTAAGGGCGGTCGCGGGATCCATGTTGGCTGCTTTGAGGGCGGGAATGAAACCTGATAGGATTCCCGTGGATACTGAAATCACAACGGCCCATATCATGAGGTCGATAGATAGGCTGGCTGGAAAGTCGGGAAGTGCACGGGATACGGCGATCTTTGAAAGGAAGGCGAGGGTGAGTCCTGTGAGGCCGCCTAGGAGGCAGATTGAGGCGGCTTCAACGAGGAACTGGATTAGGATGGAGCGTTTGCGAGCCCCGATGGCACGGCGCGTTCCGATCTCCTTGGTGCGTTCGCTTACGCTGACGAAGGTGATGTTCATGATGCCGATAGCTCCAACGAAGAGGGAGAGGCCGGTTATGAGAAATCCACCGATGGCGATATTGGTTTTTACGGGGCCGATGGTGTCTTCGATGGCATCGGTTGCGTTGACTTCGAAGTCTTCTTCTTCGCCGGGTTGGAGGCCGCGGACGCGGCGCATGGCCCCTATGATCTCATCGCGGGCGAGTTCTAGATCGGCTTCGGGTGTTTTGACGACGCGTATACTAACGTGTTGGCGGTGTCGGCGTCCACTAAGAGTTTTGTAAAGAGTGGCAAGGGGCATGATTGCCTGGTTGTCGAAGCTTTGTAGACCGAGGAATTTGCCTTGTTCCTCGAGGGTGCCAATGACGTGAAAGAGGATACGGTCAATTTTGACTCGTTTGCCAATGATCTCGTTTTCCTGGTTTGGAAACAAGGCTTTTACGACGCCGTGGCCGAGGATCACAACGTTTTGACCGCTGGTGGCTTCTGTACTGTTGAAGAAACGTCCTTGTGCGATTTCGGCTGTGTTTATGTAGCTGAAGTCGGCGTTGGTGCCCATGATTTGGATACCGTTTGCTGATTCCTCGCCGTAGGAAACGTTGCGCCGGATCTGTAGAGTGGGAACTGCGACTTCGAGAAGAGAGTTAGGCGTATCCGAGATGATCGTGTTGAGTCCCTCTGCGTAATCGGTCTCGATGCTTGGGCGTTTGCGGTATTTGGGCCATTCGTCACCGACGTCGCGCCAGGGCCATTGTTCGACGTAGAAGCTGTTGGGGCCGAGCATGTTCATGGATTTGTCGAATCCGGCATCGATTCCGTTGATTCCGACTCCGATGAGGATGACGGCCCAGACACCGATAATGACTCCGAGTGCGGTGAGAAGGGAGCGGAACTTGTGGGCAAGGAGTTGCTCGAGAGCGATTCGTACGCTTTCGTTTATATCGACAATGATATTTCTGACAGGACTGGGCATGAAAGGGGGTTAAGTATAGGAAACTGTTTTTTTACCGCGAATAGATGCGAATGAATGCTAATTTTGATAGGGTTGGTGAGTGCAGCTTGATGGCTGCGATTAATTAGAATGATTGGGTTATGGGTTAGTCCTTCGACGGAGCTCAGGATCTTCGAGGTGATGGTGGATGAAGAAGAATATTGTGGATTGTTAGTGTGCGATGGGTTGGTCGCTTTCGATTTGTCCGTCTCGAAGGCGTACGAGGCGGCGTGCGTGTTTTGCGACGTCCTCTTCGTGAGTGACGAGGATTATGGTGTGTCCCTTTTGGTAGAGGTCCTCGAAGAGTTGGATGATTTCTTCGCCCGTTTTGGAGTCGAGGTTTCCTGTGGGTTCGTCCGCGAGGATGATGGATGGGTTAGTTACGAGAGCACGGGCGATGGCAACGCGTTGGCGTTGGCCGCCTGAGAGTTCGTTTGGGCGGTGGTCGAGACGGTCCGAGAGGCCGACTTGACCGAGGGCATGGGCGGCACGCTCAGCACGCTCTTTTTTGGATACTCCGGCGTAGACGAGGGGAAGCTCGACGTTTCGAAGTATGGTGGCTCGTGGCAGGAGGTTGAAACTTTGGAATACGAAGCCGATGCGGCGGTTGCGGATGTCCGTGAGTGAGTCGTCGCCCATTTTTGCGACGTCTTCGCCGCCGAAGAAGTACTGGCCTTCACTTGGCGTATCTAGACAGCCGAGCATGTTCATGAGAGTGGACTTGCCACTGCCAGATGGGCCCATGATGGCGAGGTAGTCGTTGGGGTAGATCTTGAGGTCAACGCCGTCGAGGGCGTGTACCTTAGACTTCCCGAGATCGTAGATTTTTTTGACCCCTGTGATCTGAATGGTAGGGTCTTGGGTGGTGTCGCTCACTTTTTGCCTTTTCCTTTTTTGGCGTTCTTCTCTGCTATGGCGACTTCCATTTCGTGTTTGAGGTCTCTAGTCAGAATACGGTAGCTGCCGGTTACTATCTCGTCGTCTTCGGTAACGCCGGATATTATCTCAATGGATTTGTTATCGGATAATCCGGTTTCGACGGGGACGAGGGTGACTTTGCCTTCGGAATATTTGAATACGACGCGTTGGAGGTTATCTTTTTCTCTTTTTTCGCCGTTGCGTTCGTTCTTTATTTCACTGCTTTTGGCGACTTTTTCGTCGTCCTTCTTTTCGTCCGTGGAGTCAGCGTCTTTGGGCTTTTCAGCTTTTTTGGGTTTTGGAAGATCTGATTGAGGTCGGACGGTCACGGATTGGATGGGGACCTTAACAATGTCGGTCACTGTTTTTGTTTTGATTTCCGCGGTTGCACTCATTCCTGGTCGAATATCAGGGGTTGGCTTGACTAAGCGTGCTTTGACTTGAAAGGAGGTTATTTGGTCTTGGGAGTTGGAATTGGATGAGTTAGCGGAGTTGGCGATCTCGGTGACGACGGCTTCGAACTGAGTATCGGGGATGGCGTCGATCTCGATGGAGGTTTCGTCTCCAGTGGAAATGGATATGATGTCGGTCTCGCTAACGTCGACGCGAATTTCGATTTGCTGGAGGTTGGCGATGCGGAGGATTTCGGTACCGGCGAATTGGCCAGTGCCAACGACGCGGTCACCGAGTTCTGCTGAAAGGCTGGTTATTGTGCCGCTCATGGGGGCGTAGGTGGTGGCTTTCCCGAGGGAGTCTTTGGCTTCCTTGAGTGACATCTCTTGTTGTTCGATTC
>CAWVWU010000221.1:0-5731 GCA_963933925.1 uncultured Puniceicoccaceae bacterium
CGACATGTCTTGTCACTTCGTTCCGCGAGTGTCGACCTCTGGTCTCGGTAGGAGGGGTTTAGGACGAAACAAGTGCACGAAGAAATACGACGTTTATTGATTCGGTATATCGTTATGTTTCGGGAATATATTGAGCACTTCTAGTATCCTCAATGGAGATTATGACAAAGATGGCACGTTATTTACGCGTGCGTTTCTTCACAACTCAAAGGTCGCGGCACATAAATCCCCGGTTAATACACGTCCATCGGGACGATGGACGCTACCATATACCTACAACCTAATAAGGCGCCCGCCTGTTTGGCAGGGAGAAACGGTTGAGACGCTTCTTTTAATCTTCAATCACCTTGCGGGCGACTGGAGCTGGTTTTGGGGTGGGCTGGATTGGCTTTGCGAGCCGAAGTACTTTGAAGCTTTTGTTGTTGGCGACTTCGGTGATTTCCGCGAAGTGGTCGGCGGCACTTTTTTCAAAGGTAATGAAAGCGTTTACTACGACGAGGGCGTATCCATCTTCCTTAAGTAGGCGGTTTAGGCTGCGTACGAATTTTGCGGTGAGACCTGCGTTTGCTTTGACACCTTGGTGAAAGGGTGGGTTGCACCAGATGGCGTCGAAGGTTTCGTCGATTTCATTTCCGGCGTCACCGGAGCTAAGTTCGAAGGCTTTTCCGAGTGCATTTAGATTTTCGTGACAGGCGGCGAGAGCGGCAGCGTTGTTGTCGGTCGCTACGATGCGACTGGCTCCGCTGCGGTGAGCGTGAAGGGAGAGGTAACCGTATCCACATCCGAGATCGAGAACTGTCTTTCCGTCAAGGCGTGGTGCGTTCTCGACGAGGAATTTGCTGCCTTGGTCGATCTTGTTCCAACCGAATATGCCCGGCTTGCTTTGCATGCGGGTTTCTTTATCGAGCTCGATTTCGCGGAGTTGGCCGTAGGTCTTGTCGTCGAGGAGGCTTGCGTCGCAATCCGCTGATTTTTGGATTTTTCCAATACGGGCACCGGATCGTCTGGTGGTGGAAACTGGGGTGGTGCCGAGGATTTCACCTGCTTTGGCAACGTAGGTTTTGGTGCCCTCTTGGCGCATGCCGGAGAGGATGAGTTGTCCGCCCGGCTTTAGGAGACGTTTGGCTTGGTTGATTAGATAGTGTGTGAGGGCTTTGTCTTTGCCGACTCGGTGGGCAAACATGTCGATGCTGGCATCGGCGTAGCTCGAAAAATCAAAATCAGAAAAGCGTACGCATTCGAAGCCTTTACGCTTGAAAAGCATGGCGAGTTCGAAGCGGTTTGTGTGGACGTGGAGGTCAGAGCGGCAAATCGTGAGGACTTCTAGATCGTTGAGACGGGAATTTTCCTCGACAGCGATAATCGCTTTTTGGCCGCGTGGAAGACGAATAGAATTGGTTAGAAGTTTAGTGGCTTCGCTCATTAAGTTACTGGTGTTAGTACTGATACTTTGGCGATACCGGAATGGAATAGCCGTGTTTTGTGGCGTTGGTGTGTCCCTAAAGGGGGTCGTGTGCAAGCATCGACTTTGCACGAATGGGGTGATTTCGAATTGTACCAAGACCTTAGGCCGACCCTGATAAGTAGAGTGACGAAACAAATTAGGTATTTGGATAGCGTCCATCGTCCTGATGGACATGTGTGGGAGTGCGTAGGATCATCGCACTTAGGCACTCTCCGGGCTTTGGTGGCCCGTTAGCTTGATTATGGGGATGTGGGACTTGAGGATGTTCGTCGGGACGACGGACGCTACCTTGATTGGGGAAACGTGGGGGGCATTAAATATGGCCATCGCCCTTTGGCACGTGGAGGTACTCCGGTTGACGGGACTCGGGGAGTCCCGTCTATAAACGTTCTTTTGAATCTAGGCTTCCGATTCGCTCGGTTGGCTCTTGGGGAATGGTGCGAACTTGGCAGCGATGAGGGATGGAATACATGCGAACATCACGATGAGAAAAAACGTTTGGTAGCCGAATGCGTCAGCGAGCTTGCCACTGGCCCAGAGGGTCGGGATTAGAACGGCGTTCATGATGGCGGTACAGAAGGCATAGTGAGTCATATGAAACTTACCTGGGCTGATCTGCTGCATCATGTATAGCATATTGGATACGAATCCGAAGCTGTAGCCAAACTTTTCGATGGTAACGAGAATGGCGACGGTTGAGATTGATACCGGTGATTCAGGTGAAACGACTTGACTGAGGTAGACGTAGGTTAGGTTTGGTACGTTAACGCAGAGTGCCATGAAGAATAGCGTTCGTTTAAGGCCGTATTTTGAAATAAATAATCCTCCGAGAATTCCTCCAAGTAGGCTGATAACTACGCTTATCAATCCATCGATGGTGGCTTTTTGCATTAGGGTTAAGCCAATGCCTCCTGCTTCGAGAGGGGCTTGAAGAAAGAGATGTCCGACACCTATTAACAATCCTTCGGAGGAGCGAAAGAGGGCGACAAATAGAAGCATGCCAATGATGCTTTTTTTGGATGCAAATGCGACGACTGTTTCCCAAAATGTCTTTAAGACTTCCATTATGCTTTCCGGGCGCTTGCTGATTGAACCTTGGGGGAGTGCAAAATAATGATAGACCGCGAGAAGTGCCATGACTCCCGCGGAAACCCCGAATGCGATACTCCATGACGACTTTTCGCCTTCGCCAAAATAGCCTGCGATGTAAACGATGCCAGCACGTGCAAAGAGCATTCCGATATTCCAGAAGACCCCTTGGATTCCGACGTATTTGGCCTGATCCTTCTTGTTAAGCGTCGTGATGTAGACTCCATCGATGCAAATGTCTTGAGTGGCCGAGGCGAAGGCGAGGATCCATAATATGGCGAGAGTGGACTGAAAATAGCTCTCGAAGGGAAGGGCGAAGGCGATCAGGGCAAGGAGGCCCGCCATCACGATCTCCATCGTAAGGACGAAGAACTTCTTGGTCTTGAACATGTCAAGAAAGGCAGCCCAGAGGGGCTTTAGAGTCCAAGCGAATCCGATACTTGCAAGGGCCGCAGTGATCTCACCATCCCCATGTCCAAAGTCTTTAAACATGGTCGCGGCTACGATCATGATCATAGAGTAGGGAATCCCTTCGGCCAAGTAGGCAGAGGGAATCCATGAGATAGGACTTCGTTTTTTAGGACTGTCGGACATTACACGTTTTAAGGGGTTGAATGAGTCTCGTTGAGACAATGGGGAAGGACGGAGAACGCCACTTGTACGAGTACTCGTACTTAAGAGCCGGCGTTTGGCAATTGGCAAAGAGTTGGGGGGATCCGTTTTTATTTTGAAAGAATCCGGGGTGGCCAAAGATCTTTGGTGGGGGAAGTTAGAAGCGGCATCTTGCCGCTTCGACGTTGATTGGTGAGATGGGGAGAAGATTGTTTTGAGGACGTAGGATCGGATGTTATCCGGTCGGGGGTGTTGGCTTTGTCCGGATAACATCCGGACCTACATTATTGGGGGACTGAGGAAAAGTGATTTATTGGTGTCTCTGCATTATGTCTAATTCGGGTTTTTGGAAGGGGAGCACGTTTTGCGTGATTGATCCGTCTACTCTACGATACGCCGCGACAAGGTGAGATTGTTAATTAAAAATTGCTGATTGGTCGATCTGGGCCGGTTTCGTATGAAATCCAAAGAATCTTCAATTTTAAATGTTTAATCTTCAATAAGCCCGTAGGGCTCTAGAACGGCCAGACCATGGGGATTATAATCATGGCGATGATGCAGCAGACGATGTTGAGAGGGATTCCGATTTTGGCGAAATCTGAGAAGCGATACCCCCCTGCCCCGTAAACGTATGTGTTAGTTTGGTAGCCGATTGGGGTGGAGAAGCTGGCTGAGGCCGCGATGGCCACGGTGAAGAGGAATGGAGTCATGCTGACGCCGAGAGTTTCGGCAATGCCGATCGCTAGGGTTCCCATGAGGACAGCGGCGGCGTTGTTGGAGAGAATCTCGGTTAGGACGTTGGTCAGGATGTAAACGCAGGCTAACATCACGTAGGGCCGTAACTGCTCGTTGGTGAATGAGGTGACGATGTGGGTCATGTGGTCGGCGAGCCAATGTGAGGCTCCGGTGACTTCCATGGCCTTGCCCATTGCGAGCATTCCGAAGATGATAAAGAGAATATTCCACTGCAGGGCGGCGTAGCCTTCCTTGGGGCGGATACAGTTGGTAAGAAAGAGGAATACGACGGCGACGACCGCAGCGACTTCGATCCGTACGGCTCCTGTTGCGGCACAGGCGATGACTCCGCAGATGGCGGCCATGACGGCAGCGATCTTCCATGGGTTGTGTTTGGTGCGAATGCCTTCGCGGTCCATGAGAATGATGTCCTCGCTGCCGCGTAGGTTTTCGATGGCTTCGTCGGTGCCGAGGAGAAGAAGAGTATCGCCGAATTCGAGGCGAACGGTTTCGAGATGTTCGCGGAGATTCTTTCCTTTACGGTGAACCGCGAGGACGACCATACGGAAGCGTTGGCGGAAATTTACCTCTTCGAGGCGGCGGCCAATTATGTCGGAGTTTGGGCCGAGAATACCTTCGACCATAAGACCTTCGCTGGTGGCGATCTTTTCCAGACCGACGCTGGCGTCCATGGAGAAATCGAAGCCTTCGAGGTTGCGAGCCTTGGCCATTCCTGAGGCGCGACAAGCGAGAAGAAGGCGGTCACCGGCACGAAGCGTCAATTGCTTCATCTTGAGCTGGTGTGAGACCCCTGCCCGCACGAAATCGATGACACGGATCCCCTTAAGTTTTAGGATTCCCGCCTTGCCCATGGTTTGGCCGATGGCGGGAGATTCTGAAGAGATAAATACTTCGGCGATGTACTCGCGGCGTTCTTCCTCGGTCAGGATAGACGTGAGCGTTTCGCGTACGGGGAGGAGTTTACGTCCGAAAATGCTGAGGTAGGTGACTCCAATAATGAATATGGGAATGCCGACGTAGGCGAATTCGAACATTTTAATCGGTTCGTGTCCTGCGTCTTGGGCGACTCCGCTAATGATGATATTGGTACTCGTTCCGATGAGGGTACAGGTGCCACCCATGATGGAGGCATAGGAGAGTGGGATAAGAACTTTCGACCCCGGTACGCCCATCTTGTGGGAGAGTGAGAGAACGATCGGCATCAAAACGACCACGACAGGGGTGTTGTTGATAAAGGCCGAAACGAAGCCCGCGATGAGCATTATCAAGAGGAGGAAACTGGAGAATTTCAGCTTGGCCAGTCCTTCCATGGATTCGGCTAGCCAGTCGATGACCCCGCATTTCTCCAATGCTGCACTGATGACAAACATGGCCCCTACTGTAATGGGTGCTGGGTTTGCGAAGACCGAAAAGGCCTGATCTGAGTCGAGAATCCCCGTGGCGAGCAATATCGCGAAGAGCGTGAGTGCAGTGAGGTCCGGAGACAGTTTCTCCCAGACGAAGCTAATCAGTGCCAGCAGAAGGAGAATAAATACGAAAGGAATTTCCCAGTCCATAAGGAGGAGATCGGTTTGGAAAGTGAGAGGCGTACGGGAGTTAAGCTACGCACTTGGGTACCACTGGTACAGGAAAAAATATACGAGTACTCCAGTCACGGATACATAGAGCCAGATTGGGAATGTCCACTTGGCCCAACGCTTGTGGCGGTCGTAGTCCCCTTTGATCGCGAGAGCGAAGGTTCGGAGGACAAGCGGGAGAATAGCCATCGCCAGCAGAATGTGACTGATGAGCATCACGTAGTAGACGGTC
>CAWVWU010000222.1:0-5578 GCA_963933925.1 uncultured Puniceicoccaceae bacterium
AATATTTGAGAAATTACCTCGCCGCCGCTTGAGGATTTATGAAACGTTTGGGTTATCTCAATTATATATGGTATTATGCTATTGATTATTGCTTTTCGGAAATCGGTAATCTGGGGCCTCGCCTATCTTCTTATACCATTCGCGTCTCTTGTGTTTGTAGTTGTTCATTGGGAAGATACAAAGTCGCCCTTCTTGAAGGGGTTGATTGCGATTCCGTTTTTAATTGCCGGGAGTATGCTTCTTCCTGAAAACGGCGGGGCTTACTGAGGAGGGATTAACAAGCCTCATCTGATAACAATTTTTGTCCTCTTTTTTTGGGGAGGAGACGGAGATAGAAAATTCGAGATGGGCTTTCGAAGTTGTGGAAGGCGGTAGGAAGGCATTTCTAGGTTTTGGTGTGCTTGATTACGTGGCACGCTTTTGATCTTTTGCCTTCTATAGTAGCCAGTTTATTGGGGCTTTGTTTTGTTGCTTTAGGAGGTCGTTGGTTTGGGAAAAGTGGTGACAGCCGAGGAAGCCTCGGTGTGCGGATAGCGGCGAGGGGTGAGGGGCCTTGAGGACGTGGTGTTTGTTGAGGTCGATACAGTTGCCTTTCTTTTGAGCGTGGGCTCCCCAGAGTAGGAATACAATGCCTTGGGTGTGGTCGCTGATGGATTGGATGACGGTATCTGTGAATCGTTCCCAGCCGAGATGTTTGTGGGAGTGGGCTTTGCCTTGCTCGACAGTGAGGACGGTGTTGAGGAGGAGGACGCCTTGTTCGGCCCAGGGTTGGAGGTAACCGTGGTCGGGGCGCTCGAAGCCTTCGATGTCGGTGCAGAGCTCTTTGTAGATGTTGACGAGGGAGGGAGGGGTGCGAACGCCAGGCATGACTGAGAAGCAGAGTCCGTGGGCTTGGTCGGGGCCGTGGTAGGGATCTTGTCCAATGATGACGACTTTGAGTTGCTCGAGAGGCGTGCTTTTAAAGGCGTTGAAAACGCTGTCGTGGGGTGGGTAGACGGTGACGCCGGATTCGCGTTTTTGGGAGACGTAATCCAGGGTCTCTTTAAAGTAAGGCTTTTCCTTTTCGGGGTCTAGTACATCGGACCAAGTTTTCATTGGGTGATGGCTAGGGGAGTGTGGGGTGGCGTGCAATAGAGATTTGAATGTCCCCTGGGGAGAATTGAAGATTGTTGATTGAAAATTCGGAGACGGAATGAGTGAGTTGTGCTTTCTTTAACCGCAAAGTTCGCAAAGCACGCGAAGATTGGGTTGTGGATTGTTTAACAGCTGAGATCGCAGAGGGAGAGGGAGTATTAGACCGCTAATGAATGCTGATGCATGCGGATTTTGTGACGAATCAATGGATCGTCCTTCAACCTTGCCCAGGGGCTACGAGGTTGTGCTTTTTTTTGAACCACAAGAACCACAAGAACCACAGAAATCACAGAAATCACAAGAGATTTGGTTGTGGAAATTAAGTGGGAAGGCTTAAAGGGGGTGGAAAGCGGCAAGATGCCCTTCGACAGGCTCAGGATTCTTGACCGCTTCTACGTTGGGGATTTCGGTTGCGGCTTCGTTTTTCTATGCCGCGACACGTGTGTGTGTGTGTTAGCCTCCTAACTCGGCAAGGTTTAGGCCTTGCTCAGGATTCGAGTGAAACTCGAAGGGGTTAGAGGATTTTGACTTTGATGTGACCGCCGGAGGTTTTGAGGGAGAGTTGAGGGCCGCCGCCGTTTACGTCGCCTTCTGCGCGGGAGGAGGCGAATTCTCCTGATACGGTGATTGGGAAGTCGGTCTGAACTTTTCCGCCACTTGTCTTAGCATCGAGATGGAAGGCTGTTGCGGTTGGGAAGTGCACTGTAATGTGGCCACCGGAAGATTTAAGAGAGGTGTCAGAGGTAAGGCCTTCGGGGAAGGTTGCTTTGATGTGACCCCCGCTGGTTTTTGCTTCTACGCCTCCGACCATGGCCTCGAGGGTAATGTTGCCGCCTGAGGTTTTTACGTCGGTGTTGCCGTTGATGTTTGTGAGTCGAATATGACCTCCGCTTGTTTTGGCGTCGATGTGGCCGGTTATGTTTTCGAAAGTGAGGTTACCGCCGGATGTTTTGGCGTTGGTGTTCCCGGTAATGTCGGTGAGGGTGATGTGCCCTCCGGATGTATCGAGCTCAAGGGAGCCTTCTACGGTGGTGACGTTGATGTTGCCACCGTTGGTTTCGGCTTCGATGGAGGCGTGGATGTTTTTGAAAGTGAGGTTGCCCTTGGAGCTGTCGGCTTCAATGGGGGCATCGATAAATTCTGCGGTGATATTTCCATTCGAGGTCGAAAGGTCTTGGGCGATATGTGAAGGGGTGTGGAGGGTGATGTCTACGGTTGTCGAGGTGGAGCTTATGAAGTCTCGTAGACCGTTGCTTTCGTAGTCGAAAGTAATGGCGAGGGTGCCTTCTGTGATCTCAAAGGTTTGCTCGATCTTTTCGTAGATCTTCTCGCCGCGTTCTTTGCTGACACCGGTTATCTCAATCGTTGCGGTAAGGCTGATGTCGTCGCGATCTTCGCCGATGACGTTGATGTTTCCTTCGAAGGTTTTGGCTTCGATGGAGGTGATCTGAGAGGCGTCGAAGGTCCGGTCGACGATGAATTCTGAATCGGCTCCCCGTGCGAGTGCGATGGAGGCCAATGAGAGAAGGGAGAGGCAGAGGATGTGAAGAGTTTTCATACTTGGGATTACTCTACACTGCGGGGCGATGGGAGGTTACGGGGAATTTTGAATTTTGATGGGGGAAGGGTGAAATAGGGGGGTACTGCCTTTCGACAGGGCTTAGGGTCTACGAGGTGATGTTTAACCGCTGAGATCGCTGAGGGCGGAGACAGAATTGAGGGATGGAAGATTAAGATGGGGATGAAGATGCCTAGCGGGGGCTCACTTGATCTACGATCTTCTTTGGGAAGATCGTAGATAAGTATAATGAGAGTTAGATGCGTCCCTCTTCGATGTCGTAGACGTCGAACCAGACGTAGACGATTTTGCCTTGGGGGATGACTTGAGGGATGTAACCTTCTAGGAATTCTTGGAGCTCGATTGGCATGTCGCAGGGACGGGTGGCTCGCATTTTGTTGTTCCAGGCAACGATCTCTTTGTTGTCGCGCTTTTGGGCGTTTTCGGTGATCCAGGTGGCGACTTCTCCGTCGTTGGCTCCGGTGGCGACAAACGCCTTGAACGCGTCGCCTGTAATCCCAGCGAAATTAAAGAAGACGTTGTCGAGGGGGCAATCGTAGTGGTATTCGCCATTGGTCTCGACTAAAGCGGCTCGGCATTTGTCGAGAGAGCGTTTTGCGATGACGTAACCTGCGAACGTTTCGCGCGGGCTAGCTGGGACGGCATTATTGAGGTCTAAGGCGAGTTCTTTTAGTTTTTCGTTATTCATAGAATTTTGTTGGTGGCACGTTTGGCGTGACGGTTGATTGGAAATTGGAGAGATGCTGTGTGTGTTAACCGTTAATGGATGCTAATGAATGCGAGCGAATTGTCTTTTTATGGGGATGGGAGATGAAGATGGTGGATAGAAGGATCCAGCTTCGTTACTCTACTTCGTGAATAAGGGGGTGAAAATATAGTTCAAATATGGTTCGGGGGGGCTGTGGTGAATTTGTTGGAGGGAAATGGCTGGCGTGTGATTGGGAAGGTGGCGTTATATCGGAACTGGATCGAATTAAATCTCGTTTAAGTATGGTACTAGGTAAGGGAAAGGGGAATGAAGAGACAAGGCCGGTTGTTGTTCATTGGTTTCGGCAGGACCTGCGGTTGTCGGATAATCCGGCTTTGTTTGAGGCCGCTGCTGCGGGGCGGGTGTTGCCGGTCTATATATTGGATGATGAGAGTGCGGGGGAGTACTCCATGGGTGGGGCGAGTCGGGTCTGGTTGTATCATTCGTTGATGGCGTTGAATGAGAGTCTCGGTGGGACGTTGCGGGTTTATTCTGGAGAGGCTCAGGCGGTTTTGCTTCGTTTGGTGGAGGAGTATGATGTCCAGTCCGTGTATTGGAATCGATGCTACGAGCCGTGGCGGGTGAATCGAGATCGGGGAATTAAGGAATCTTTTAGAAATCGTGGTGTTGCGGTGGAGAGCTTTAATGGCTCGCTGCTTTGGGAGCCGTGGACGGGTTTGAAAAAGGATGGGACGCCGTACAAGGTGTTTACACCGTATTTTAGGAAGGCCCGTTCTGTTGATGGCGAGGCTCCTCGGGAACCGATTCCGATGCCTGAAGGGATCGTTTTCGCAGAGGGGAGCTTTGGTGAGGAGGGGATCGATTCTCTTGGATTGCTGCCTGAGGTGCGATGGGACCAGTCTCTTGTTGGGTCGTGGGCGTTTGGGGAGGTGGCGGCTAGGGCTCAGCTTGATGAATTTATATCGAATCGAGTGTATGAGTATAAGAAGGGGCGTGACTTTCCGGCGGCGGAAAAGACTTCGCGGCTTTCTCCTCATTTGCATTGGGGGACGATTTCTCCGCATCAGGTATGGGATGCATTGGGGGATTGTTTAGATGATGATAATGTCGATACGTTTCGGAGTGAGTTGGGGTGGCGGGAATTTTCGTATTCGTTGCTATATCATTTTCAAGAATTGCCTGCGTGTAATCTTCAGGCGAAGTTCGATGCGTTTCCGTGGCAAAATGACTTTGTGAGTTTAGAGCGTTGGCAGCAGGGGCGGACGGGTTACCCGATCGTAGATGCAGGAATGCGTGAGCTGTGGCAGACCGGTACGATGCATAATCGGGTGCGGATGATTGTGGGCTCTTTTCTGGTGAAGAATCTGCTCTTGCACTGGCAATTGGGGGCGGAGTGGTTTTGGGATTGTTTGTTCGATGCCGACCTCGCGAGCAATAGTGCGAGTTGGCAGTGGGTGGCCGGGTGTGGGGCCGATGCTGCTCCGTATTTCAGGGTGTTTAATCCGGTAACCCAAGGAGAGAAGTTTGATCGTGCGGGGGAGTATACGCGGAAGTATGTGCCGGAGCTCGATAAGCTGCCGCAGAAGTATTTGTATTGTCCGTGGGACGCTCCGGGCGAGGTGTTACGAGAGGCGGGGGTTGTGTTGGGGGAAACGTATCCGAAACCGATCGTGCATTTGAAGGATTCGCGGGAGCGGGCATTGGAGGCGTATCAGACGATTCGGGTTACTGGGTGATGTTTTTAACCGCAGAAGACGGGGAGATCGGAGAGAGCTGAGGGAGGGAGATTGAGATGATATAGGGTTTCAGCCTTCGCCCTTTGGGCTATGGCCGACAGGGTGCATTTTTTTCTCCCACGAAGTCCACGAAGGAGACGAAGGGGGTGGATGAAGATGAAGATGAAGATGGTGGATGGTGGATGGGGATGAGATGAAGGATTGAAGATCCTACTGTGCTTTCCGGGTTCGAATGAGAGGGGTGTTAGGATGTGGAGATTAATGTTTTTTTTGGGGGGGAGTCTTGTGGGAGGGTTGTCGGGGTGGGTCAATGCAAGGGAAAGGGATTATCTGTCGGTGGTTCGTTGATTGGGTGGTTGATTTTTGGAAGAGTCCCATAAGTTGTTAAAATAAAAAGGTGGTTTCCCGCTTCTGCAGCGT
>CAWVWU010000223.1:0-5552 GCA_963933925.1 uncultured Puniceicoccaceae bacterium
ATCCTATCCTATCTAAGGAAATTCGGGAAGGTGGTCGATTTAGTACCGCTTACAGTATAGTAACGTTCATCTACTGTTGAGAAATAGAGAGCAGTTTCGCCGGATTCAGTGTCGATAACTCGTGTGTATATGAGTTCGGCACGATTTGTGTTGTTCCAAAGGACCTGTTTGCTCCATGTCGTCCATACATACTTTCCTGTATCTGAAATACGAATTTCCAGCAGATTAGGGGGGGATTCACGTCGTGGATCTTCCGTTATCTCGGGACGGTCTAGGTCTGGTTCCGCTATCTCAGCAGTGTCTAAAACGGTAGATTGTGTTTTTAAGTCATATACTAGAAGATGTAGCTCTTCGTCGAAATAGGTGCCTGCAAATACTCCTGTGTTGGAAGTAAAAACATGGTTGCTTAGGTTTTTCGGAATTAAGCTATAGAGATCAAATTCCTTTTTTTGGGACTCAAGGTCATAAATTTCGAACCCACTCTGATTAGCCTGAATGATAACTTGGTTAGTCTCCGCAATTGGGGCCATGAACTGAATATGTCCTTGAGGTTGAGGAGATCTGGCAGTTGGCAGTTTGGTCGAGGTATCGTAAGCAAGCCACTGTCCTCGTTCGTCCAACAGACATAGTCTCGAAGAGTCAGGTGAAAAATCATAGCTAAAGTTACTGCGATGGTTGTTGTTTATTTCCCTATCAAGGATGGCTTTTTCGTCGCTTGGGTTGTCTAGGTCAAAAAGGTAGATTGTATAATCGTTAGCTTTTGTTCCTAAACCGTATTCATCATTATCGGAGATTAAAAATATACTTTGGTACTCAGTGTCGGCTTTGACTCCAATGTAGTCTCCTGTAAGAGCGTTCCATTCGTGGATCTTTCCGTCGGAATGAATTGTTATGAAATTACCACTGACCTTTAAAAAGGATATCGAGGTGATGTCTGAATCAATATTATTTAACAGGAGTGCTTCGGATAAAGTTGAGAGGAGGGCACCGTCACTTGATCGAAACAGTCTCGTTTCGCCGGACTCTTTTAAAGCAAAAGAATCAGCACTAGGGTTTATGGCGATATCGTTAACTGATGATAGATTATTTAGGAGTAATGGGATTTTGGTTACCTCTCCGTTTTGTCTATTTATTAAGTAGAATATGTCGCCTAAAGTGGAGCGGGCTATCGCTCCAATGAAGTTCTTATGAATTGTTACCTGTCCTCGTCTGGATGTGCTATTGGTGTGGTTTAGGAGTTCTTCATCCGTTTGATTGTTTTTTATGTGGATGCTTTTGTATGAAGTTGTTTCTCCTGGGTAGTCAGTCGGATATAGCTCCCCGAAAGAGATGGAAACATTACCATCGTAACTCGTGAAAAACGGGAAGTTGTCATTGATTTGATCCTGTTGAGGTCTGTGCGATACGGCGGCTCCTGTTTGAATATTAAAATAAGCGACCCCTGACTCATTTTGTACGCGCCAAACCTCACCTTGGTCATAGAATAGGCTTATTCCGTAGAATGGCCAAATGAAGTCTTCACTTTGATACTCAGAAACGATTTCGTTTGTTTTAACGTCTTTAAGTATTACGTGACGGGAGGTCTTTTGTATAATAACCAATTCTTGTTCTGGCGAATAATCTTGGATGCCAGCGTACTCGCCACTACCGAGATCTCCGTAAATCAACTCTCCGTCTGATAGGCGGTATATGGCCCTTCCGTTCGGGCCAGTAAGTAAAGCTGAGTCCTCGCCGATTATTCGCCATTCGCTGACTGTCGATCCACCTAGAGTAGACTCCTCTTGAAGCGTAAAAAGCGGGAGTGAGGCCTCTGCTGCAATGAGTATGCTCGCAAAAAAGAGTATGGCTAGAGGGGTAAGTTGGATCCTTTTAAACATTTGTGGATTTACTTACTAACCAATGTAAATGTTATCAATGCTTAACTGGTCTTGTTTAGTCGTATGTAGTGCAACTAAATTAAGGGTTTCATCTAGTTCGTAGGGAAGCTGTTTTGAAAGGTGGCCATCGGGGACGATGTGCCGCTACCTTTAGTGCTGTTTTACTTCGTAAAGGCGACTGAGGTTGGGTCCTGCTTGGATTTCCAGGAGGCGATTCCTTTTGAGAGTTCGCTGGCGTGGACTTGAAATTCCGGGAATACGCTTTCTCCGAATACGTTGATGATTTGAAATTCTACGCTTGGGTCTTCGAAAGTCATATCGAAGGAGAGGAGTCCGAAGTTCATGGAGTCTGCGTAGGGCTCCTGGATGGAAATCGAGCTCGTGTCGTCGTAGCTGTAGTCGGAGGCGGGAGTTTGTGCGAGTGGGCTACTTGTCATTTCGTACAAGTCGTAGTGACCATCTTGGGATAAGGGGATCGCGTTGATTTCGGCTTGTTGATCGGAGCCGGAGATTAGCATGACACCGGGGATTTCTTCTTCTCCGATGAAGGCAAAGAGTCCGTCTCTTTCCGCTTTGTAGTTGAGCCAGTTCTTTGAGTCGTCGCTGGCTGCGTTTGTCCAGCTCTTGCTGCTTAGTAGTATTTTAAATTTCCCGTTGCTCTGTTCGAGTTCGGATTTGAGCCATGCGAGTTGATTGGCTCCGAGGAGGGTTGTCTCATCATCGCTGTAGGAGCTGGTATCTAGGAAGAAAAAGTCGACGCCAGCGTAGTTATAAGTGAAGTAAGTTGTGTTGGCTGCTGCTTCGGGATTGGCCCAATAGCGTTGGAATGTATCCATCGCATCAGGTGTGGCCGCTCCATCCCATGCTGAGATTTGAGGAATGGCTCTGAGGAGCGGTTGAAGAAAGGGGACGTTGCGTTGTTGACGATACTTCTCGGCTTGGAAGGCGGGAGGAAGTGCTGTTTCTGCGGAGTCTTTTTCACCGAGCCAAAAGAAGGCGTGTGGACGAGCGTTTTGGACTTGGAGCCAGATGGCTTGTAGTCCGTCTTCGTCGGTGTTGGCTCCGGAGCCGAATGCTATGTTGAAGCGAGGCTGCATGGATTCGGTGGGTGCTGTGAGAAGTGAGTCGCTTCCGCGTTGGTTGGGAACTTGATGTACGATTCCGTCGACGAGGACTTGGTAGTGGTAGTAGGTACCAGGTGTTAGGCCTTCAATCGTTTGAGTGACGCAGTAGTCGTTTTCAGCGAGGGAGCGAATTGATGGGGTTTCTTCGAATTCTGTGAAGTTTGAAGATTTGCTGTAGCGGATGGAAACATCGTGTTCGCCAGCGACTCGGCTCCAGACGCTGGCTGAATTTGAGCTAACGGCACCTAGCATCGGTCCTTGCATCAAATGGGGAGTGGCTGTCGCGGAAGCGATGAGACTGAAGAGTGCGATAATGGTGAGCAAAACCTTCGAGAAGGGACTGCGGAAAGACGGGTGTGTGTGTGGAGTATTGAACATATTATTGCGTTGTTTACATATCTTTTACAACGCGATGTGTGTAATAATAAAGCTAAATCATGTTTCAGCGGTAGGAACGAATAGTGGGGGAATCGATTAGGTAAAGCACTTGTATAGAGTGATTTACTTATCAATTCTGATGTGGCCCCTTGGGGGCGTGTTCCGTTTCTGACCGTTGTTGAGAGATGTCTCAAAATTGTATCCTATAGGAAATGAAAGACTTAGGCAGATGAGGATCTGGTTCTGCCCCGTGGGAACACGTTGTGGTATGGGATTGGCTGTGTTTGGGAGTCGGAGCAAAAGGGGGGGTGTTACGGAAACTTGTCTTAGGAGGGAATCAAATCGTTTGTCTTGGAGGGAAACAGGACCAAGGTAGAGGAGATATGAATGATGCCAAAAATTTGGAGTATGTTGGAGAGTTGGTAAATGAACCTATTCTCTTTAGAGCAGCGATTGCGGCGATAGACGGTGAAAATTCTCAGGATCCTAAGCGTATTGGCGAAGAGGGGTATGAGCTCTATTTCAGTAAGGTCTTGTTCGATTGGGTTTTGAAGTTGGAGAAGACTCCCTCTGAGGCTCTTTTATTGGCGACTCGTTCTCAGCATATCTGTCGCTGGCATAGTCCTCGTCTTGATTATCCCGAAGGGCGTGTGGGATATTTGAAGTGGAGAAGTGATCTTAAGACATTTCACGCAGAAAAGTCTGGCGAGGTTTTGAAGATAGCTGGGTACGGCGAAGATATCTTGGATCGCGTCAGGGATTTAAATTTGAAGAGGAATCTGAAATCGGACCCAGAGTGCCAGGTTCTTGAAGATGCCCTTTGTTTGGTCTTCTTAGAAAAGCAGTTTGCGAAGTTTAGGGAGAAGACCGACGAGGCGAAAATGGTAGATATCTTGCGAAAGAGCTGGGCGAAGATGAGTGAAGTGGGGCGAGCGGCCGCTTTGGAATTGCCGATGGGCGAGGATGAGTTGCGTTTGGTTAAGGCGGCTTTGGCTGGCTGATTTTTTGTGAGTATTGGGAAAGCGGCAGGATGCCGCTTCTACGCCAATAAAAAATGGCTTCTCCTTTTGATTAAAGAAGAGGCCGTTGGAATGTATTGAGAGGGGGCGTTGTTTTCTATTTATTGACGACGATTTCGACTTCGTAGCCGTCTGGATCTGTTATGAAGGCCATGCGGAAACCGCCTTCTTTGACTTTTTCTCTCCAGTTCTCTGGCCAGATCTCTTCCCCTTTTTCTTCGAGTGTTTCACAGAAGCCAGCGATGTCGTCTACTCCGATGCAGATGTGCATCAGGTCTTCTGGAACATTCACCTCGTAGTCAGGTGAGTAGGTGAGTTCGAGGGTGTGTTTGTTACCGGGAAGCTGCATGTGCACGACTTGATTGCCGGCGGGTGATTTGTCGTTTCTTGAGTAAACTTCAAATCCAACAAAGGTGTTATACCATTGGATGGAATTTTCGAGGTCGCTCACGCGAATACGGGTGTGTAGGAGAGTAATCATTGGTGAGTGAGTTTGCTGCTTTTACTCGGCTTGCCAAGCATTAGAGTCTTTTCGGATTAAGTGAGCATGAATCTGACGAATCCAATGAACGGAGTGCAGGTTCTTTTAGTCTACAAAAAAATCCCTTCCGAAAATACTGAAGGGATTTTTAAAATGAGTGAGCTAAAGGCTGTTATTAAGGAGTGGATCTCCTTGTCTATTAAGCGATTGATGCGAACAAGCGTTCTTCTTTAGTAAGTGATGCTCGATTGTCTTCTTCGAAGGGATTGTTATTCACGCTAATATCGAAGTAATTGATGTTTGGATATGTCATGCTTGACGAAAATCCTCGAATAGTGTGGAGCATTGGTTTGTTCTCTATCTGCTCTACTTTGAAGTGGGCGTTGAGCATCGACTGAGGATAGGCCGAACAAATCGAGAGCATCTTGTGGGATTTGAGACTAATATGCACGTAGGCGATGGCATTATACTCTTTGAGCCAGGCGTTTATTCTATTTGGGGTTGTGGTTAAGGTGTTGTCGAAGCTACGGGCTTCGAAGTTGTCATTTACGCTGTACGCTAAAAGCGTAGAGAAGTCATGGGATTGGGGAATGGCTTCTTGGGGGTGTTGCTCACAATAGGGGGATGTCCCACTTCTTGTTAAAACTTCAGGTGGTATAGTTCTGTGTTAGGT
>CAWVWU010000224.1:0-5503 GCA_963933925.1 uncultured Puniceicoccaceae bacterium
CGACACCTCAACGCAGCGAAGCAAGTACCGAGCACAGCGACATCGTCATAACATTTCCAATCCACCACCAAAATTCAACCGCCCGATTCGCTAGAGATCACTGAGCACACAGAGAGCCCCAAACATTTCCTACCAGATTATATCTCCGCGTACTCTGCGGTTAAAACAACACAACCAACATCCTTAATCCACCACGTGTCCTTCGAAGCCTTAGCATAGTAAGATCCTCATCTTCAATTCCATGAAAATACTCACAATCCTACTCCTTGCCCTCTTTACCACGACTCTACAGGCCGCCCTCGAGTTCGCATCACCTTTTACTGACCACATGGTACTCCAACGAAGCATGGACGTTCCAGTCTGGGGAACTGCAGACCCAGGGGCAGTGGTCGTAGTCAAGTTTTCAAATCAAATACAACACACCACCGCAGACTCCCAAGGAAAATGGAACGTCTCCCTCTCGCCCCTCAAAGCAAGTACCACCCCCGAAGAGATGTCCATCTCCTCTGGGTCGACTCTCAATACGAAAATTTTATCAGATATCCTCGTAGGCGAAGTTTGGATCTGTTCTGGACAATCAAACATGGGAATGACGGTCGGCGCCGTTCCCGAGATCAAAGCCCTCAGCTCCACAAACATCCGCAGCTTCACGGCCAAACGAACCGTCGCCTTCGAAGAGCAAGACTCCTGCGAAGGACAATGGACCGATGTTCATCCAAATAGTGCCGTAGCCTTTGCATTCGCGCACTCCCTCCAAAAATCCGCCGAGGTCCCAGTCGGTATTATCCTCGCCGCATGGGGAAGTTCCTCCATCGAAGCCTGGATGCCGCGGGACATGACCGAAACGACTCCTCATTTCAAAACGATGATGGATGAATTCGACGCCAACACGGAAACCCAAGAAAGAATCCAGTCCATCCTTACCGGCCCCAAACCATGGAGCAACCAAGACGACATTTTCCTCCGCCGCCAACCCAACATTCTCTACAACGCGATGATTAAGCCTTTCGCACCTTACGCCTGCCAAGGCATCGTATGGTATCAAGGTGAACGCCAAACCAAAACCATGCACGGTATGCCTAAAGAACCGTGGTTCGCCCGAACATCAGGAATGCTCAACTATGGCGACGTTCTCAAAAACTGGATTCAACGCTATCGCCAAGAGTGGAATAAAGAGGAATTGAATTTCCTTATCGTTATGCTCCCTGGCTTCGGAAAAATTCTCGATGCTAAGACGGGCGACGATCACGAAAGCCCAGACGTCCATTCATGGGCATGGATGCGCGAATCGCAGCTCCGGGCCCTTGAGCTACCACACACCGCAGTCGTCAATACGATCGACCTCGGCGACATAAAAGACATCCACCCCAAAGACAAACTCCCGATCGGCGAACGCCTCGCCCTCCTAGCGGCCCGCGACACCTTGAAGAAAAAAGGCGAAGCCCAAGGCCCTACCCTTAAAAAGGTGAAACGAAGCGGTGACGAACTCATCGTACACTTCGAACACGCCAAGGGAATTAAAACAATAGATGGCCACCAACCCACTGGATTTTGGATCGCCAACGATTCAGACGAATGGATACGAGCTCGTGCCACAATCAAAGGCAAAACTGTAATCCTAAGCTCTTCAGAAATTCAAAAGCCTCTCTACGTTCGTTACGCCTTCGCAGGTAAACCACGGGTCAACCTGGTCAACGAAGCCAACCTACCGGCCTACCCATTTCGGACCGATCGTTTCGAACCATAAAATCAAAAGAATCCACCATTTTCTCAAAAAAACAACCCCTGGGACCGCCGACCGCTCGTCGGCCCCACAACCGAATCAGCGTAGAAGCGGTCAAGGAGCCTGAGCCTGTCGAAAGGCATCCTGCCGCTTTCCCAAAATCCTCAATTGCGCAAAGCCTGCTCAACCCACATCTTTTGTGCATCTTGTGCTTTTTGTGGTTCAACAAAATTTCCTTCATAGCCAAATGAAACCTCTCCTAAAACTCCTAACCATAGCCTTCGTCATCTACGCTAAATCTGGCTTCGCCCAGGAATCGCCGCCCAACATCGTCCTCCTCTTCTGTGATGACCTGGGTTACGGCGACGTGCAGGTTCTCAATCCTGAACGAGGAAAAATCCCAACACCTCATATAGACAAACTCGCCTCCCAAGGCATGATTTTCACGGACGCTCACTCAGGCTCGTCCGTGTGTACTCCCACGCGTTACGGTCTGCTAACCGGCCGTTACAGTTGGCGCACCACTCTCCAATCAGGCGTCGTCCAAGGCTTCGCTCCCAACCTTATATCCGAAGGGCGTACCACCGTAGCTGACCTCCTAAAAGAAAAGGGCTACCACACGGCAATCATTGGCAAATGGCATCTAAACTTTCAATACGCCGATCCTGATACGGGAGAATTTCTTAAACGTGGCCCCAAAGGCACACTCGCCCCTGTCGGTTCCAAGATCCCCGATGGTCCCCTTGAACGCGGCTTCGACTACTTCCACGGCCCCCATCACGCTCGCGACATGAAAGCGGTCATCGAAGACGATACGGTCATCGCCCACGACGATCCAATTAACATGCTCCCTCGCCTCAGGCAAAAGGCTGTCGAATACGTCAACGCCAGAGGCAAGTCTAAGACAGGAGAACCCTTCTTTCTCTACGTTCCCTTCGGCTCACCCCACACCCCAATTCTTCCCACGAAGGAATGGCAGGGCAAAAGCGGACTCGGGGCCTACGCTGACTTCGTAATGCAAACCGACGAGGCCTGCGGAGCCATCCTCGATGCTCTCGAACAAAACGGTTTTACTGAAAATACTCTCGTCATTTTCAGCAGCGACAACGGATGCTCGAAAGCAGCAAATATTCCCGCATTCTCAGACAGTAATATCTGGAATCCAACAAGCTTCGGCAATTTCGCCCGAGCCGTGGTCGCAAAACAATACGATTCGCAATGGCCCTACAGTGAGGTTCACGAAAGTGCAATTGAGCAATTGGTTCAATGGACAGCCTTGAGCGACAGCAAAGTACCTGCTGGCATCGCGTCCCCTCCAGTGTCCTACTTCGATGATCGCGGTGTCGTTGTCTCACGAGGACAACAGAAGGACCCCTTCTCCATCGCCCTCAAAGCAGGCGACAACGACGAGAACCACAACCACAGCGATGTCGGCAGCTATTCCATCGTTCTCGGAAAAGTGCTAATGGCCGGTGATATCGGAAAACCGATCTACAAAGCAGGTGCCTTCGGGTCACAGAACAAGTCACGCAACTCATGGGGACACCCGGTCCCACGTGTCGATGATCAGTTGCAGTCAGACGGAGCCGCTCACTTCGGCAAGGTACTCAACACAGACTTTTCCGCAAATAGCGATTGGGTCGAAATTGACCTCAGCGCCGCCTACGTCGTCGATTCCTTAGAAACTCTCGTCAGGACCTACGAAAACCAAAAATCCGGTAACGGTACGATTACGATCGTCGACAACTTTGAGGCTTCCAAGCCAATCCCATTCGGAACGGCGATCATGTCATACGCCGATTTCAAACAGACGGGACCGAATACAATCCTCCTCACAAATAACGGCAAAAGCGTCGAAGTCGAAATCAGTAGCAAGGGTGGCGAAGTCAGAATCCTACGCGAAATCGTCCCCGTCGACCTACAAAGCTATTTGACTGCCTTTCGTATCGGTATCGACTTTGTAGAGCCAACCAGCTCTGGATCCATCTCCATGAGCTTCACTCCAGTGGATACCATCGTCGAGGAAACTCCAGAAGAGTACACTGAACGCATGCAATGGTGGAGCGATTCCAAATTCGGAATGTTCATCCATTGGGGAGCCTACTCTCAAGCGGGTGGAGAATGGAAGGGAGATCCAAATCACGGCGAGTGGCTACAGTTCTCCGCCAAGATCCCTCTCGCAGAATACCAGGAACTCGCTCGTAGTTTTAATCCTGTCGAATTCGATGCGGATGAATGGGTACGTATCGCGAAAAACGCTGGTATGAAATACATGGTGATCACAGCGAAACACCACGACGGATTTGCCCTCTTCAAATCCCGCGCCACGCCCTACAACATCGTCGATTGGTCTATTTATGGCAAAGACGCCATCGAGCAATTAGCAGATGCCTGTCACAGAGGCGGACTCAAGTTCGGAGTCTACTATTCTCTCGGCCGCGACTGGCATCACCCCGACGTCCCAACAGGTGGCAAAAAGGGACGCCCCGCTGGCGATCGAAGCAACCTCATCGATTTCCCCGATGAAACTGTCAAAGATTTCAAGACCTACTACCAACGAAAGGTATTGCCTCAGCTCCGCGAACTTCTCACCCAAAACGGTACCATCGATATCGTATGGTTCGATACACCAGAAAAGACAAGCAAAGCTCAAAGCCACGAACTCGTGCAAATGATCCACTCTCTGCATCCTGACTGCATTGTGAATAGTCGTGTCGGAAATGGTCTCGGCGACTTCGGAACCCCGGAACAAAAAATACCATCCGGGCCCAATGCCAAGCCATGGGAAACCTGCATGACCGTAAGCACCCGTTTCTGGGGATATAACAAATCGATTGGTTTCCGAGAATCCAGCGACCTCGTCCGCAACCTCATCGATATTGCGAGCAAAGGCGGCAACTACCTCCTCAATGTCGGCCCAACGGGCGAAGGCATTATCCCACAAGCAAGTGTCGATCGCCTCTCAGCAATGGGCGACTGGCTCAAGATTAATGGCGAAGCGATATACGGATCCGGCCCGACTCCCTTCGGAGCTGAAGTCGGCTCCTACAGCGAAACCGAGAAAGACAAAAACGGAAAACGGAAATTTATCTCCAAGTGGGAATGGCGGGCAACCACTGCTCCCGGTAAGCTCTTCGTTCACCTCTTCGAATGGTCACAAAACCTCGAGCTTCCCTCCATTCCAGAGAGTATTCAAAAAGTCTATCTCCTCGCAGATACAGAAAAGACCGAGCTCACATTCACTCAAAGCGAAAACGGAATATCCATAACACTCCCCGAGACCGCACCGGATGCAGTCGCCTCAGTCCTTTGCTTCGAACTGAAAGAATAGGGTCATCCTAACTCATTGAACGCGACGCCAGCCAGCGTCGCGTTCATCCTCAACCACCCACAACCCCATCAATGTAGGTCCGGATGTTATCCGGACAAAACCTCAACCCAATCACCCAAACCCAATCAGGTAGCGTCTGTCGTCCCGACGGACATACTCAAGTCCCCATCAACATCTTCATGTTTACTCCGCCAAAGCTCGAAGAGCGACGGAGGACCACAACCAAAGTTCAAGCCCCTTCACTCTTCACCCTTCACTCTTCATCATTTCGCCGCAGGCGACTCCCCCATCCACCATCGCCATATCTCCCCGCTCTCTGCGTTCTCCGCGGTAAAAAGACACAACCAAAAATAAATTCGCATTTATTCGCATCCATTCGCGGTTAAAAAAACACAACAATAAAGGGCGCTTCTCAGCTTGCTGAGCATTCGCCCATGGTTGAACAAGCC
>CAWVWU010000225.1:0-5480 GCA_963933925.1 uncultured Puniceicoccaceae bacterium
AATTTTTCTTCAATTTCAGTCGTGTAGGGTTTCGCATGGTATCCATGCTTTGTTTCAATTTATCCATCAATCGTAAACTCATCTGAAGTTATGTTATAAAAAGGGGTTGAAATACCCTTATCTATATGACCACGAATATATTATGTTAGATGTTGGTTGGTTTTATGAAACCGGAGACTAGATCTTAGCAGAGTGGCGACCCATTTGGCCTTATCTTGAGTGGTCGGGGCGATCTTTTGGAGAGGAACTGCAAGAGATACACTGGCTTTTAAACGTTTGGGCTTAAGGGAGCTGAGTATGCTTTGGGTGAATTTGTGTGGTGCGAGGTAGCGTTGGGATTCCGATGGTGTGGCGAAGTAGAAGAGCGCGGGGTAGAAGCAGGCTTTGCGGTCGAGATCGTAGAACTTTTTATTGCTATTGGCGGCTTGCAATACAGTCAGGGCGAACGTGCAGGATTCTAGGAGGCGAGGGTCGCCGGTGGATTCGAGGTCGTTGAGGTAGGATTCGGCGGCTTTGTCGAGACGACCTTGAACGAACCATTTGCTGTTGATTTTTCTAACCTGCGAAACGGGATCCACTTTTTGAAGGGTGAATGCTGTTGGGCTAAATGTGAAGAGGATTTTTTAGAGGAGAAATAGGAGGAGGTTGGGAAAGCGGCAGGATGGTGCTTCTACTTTATAAAAAAACGCGTTCTTGGAAGAGAACGCGTTTTTAGAAAAATGTGGATCGTTTTTTGGCGACCTTTTTTTTGAAGAACTACTTGGAGATGTTGATGTTTGCGACTTGGTAGTGCGGATCTTCGAGTACGTTTACTTCTACCATCTTGCCGGCCTTGGTGAGCATCTTGCGGCACTCGGGGCTGAGGTGGCGGAGGTGAAGTTTCTTACCGATCTTCTCATAGCGTTCGGCGAGTACGTTGATCGTTTCCAGTCCTGAATGGTCCCATACGCGGGAGTGAAGAAAGTCTACGATGACGTCATCGGGATCGTTTTGAGGATCGAAGAGGTCTTGGAAGCTTTTGGTAGAGCCAAAGAAGAGTGGGCCGTGTAGGTCGTACTCCTTGGAGCCGTCGTCGGTGACTTTCGTGTCGAGACGAAGGTGGTGTACGTTTTCCCATGCGAATACTACGGTCGAAACGAGTACACCGATAAGGACGGCAAGAGCGAGGTTGTCGGTGAGGACAGTGACCACTGAAACGAGTACGATAACCAATGCGTCTGAGATGGGAACTTGGCGTACTATACGAAAGCTCGACCATTCGAATGTTCCGATGACGACCATGAACATTACGCCTGTGAGGGCTGCGATTGGGATTTGGTCGATCAGGTTAGATGCGAAGAGTATAAAGCAGAGCAGGAAGACAGCTGCTGAAACACCGGATAGGCGTCCGCGTCCACCGGAACGAATGTTGATCATACTCTGGCCGATCATAGCACAACCACCCATGGCACTGAAGAATCCACAGGTGAGGTTACCGAGACCTTGGCCGATGCATTCGCGATTTCCTTTACCGCGGGTCTCTGTGAGGTCGTCGATAAGGTTAAGAGTCATGAGGGACTCGATTAAACCGATGGCCGCTAGAATGCAGGCGGTCGGGAAGATTATCTTGAGCGTTTCAAGGGTGAAGGGAACGTTAGGAATTGAGAATGTAGGAAGGGATCCTTTTACTGTGGAGAGATCACCGACGGTGGGCGTTGCGATATTAAATCCGATTACGAGAAATGATACGACGACGATCGCTACTAGGGTTGAGGGGATTGCTTTGGTGAGTTTTGGGAGATATTGGATGATACCCATTGTGAGGACTGCGAGTCCTAATGTAATCCAGAGGACCTGTCCGCTCATCCATATTTTTGCACCATCTGGACCAGCTACCTTGAAGGCACTGAATTGGGAAATCAGAATGACGATGGCGAGTCCGTTGACGAACCCTAGCATTACTGGATGTGGTATGAGGCGGATAAAGCGTCCTAGTTTTAAGAGGCCTGCTGAAATTTGTATGAGTCCGGTGAGGACTACGGTTGCGAACAAATACTCAACTCCGTGAGACCCTACGAGGGTGACCATGGCAACTGCCATCGCTCCGGTTGCACCAGAAATCATTCCGGGGCGTCCCCCTGCGACTGCAGCTATGATACCGACGATAAAAGCGGCATAGAGGCCAACGAGAGGGTCGACTCCCGCGACGAAGGAGAAGGCAATCGCTTCAGGTACGAGTGCGAGTGCGACAGTCAGACCTGAAAGGAGGTCGTCTTTGGCGTTGTGAGTTCGCTTTAGTATGAGATCGAACATGATGTGGTGATTTTTGCGTGTTGTAGAAATGCCAATCGAAGCTTTTTGAAGCGACGCCAACGCAGGGTTGGAGCGAGCAATCCGATCGTAGGCCTAACTATGACTTGATCGAAAGGCGGGCAGACTGGGGATGGCTATTTAGAAATCAATGTTAATCTTAGACGGAGCAAAGGGGGTGCCAGTTAGCGAAATTGGTCCTAACTCGTTGATAATTACAAAATTGTAATGAAATCATCTCGTTCTTGATTTCGTCTTGCCCTACGAACATAAGAGTTTACCCGATTTTGTAGCTGCTCCGAACGTTTTCCTCTATGATTATAAGGCGTATTTTAAACATTTATTCTTCATCGTTATTCGGTGCGGCATTGTTTCTGTTGGCGGGCTGTGCGACTGCTCCTGAAAATCAGTTTGCTTCTGCGGATCTCAAATTACCGGAGGAATGGAGCAGCGAGGAAAAAGCGGTTGGGGAAGTCGAAGCACAATCGGGCTGGATCGCAGATTTTGCGGATGAGCAGTTGGTTGGGATCGTTTCGGAGGCATTGGAGCATAATCGGAGTTTGCAGGCGGCTGCGGCTCGACTGGATATTGCACGTTCGGTCGCATGGGTGGAGGGCGTTGCTCAATTACCCGTAGCGAATCTTAATACGCGTGGATCTCGAGCGTTGAACAATCGCGGGGAGCGTTCGGACTCGTTTGGACTTTCTTTGGGCTTGTCATGGGAATTGGATCTTTGGGGTAAAATCCGTAATGGTAAACAAGCTGGTATGGCTGAGTGGAGAGCCTCGCAGGAAGATTATCGAGCGGCCCAACTTTCAATCGCGGCTCGTACGGTAAAGGCGTGGTATGCGGCGGTCGAAGCCCAGCTTCAGTTGGAGTTGGCTCGACGGACACTCAAAACTTATGAGAGCAATTTACAGACGGTTGAGGAAAATTACCGCTCGGGGGTGGCCCGATCATTGGATGTGCGGTTGTTGCGCGCGAACTTAGCTGGGTCTCAAAGTGCGGTGGAGCAGCGTCTTCGAGCAAGCCAGTCCAGTACGCGTCAGTTGGAAACTCTACTTGGGCGTTACCCGTCGAAGGAAATTGAATTGGCCATGGTGCTTCCGGAGTTGGTGGGAGAGGTCCCGGCGGGCTTGCCATCGGAGTTGCTTTCTCGTCGTCCAGATCTCATTGCTTCTGAGCGACGGTTAGCGGCGGCATTGATGTCAAAGAAGGAGGCTCGCAAGAAGTTGCTCCCGTCGATCAGTTTGAGTGCGAGTGGGGGGACAAGCAGTTCGGATATCGGGGATTTGACGAACGATGCCTTCAAAGTGTGGAACCTCGCTTACAACGTGGTACAACCTTTGTTTCCGACCAAGGCCATCCGAGCGGGAGTCGTGAGAGCGAAAGCGACTCATGAGCTCGCGTTGGCAAATTTTGCCAATACGATGCTGACTGCTTTTCAGGAAGTTGAGGTGGCTCTTGATGCGCAGGCATCCTATACGAGAGATTTTATGGCTCAGCAAATGGCCGCCGAAGAGTCGATCGCTGCGGAGGAGTTGGCTTGGGAGCAATACGAGTATGGCTTGGCGGATATCGCTACAGTCTTGGAGTCTCAACGGAGATCATTTAATACGCAACGATCACTTATTCAGGTTACCAATCAGAGGTTACAGAGTCGAGTGGATCTCTATCTTGCTCTCGGAGGAGGATTCGTACTGGAGAACTAATTTATATCTATTTTTTGTCATGAAACGTCTTATACAAATTTTACTTCCATTAATCGTTCTAGGTGGGGCTGGTTATTACTTTTACTATCTCGTAACGACGAAGCCAGAACCTCAGGAGCGTGGTTTTCAGACACCGACTCCAGAAGTTGATGTGAAAACCTTAACGAAAGAGTCCTACGAGGTGCGATTGGAATCTCAGGGAACCGTTCGTGCTCGGACACGAAGCACGTTGATTCCTGAAGTTCGTGGTCGAGTGGTTTCAATATCCAATCAGTTTCGGGAAGGTGCATTTTTTGAGACCGGTGACGTGTTGTTGCAGATCGATCCAACTGATTACAAAGGGGAGCTTGTTGTGGCGGACTCAAGCCTCGCTCAGGCACAATTAAAATTGGAGGAAGAGAAGGCTCGATCCGATCAAGCTCTAAAGGATTGGGAGCGTTTAAATCCGGGGGAACGGCCAAATAGCCTCGTGTTGCGTGAGCCGCAGTTGAGAGAGGCGGAAGCAAATGTTGCGTCTTCTCAGGCACGGTTGGATATGGCAACACGTAATCTTGAACGCACTACTATACGTGCTCCTTATGCGGGACGTGTTTTGAGTAAGAATGTGGATGTAGGGCAATATGTTTCTCCAGGAAATCAATTGGCTGGAATTTACGCGGTTGATTTTGCCGAGGTGCGATTACCGCTTACGGCGACTCAATATAAATTATTAGATTTGCCCAATATCTATCGTGGTGAGGATCCTGGCTTGAGTGAGGGCCCCAAGGTCCTTCTTGAGTCGACTCAAGCGGGTGATGTGAACCGATGGAAAGGGCAGATCGTTCTTGCCGAAGGTGCAATCGACCCAAGTACGCGTCAGCTCTTTGTTGTCGCTCAAGTCGCGAATCCTTATGGGCGTACAGCGGATGGGCGTCCGCCTTTGAAAGTCGGTGCATTTGTAAAGGCGATCATCGATGGTAATTCAATCGAGGATGTCTTTGTAATAGCTAGGAAGCTATTGCGCGAGAATACTTATGTTTTAGTGGTCGATTCTGATGATTATTTGTTACGTAAGAAAGTTCACATTGTTTGGGAAAATGATGAGGTAATCGTGGTCGATTCAGGATTGGATGAGGGAGATCGACTCTGTTTGACCTACGTGCCATTTGCATTGGAGGGGTGGCAGGTTAAGGTTATGTCTGAAGACGCGGATACTAATCAGATTGTGGCCGAGGAAGTGGTGTCTAAACGCCGCCCTTCGTCAAAAGGGGCTGGAGGTAATCCTTTTGAGAGAATGCTTGCAGCAATCCCATCAGACAAAACTCTGCCCGCTGATTTAAAAGCACGTATTGATGCAGCGACCGCCAGCGGGGATCGCTCGGCGATTCGTCCGCTTATGCAGGAATTGAAAGCATGGGCGGAAAAAGAAGGGGTGGAATTACCTGCACGGGGCGTGGGTGGTCCGGGAAGTCGTTAACCGAGTGCTCGTTCATTAATAAA
>CAWVWU010000226.1:0-5381 GCA_963933925.1 uncultured Puniceicoccaceae bacterium
ACTTACAACTGTTTACTCACGGAATGGATACGTTTTTATGAAACTGGTGAGTAAATAACCTTGAACCAGTACACCAATAACCTAACACAGAACTATACCACCTGAAGTTTTAACAAGAAGTGGGACATCCCCGTGCATATTCGGCACAAACACTTAATACAATTCACTATAAAAATTCAAATAACACAGTGTCCAATAACTCCATGCGATCCCTTCACCCTCAAAAACAATGGGCTATAATCCTAGCTCAAATCCTATCCTATGCCCTAATTGTTACCTTTATCTTCGCAGATGAAAAATTCGACTTCATCCAATTTTTCGTTAATTCCCAAAATAAAATCCAAAGTACCAGCGTATTTTATTCGGGATGCCTCGTTGCCTTATTAGGCACAATAAATATCTGGCTACCCCTCCACTACTTCCAACGACAAAAAACCATTTCCGACCTCCTTGTCCTATGTGCCTGGACCAAAAAAGTAAAAACCGAAGGCAAATGGATCTCACTTGAGGAGTTTTTCACAAATCATCTTGGATACGAAATTTCACACGGAATGTCAGAATGCAAAATGAATGAAATGCTCCAGGAACTAAGAGATGAAAAACAATCGAAGGATTCATCCTCAAATTCCCTCAATACACCTCTAGATTCCACGACCCTTAACATCGGCTTCGAATCATTGCCCAAACCTCAAGAGCCGGATAAGCATCCTCTCCCCAACAAGTCGCAGCAATCAGTTCAACTGAGTCGTTAGCGTCCGATCGTACTCACGATTTTCCTTCAACGAAAAGACCTTATACTCAGGTTTGATCCACGGCTCACTAGACGCATAAGAAAATACAACTTCATCCAATCCGTTCTGGATCATAAAAATATAGCCATCGAGCTTGTATCCGAAAAGCTCACCATTATCGACATCATCGTACTCTACCTTGAAGTTCTCACCACTCCAGGTGACTGAATCGCTCCGAGGAATATCAATTCGAAATTCCTGCATAGAGAGCACCTTTCTCACATCCTTATCCAAAACACTCTCACCCACAATAACGAGAGTACACTTAACCGCTCTATATCCATTTCGGATATCGTCATTTACTATTTTAACTCGAGGGGAAAAACGGACAATGCGATCATCAAAATTCTCCGCCAAATCCAATTTATCCTTCTTATTAAACGCTACAAACGCACTTAGTCGATTTCTTCGCATCAACAAGGGCCCCTTTCGAGATTGGGCGATCTCCCACTCTTCAATCTTTCGCTTACTCTCTTCCGAAAAACGTGCTAGCGGGATATCGTACGTCCTCCCATTATCACGCAAAACGCTCACGACATCGCCAGTCTTTCGAATTAATTCAGCCTTGATGCTGCGACCTTGAACATCATCAAGTTCAATCAAATCAGCCACCGCAGTTGATATAAAAACAGCAATTGCCAGAACTCTGAGGAAAACTTTCATATAATTTTATTCATGTTGGATGAGAAACCGATGTCAACCGACTGGCATCAAATCTCTAGGACTTTTACCAAGATCAAGTTAGGGCTAATCAATTAAGTCATATAAACAATTCGATTGATCGCATCACCAAATTTAGGGAAGGATTGACGCGACTAATCAATCTGACGTACTGCCCAGCACAGAAATTCAAAATTTCTGCAACGAATACTAAAAAACGTAACTTTTATGCCCTCTCGCGGCCGACACCAAAGCACATCTAAAGAATGCCTACATACGATCAAAAAGATCGAGGCAATGGATGGAGTACTGGGGGTCATTATCGGGCACTCATTCGGTGGAAAGTCTCTAGGAAAACTAAGCCGTACTGGCTCGATAAAAATCCAGCGCAAACAACCGGGCGGACTCAAAGCAGTCACCCAAACGGCAAAAGGGCTTCAGGAGCTTTTCATTCTAACTAAACCTGACTGCGACGATTTGATTACTCGCTCGATTGAAAAATTAAAATAGGAGCAAAAACATCCAATTTAGGCTCACTTCACTCTGTACCTTTTTTCCGCAGCTTCCAATGAGGCTTTCAATGTATCCAATTCAATTGGCTTAGAAATGTAGTCGTCCATCCCTTGTGAAAGAAAACTCTCTTTCTGCTCCTTTAAAGCATAAGCACTTTGAGCAATAATTGAAATCGGACGCTCTCCAGAAATCTCTCGAATCCGCTTTCCCGCTTCCACGCCTCCCATTCCAGGCATTCGGATATCCATAAGAACTACTCCGTATTCATTCTTCTTAAACATCTCAACGGCCTCCTCCCCACTTTTAGCGAGATCAAATTTGTAATTTAGAAATTTCAACATAGCAGTGCCAACAAATTGGTTATTTGGCTCATCTTCTACAAGTAAGACCTTAAACGATGCTCCAGCCTTCAAATCAGTGGATTCTTCCTTTGATTCCAAACTCTCAACATTATCATCCTTACATATCTTATTCGGCAAAAAAACAGTAAAAGAACTACCATGACCTTTTACGCTTTGAACCTCTATCCTTCCATCTAACTTCTCGACAATACTCTTAGTGATCGACAAGCCCAAACCGGTACCCTCTTGATCACGACCCATCGACATTTCTTCCTGCCTAAACGGCTCAAAGAGATGCCCCATTAGTTTTGGGGAAACACCAACACCTGTATCCTTTATTTCAATTCGACAATCATCATCTTCTTCTGAGACCCGAACTTTGACATACCCTTCATTCGTAAATTTAATCGAATTCCCTACGAGGTTTAACAAAGCCTGAGTCAGCAAGCGACCATCCGTAAGAAGAACGACATCGTGCTCGAACTCGAATTCAACTGAAAACTCTAATCCCTTTCCATTCGCACTCGTTCTCAGCGGCAAAAGCTGCTTATCCAGAAAATCCTTCAAATGGACCGGAGTAAGATCAAGATCCATCGTTCCACTCTCGATCTTCGAAAGATCCAAAATACGATTTATCAATTCTAACAAGTGAGTGGAGGAAGCGAGCATGACTTCCAACATTCTAGCCGAACTAGCATCTTTAACTTCAGCCTGGAGCAACTGACAAGGTCCTACGATTGAATTCAATGGAGTTCTAAGCTCATGACTCATCACTGACAAAAATTCAGACTTCGCTTGATTCGCCTTCTCCGCCGATTCCTTTGCCTCCTCCAACTCCTTCTTTCGTGCTTCGGACTCAGTTACATCAAAAACTAAACTAGCAACACCGACCACTCGCCCCTCAGCATCTACTAGAGTGGTATTAACCCACTCGCACATCAGCATCGCTCCGTCTTTACGTACATTTTCGTTAACAGACCGATTTCCTCCACTTGCTCTAAGCAACTTCTCCCAAATAATATTCGCCCCAGCTCTAAATTCATTCGGAAGGATAAATTTGCCATGCCTTCCCAAAACCTCTCCACGTTTGTATCCAAAAATAGTCTCAGCAGCCGTATTCCACTGTTGGACTCTGAAATCAACATCCCATTCGATAACTGCCAATATCGTCTGTTCAACATGCAACCGCATCCGTTGATTTTGCTCCCTCAATCGCTCCTCAACTTCCTTCTGTCGGGAAACGTTATGAGCAACTGCATAAATGATTCCCTTATCCAATAAGCCTTCACTCGCAAAAGGCCGAGAACTCCACTCCAACCAAACATAGCCCCCATTCTTTTTGCGGTACCGATTCTGAAAACGAATCGATTCCCTACCAGCTAACAATTCCTGTTCCACCACACGCTGAGTACGCTCCAAATCATCTGGATGGATGAATTCAACAAACGAAGTGGACAATAATTCATCTCGAGTAAACCCAAGTAAATCCTCGAAGGCGGGATTAACATCCAAAAACATGGCCGCATTGAGGTCAATTACAGAGATCAAGCTTACAGAAGTTTCAAATATCGCACGATAATGCCCTTCGGCGACTTCAACACGAGCCTCAGACTCGACACGTTCCGTAAGCTCACGACAGGTTGCGATAAAGATATCCGCCCCATCGATGCACCTATAAACCGTATGCATTTCCACAGGAAACAAAGCCCCATCCGCTGTACGATGCTCGGCTTTGTAAACCGCAGAACAGCGCTCTTTTAACCCATCGATCAAGATCAACATCTTATCTTTATCGAATGGTGCCTCGATATCCCAAGGCACCACGTCCCTAAATTCATCATGGCTATAGCCATAACGACGCACAGCAGCCTCATTAGATTTTAAGATCTTTCGCGATGAATGATTATATATAAAGACGGGATCAGGCAGACTGGAAAACGCGGTTTCGTAACCGAGTAAATCAGCAAAATCGGGACTTTGAGATTGATCGTCTCCAGAAGACATATCGAACGAAGGGGAGGATTAATACAGGTAAAAGAACCTAGATTAATACCTAGATTAGGTTAAGATCAACACACAAATGTTATCTAACACGACAGCTCTCGCCAATGAAGCTGAACAAATACACGTAACATCACGCACTCATACATAAACAACTGAATCAAAAGTATAATGATACTCACTACGAAAAATCACAAAGAAGCAGAGCGAGATATCACTTAATCAACTGCCCCTGCAACTCCTGTTTGATAATTCGGCACTCTTGATTCGCCTGACGCTCGAATTTCTCCAAATCAAAATTCAAATACACCTTATTTTTTAGAATACGCCACTCTTCAGACTTTCCAATAGGCACAACGTCCTTCGAAGTATCACCGCAAAATCCCACATTATTCTGACGACACAAATCTCGAGCCAAAGACACAATAGCAACGAGTTCAGCATCTTCCTTTGCTTCAAAAGGATCATCCATCCAGCGCATCACATTGATAAATCGTTGTGGCAAGCCTCGCTTTTGAGCGAAATATGCCCCGATTTCCCCGGTCGTCATTCCGAGATAGACACGCTCGGCAGCATGCAATTTCATATTATACTCCACTGCATAATCCTGGATCGCTTGAAAAGCATAGGGATACAATCGCAGCAAAACTAATTTTCCAAGATCATGCATCAAGCCAGCCGCATAAGCGACTCGTTCCAATGCTGGAATTTCTAGATACTTACAGGTATATTCGGCCATACGAGCCGTACCTAATTGAAACATTCTAAACTTCGGCCAGCTTGAAAACGGAGCTGCTAACATTCTACGTTCCTCAACAGTAAGCAAATTACCGCCAATAGCTACAAGTCGGATTTCACCCAACAAGCTTACTCCTGCCTTCGATTCCTCAATCACTGATGAATCACTATTCTCAGAATCCTTTTTCTTAAAGCGGTTACTTGCTATCAAGATCTCCGCCGTAAGACTTGGATCTTTATAGACGAGTTCCATCAACGGATTCAGCGAAGTTGGATTTCCGTTTGGGGATGTCCCAATTCTTGTTAAAACTCAAGGTGGTCTAGTTCTGGGTTAGTT
>CAWVWU010000227.1:0-5304 GCA_963933925.1 uncultured Puniceicoccaceae bacterium
AATATTTCGGACCCGCGGAAACTTCCGATTGGTAAAGTGATCTTGATTCCGGAATCGGCGTCACCGCGTCCCGTTGCTCCAAAGCCGGCTCCCGTAACACCGAGGTACGTTCCTCAGCGCGTTGAACCGGATCCAGTCTCAAGTTTGCCGTCGGCAGTTGAGCCAGCACCGACCCAAACGTTGCAGACTCTACAACCTATAGATGATGACCTTCTTTTGGATGAAGACTTTATTGAGGCACCTGTTGTGCCGATCATAGAGTAGTCGAGCCAATTTTTTGTCGTTGTCCCACGCTATGCCGCGAAAGAGCAAAGCCCAGACTCCTAGTAGCGTTGGTATTATAAATCCGGCGACATTGATCCTCCTTAGCTCCTTTGCTTTGGTGATGCTAGGGATGACTATTTTGTTCAGTGCTAGTCTGAGCGTCGATAAACAGTCGCCTTTTATCTATATTGAAAAGCAGGCTGTTTGGCTTGTTTTGACGTTTTTGGTTGGGCTTGTTATTTTAAAAGTCGACCTCGAGTGGATTCGTAAATTTGTCTGGCTCGGTTATGGAATTGGAATTATCGGCTTGGTACTTGTCCTCGTTCCTGGAATTGGTTCCGTAATCAACGGAAGTCGAAGTTGGATACGGTTTGGTCCGGTTGGATTGCAAGTTGCAGAATTTGCGAAGATCGGGCTGATTTTCTTTTTGGCTCATTATTTCAGTCTTCAGCAGGCTGAACGAGGCTCATTTTTAAAGGGGTTTATCTATCCCTGCATGGCAATCGGCTTGGTAGTTGGATTGATTATGCTTCAGACCGATTTGGGAACGGCCTTGGTTATTTCCACGGCGAGCCTTTGTATTCTCTATTTGGCTGGTGTGAAATGGTATTTTCTTTTTCCGTCCGTGATTCTTGGATTTGCGGGAGCGATCGCGACGATCGTCAATGATGAAGAACGTTGGAGTCGTTTGACTGCCCATCTCGATATGGAAAATCAGAAGGGGGACGCGGCGTATCAGGTGTGGCAGGCGATTTTGGCGTTTGGCACGGGAGGAGTGGACGGAGTGGGTCTTGGCAATGGGCGCCAGCAATTGCATTTTTTACCCGAGGCGCATACTGACTTTATTCTCGCAATCGTGGGGGAGGAATTGGGAATGATCGTGACCTTGCTCGTTGTTTTAATATACGCGGTTCTGTTTATTGCGGGGATCTTGCATCTGCGTAAGGCTCCGAATATGTATCAATATATATTAGCTTCGGGGTGTTTACTGATGGTTAGTATTCAAGCTATTATTAACCTTGGCGTGGTTACGGGCTGCTTGCCTACGACTGGACTTCCTCTTCCGTTTATTAGTTACGGGGGGTCTAACTTGTTGGTGATGGGAATCTGTATCGCGGTTTTGTTGAATACTTGTGTGGCGTGGAAAATTCCTGCTTTGAAGCAATCAAAGCGTCGATTGAAGGAGATTTAGGGGAGATGAAGAAAGCGTTGATAGCATGTGGTGGCACGGGAGGTCATCTCTCTCCGGGGGTTGCGGTAGCAGAGCGCTTAATTGAGTTGGGGTATCGTTGCGAATTGTTGATTAGCAAGAAGCAGGTAGATTCAAGGCTCGTTGGCAAGTATGAAGCCTTTGAGTACGACAGTATTCCCGGGAGTGCTTTGTCTTTATCGCCGATTCGATTTGGTAAGTTTTCATATAATTTATTGTCTGGTATCGTGAAGTGTATTCGAAAGATACGTCGCGAAAAACCTGATGTGGTGATTGGTTTTGGTGGTTTTCTTTCGATGCCTGCTTTGTTCGCGGGTTATGTATGCGGAGTACCCGTGGCGATTCATGAGGCGAATCGTGTACCGGGTCGGGTGACGCGGATGGTAAGCCGATTTGCGACTAGGATCTACCTCCCGGAAGGAATTGAGATGTCGATTCGGAAACCCGCCCGTATTATCAATCTTGGTATGCCGGTTCGGAGCGAGATCCAGAAGCGTGACCCCATAGAGGCGAAGCGTGTATTGGGCTTGAATGAAGGCTTTAACACCTTGCTCGTTTTTGGAGGGAGCCAAGGGGCTCAATCATTAACGAACTGGGTGGCTGAACATCAGTCGTCTCTTGGGAAATTAGGCTGGCAAGTGTATTGTTTGACAGGGTCGCAAGGAGGAGAGGATCGAGAAGAGGTTGTTCGTTTGGAAGAGGGTGGAGAGTTAAAGACACTCTACCGTACCTTTAGCGATTATATGGCGACTGTACTTTCGGCGGCGGATCTGGTGGTGTCACGGGCTGGAGCGGGAAGTATTTCGGAAATTGTCCGTTGTGAGGTTCCAGCAATTTTAATCCCGTATCCTTTTGCGGCTGACGATCATCAGCAGGCGAATGCGAAGAGATTTGTCGAACAAGGAGGCGGGGTGGCGATCGACCAGAGTGAGTTGGGCCAGTTGTTTGAATTGGTCAGGGATGTTGTATCGGATGCCGAGCGGATGGATTCTTTTCGAACGAGTTTGAAAGCGATGGGGACTGAACGTCCTCAAGTGCAAATTGGAGCGGACCTCGAAGGATTGGTGGAGGCGAAGAGACGATGAGAGTGGGGAAGGAATTAGCATCGAATCGGATCCACTGTATGGGAGCGGCGGGAGCTGGGATGTTGCCACTCGCTCTTTTTTTGAGCGAAACAGGTTATCAGGTTTCTGCGGAAGATGATGGTATGACGGATACCGCCAAGGCTTTGCTCGACGCTGCTGGAGTAACGTTGGATTCTAGCTCTTGGAAGAAGGAGACTGATGGAATTATCGTGCGGTCTTCGGCGATCGATCCAAAACATCCAGAGATTGAAGATGCATTCTCTCGAGGATGGACCCTTTTGCGAAGGGGTGAATGCCTCGCCCAGCTCGCGAAATCTCGAAAGCTGATCGCTGTGGTTGGCTCGCATGGGAAGACGACAACGACTGGAATGTTGGTCGAATTGTTGGAGAAAACGGGTGAGCCGTTTAGTTATTTGCTCGGTGGATTGTTCCGTAGTGATCAGGGACCGGCACGTGCGGTTGATAGTGAATGGATCGTAGCCGAGATCGATGAAAGTGACGGTACTATTGAGGGCTTTTCTCCTGAGATTTGCGTGATGTTGAATGTCGACTACGATCACCATAGCCAGTACCCGAAAGAATCGGATTATTTTGATGCGTTTCGCCGCATTGCGAAGCGTACTCGAGGATCGGTGATCGTGGATGAAGAGACGATTCGAATAATTGGTTTAGAGACTTCTGGTCTCGAGGGCCGTTTGATTGCGATGGGTTCTGAATGTGGTTGTCTTGTGAGTTCTGTTAAGAGCGGAGCGGGGGTGACTCGTATCGAGACGAATCTGGACCGGTGTGTGTCTGTTTTAGAGGTGAATCGAAGCAGCTCGTTTAATATTGCGAACGCGAGTTTTGCGGCGGTTGCGGTTGGAGGAATTGTTGGTCGTGATCGTATTCCGACATCAATATTCTTTAGTCAGTTGGCCCGCCGTCAGTCGTGTGATTATTTGTCTCCAGGCGTGGTCGTCTTGAATGATTACGCACATCATCCACGCGAGATAGAGGTTTATCTAAAATCAGTTAAGGCCGCTAGGTCAGGAGCATTGCATGTTGTGTTTCAGCCTCACCGTTTCTCTCGAACGCGTCACCTGTTGGGGGAATTGGCTCAGAGCTTAGGTTCGAGTGATCGTCTGTATTTGGTGGATGTTTATGCGGCGTCCGAAGCGGAGGAAGAAGGTGGGCGGACGCAGGATTTGTTGGAAGCGTGTCGCAAGGCTGGGGTAGATTGCCGGTATTGTTCGGATTCGAAAGTGATTGATGATTCGCTTTTGGAGGAACTAGGGAGTGAATCGGGCACGGTTGTATTTTTAGGAGCGGGGCAGACGGATGTTTTGTCGTCGCGATTTGCGGATCGTTTGAAGGAATTGGATCCAGCTTGGGGCGGCCTTTATCGTGCATTGGGGCGGGTTGCAGAACCCAGTTCGGTCATTAAAAAAAATGAGCCCTTGGCGAAAAAGACAACGATGCGCGTCGGCGGCGTGGCGGAGCGTTATTTCGAGCCTGCGAGCACGGCGGAGTTGTCAGCAGTTTTGTCCTCCGTTTCGGATGCGGGGATTGAAATCTCAATTTTAGGACGTGGGTCGAACTTGATCGTACCCGACAAAGGCGTTTTGGGTCTCGTAATTCGTTTGAATCATCCGTTTTGGAAGCAAGTTTCTAGAGTGAGTGATGATCGCATATGGGTGGGTGCTGGGATTCGGATTAAGGAGCTGTGTGGTACGGCGTGTCGACTTGGCTTGGCCGGCTTTGAGTTTTTGGAAGGGATTCCTGGGAATCTCGGCGGAGCGTTGAGAATGAATGCCGGTGCGATGGGAGGGTGGACCTACGATGTTGTTGAGCGGGTTCGCTTTATGGCGATGGATGGTACGGTTTACGAGATGGCCAAAGAGGAACTTCACTACGGATATCGTCATTGCAAAGAGTTAGTAGGGACGATTGCGATTGGAGCACTCTTGAAATCCAATGCCTCCGGGTTGCCTCAAGGGGAGATTCGGGCGACCATCGACACGTATCAAGAAAAGCGTCACGAGAGCCAACCCCGTGAACCAAGTGCGGGTTGCATCTTCAAAAACCCAGAGGGAGATTCTGCGGGACGGATTGTTGATGAGCTTGGGCTGAAAGGTACAGCGATTGGCGGGGCGAAAATTAGCGAAGTACATGGCAATTTCATTGTGAACATGGGCGGTGCAAGCAGTGAAGATGTAATAGAATTGGTAAAATTGGTGAGACGAGTGGCGTGGTGCGAAAAGCGCATTGAGTTGGAGCCCGAAGCTATTCTATATGGTTCGCAATGGAAGGCCGTCCTGCAATGAGTCGTGAGCCGCGCATCGCCCTGTTATTCGGGGGTATTTCTGATGAACGCGAAATCTCGATTGGCTCCGGAAAGGCGGCCGCAGAGGCATTTTCCCGTTTTGTGGATGTGGAATTGATGGATGTCGTAAGTGCAGCATTACCGAGCGAACTTGATCCGGAACGCCATATTGTATTTTCCACCTTGCACGGAACGTTTGGTGAAGATGGACAGATCCAGCGTTTAATGGATGAGGCTGGGGTGGAGTATGCGGGTTGTGATGCTGCTAGCAGTGCACTCACATTTGATAAAATTGAGACAAAGCGAGTATTGGCTGAAGCTGGAGTTCCCGTTTTGAAACAAGTTGTTTTTAAGAATGGTCAGGTTCCAAATGTGGATTTGGTAATCGATAGATTTGGTGAGCATGTAGTCGTGAAACCCAACCGGCAGGGATCTAGTATTGG
>CAWVWU010000228.1:0-5294 GCA_963933925.1 uncultured Puniceicoccaceae bacterium
CGTAGATGAGTTGGGAGTTTGAGCTTAGTTTGTATGTGGCCTCGCTCAGTTGGCTTATTGTGTCGAACTGTAGACTGTTTCCAACTTCTTCCAATCTGGTGGAGCCTGGTCGGTTGTCTCCGTCAGGGTAGTCGAGGTAGACGCTGCTATCGGCATCGTTTATGATCCACTTGCCTTCGCGGATTAGGAGATGGTTACTGCTTTTTCCCCATGGGGCGTAGGCTCCAGTGCGGTTGAATTCGAAGCCGGTAGCGATTTGAAGGCGATCGCTGGAATGATAGTCGAAGAGGGCGGAGGCGACGAAGCGTTTTTGAGAGAAGGCGTAATCGCGAATGTTTGCGGGAGACTTTATATCGTATTCGACGTTGCTAAAGCGGTAGCGGATGTACTCTTGGTCGTCGTAGCTGAGACGGAGCTTGAGGTTCATTGTATCGCTGAGGTCGGTGGTGTATTCCGGTGAAATGACGAAGTTGCGTAAGGATACGTTTCGGTTGGTGGTGTCTTCTATGAGGTTATCGTTTTCGTCGCGATCAGACGTGAAGGTGCGGAAATGGTGAGATTGGCCGGACTGAGTGTACCGGGCCCATACCTTAAATTTGTCGTTGTTATCGAGATCGAGGTGGAGCTTGATTTGCGGTCTCCCGTGGGTGTCTTCGAGGTAGGGTTGGGGGCCTTTCTCGTCGATACTTCGGTGGCCTATATATCTGACATCGGTGGGTTCATCAGGGTTAAGGTGGAAGTATTTGGGATTTTCTTGTCCATCTGTTTTTTGGACAGATCCGTAAAAGTAGGCTCCCCAGTCTCCGAACCTGCGTCGGGACTGGAAGCTGAAGCCGCTGCTTCTGAATTCTGGTGAGTAGGAGACTTTCCATTCGCTCATCGGTGCTCCCGAAAATGCGGACTTGGTGATTATGTTGATCACCCCCGCAATGGCACCAGATCCGTAGGTGACTGAGCCAGGGCCTCGGATGATTTCGATGCGCTCGATATCGTCCATCTGCCACTGGTCGAGCTCCATGAGCGCCCCTTCGTAGAAATTGTTGGTGATATTTACGCCATTTACGAGGAGGAGGAGTTTGTAGTTTTCGGCGGCGATGTGGCCGCGTATGCCGATCTTATCTCCTTCTGAGTGGGTCATCAGCATCATGCCGGGGACGTACTCTTCGAGCAGGGTGGGAATGTTGCGGGCAGCGGATAAGTCGATTTGTTCGCTGGAGATGGTAGTGATCGCTGAGGGAGAATGTTTACTCTCAATGCTGGTGAGTGAGCCGGTCGTTACTTTTACATCTAGGAGTTCTTGTAGAGTGAGGCTGTACAGATCGTCGAGTTGTGTTTGTCCGGAAGCCGGAATCGCAAGGAGGGGATTAGCAGTTGTGAAAAATGGAACTTAAAGCGTTTGGCAAATGCTCTAACGGATCGTTTGGTGGGTTCGATTCTTTTGAAGTGGCAGGGCATCGTCTGAGAGAGAGAGCTAAGTGGTCATGACTGCTTTATCGATTTCATTACTCGACTTGGGGAATAACAGCATTGAACCTAGGGGAATAATCCTAGAAGAGAGGGTTTTTACAACTCTATTCTCTGAGGATTGGGAATTAATTACGTAAGGGTAGGTAAGGGGTCAAGAACTGCGGAGTGTGAGATTAGTAGCGACTTGGTCGAGCTGAGAAGTACCCCATATTGTATATGGGCTTTGTTGATTCTTTCCGAGGAATGATATGTGTACCTAAACGTTTCAATACATTGAGATTTTGGAACCGCGTACCGAGGAGTTCTACGACGACACTTGAGGATCCTCGAGACGAAACATGAACGCGAATTTTATTTAATTTCAGCCTTGTAGGCAATTGTAGGTATTCATTTTTTGTCTTAATGTATCGATCAATCATAAGCTCATTCGAAGTGATGTTATGGTTTTGAATCGAAATAGTTGTATGAATCTGACCACGAATAGATTGCGTTAAGTTTTTTTTATGAAGATGATTCCTGTATTCGATATATGGATTTATAGAAAAGAGAGTGAGGTCGATTTCCAGTTCTATAGTGATCCGATGATTTGTGCTCTTAGAAATATAGTTTGTTTATTATATATAAATGCTTGACGAGGACGCGATATGGAATACTGCTCTTTTCTATCATGAATACTAACCCGCAACAGAGATCGCAAAACGGCATCGAACACACTTACCCGTGTGGAAGTGTTACGATAGGCGATCAAGAGAACAATCAAATGTGCGGACGGCAGCTAGTGCGTTGAAATAGAGAAATCTGTATCAATCAATACGAGGAGCCGCATTCATTAAGTGATGCGGTTTTTTTTGTATTAAAAATAAGAAAGGAGAGAGTTAAATGTTAATTATCAATGATTTAAAAGGAATAAATGTTCAGGAAAGGACTCGTCTTGAGAAGAGGAGTGGAGAGTGGTGATGAGCTATAGCGTAGATTCTATGCTTCGTTGCTTCCCATTGTCCGCCTCGGTTTCCAAGCGGACTTTTTTGTGCCCACAGTTTAAGGTGGCTTTCAATGTTGCGCCCAATTCAAGCAACTCAACGACCGGACAAAATCCTCCGGCCATTCAATCCGATATACGAAAAACTATTATCGAGAGGGGTGACGGTGTGTGCTTATATATAATGTATATAGAGTCGGTTTTGGCTCTATTTAAATGGAGATACTAGAGGCAGTATAGTGTCTCTAGTGAAAATAATATTTCTCGTAATTACGCAAGCGGCGCGGTGATCTATTGATTGATCGTTCGTGTCCCGTAATTGCATGTTAGGTTACGTGAAAATAACGAAATGTTAGCTCAGTCTGGTAGAGCAAATGACTCATAATCATTTGGGGCCGGTTCAAATCCGGTACATTAAACTCGGAAATGGGAAACCATGGGGTTCGAATCCCCTCTAGCCCGGAATAGGGCTCCTGTAAAATGGTCTGAGGGTGGTTGGCTTTGTTGAACTCTGTGATTGAGTCCGATTGAGGGGGCAATCACGGCAAGCGAGGTTCTAGAAATGCGGTAGATACCGTGAAGGCTGATGGGGTTCTAGAAGGTGGCGAGGGAGCTTCGGTTCTCTGGTTTAGGCTGGATAAGTGTCGTTGAGTTTTAACGGCATAATCCTGCTCACTTTTGCGAATTTTGAATGTCTTTACTTAAGCTGTGTTCCGAGCCGGACTTGTGAGGGATGCCTTGCTAGCTGCCTGAGGACTCAAGGAGACCGACAGATCGTTGTTTTAGCGTAGTGAATTAATAAATAATTTTGTGTGACCGTGTCTTGCAGGGTGGAGCGAATACCTCCGCCCTGCACTAGGGTCTCACTAATAGAAAGGAAAAATAGAATGAATGTTGTACGTAGTAAGATTGAATATGATGAGTGCGGTCTGGTGTACCGAAATGGCCGTCTCGTCGATGTGTTAAATGAAGGTACTCGATGGCTTTGGGCCTGGGATGACTCGATAAAGGTCGATGTTAGGTCTCAGCGTACTCCTGAGCTGGTCTCGGGAGATTTGGACCAGTTGTCCAAGAGTGAGCTTTTGTCTGACAAGGTGACCTTCGTTGATTTGAAGGATAATGAACGAGCGTTTGTTTGGGTGGATGGTCGTTTCCAGCGTGTCCTGGGCCCTGGTCTTTATGGCTATTGGGATCAGGTTCGCAAGATTGAGATCGAGCGTTTTGATGCGAATGAGCTTCAGTTGGTCCGAAAGGATATTGAAACTCTTCTTAAGGAACGAAGCTCGGTCTTGAGTCTGGATGTGACAGAGATCCCTGAGGGCAAGGTCGGCGTATTGTACGTGAATGGAGAATACCGAAAAGTGCTTTCTTCTGGTAAGCAAGTTTTCTGGAAGGATGTGGCGAAGGTTAAGATCTATATCGTGGATTTACGCGATCAGGTACTGGACGTATCGGGTCAAGATATCATGACACAGGACAAGGTGACGCTTCGCCTGAATGCGTTGGTTTCGTACCGAGTCGTCGATGCACGTAAGTCTGTCGATACGTCGCAAGATGCGTTGCAGTCGTTGTATCGAGAAACTCAACTTGTTTTGCGTTCTGAGGTAGGCGGTCGTAGTTTGGATGCATTGCTTTCAGATAAGGAAACGCTTGCAGTGGGTGCGAAGCAGGCTTTGTTTTCCGTCGCTGAGGCGATGGGAATCGAGGTATTGAGCTTGGGCATCCGAGATGTAATCCTCCCTGGAGACATGAAGGATTTGCTGAACCAAGTGATCGAGGCTCAAAAGGCTTCGGAAGCGAACGGAATTAAGCGTCGTGAGGAAACTGCGGCGATGCGTTCGCAGTTGAACACTGCTAAGTTGATGGAGAGTAACCCTGTTCTAATGAAGCTTCGTGAATTCGAAGTTTTGGAAAACGTGGCGAAGACTTCGAACTTGAGCGTTGTGCTCGGCGAGAAGAGTCTGACTGATAGTTTGACTAAGTTGATCTAGGAATAGCCTGCCTGTGGGTGGGCTATTTCTTTTTTCATTATAAGCACACACCGCTACCTCTTTCGATTTCGAAAGAATTATGAAAACGTGTGAAATTGAAGAAATAATTGAGTCCCTTCCTAAGGGGAGAACGAAGTATTTCTATTATAAAGACAAATATGCGGTCGACCTCTTGAGCTACGTGCTCGAAGATGCGTCGGTTGCACAGATTAAAAAATCTCGGTTTTCCGGACTTCTACGCAAACCAATTGTGGGCGAATGTATTTCATCTTTGGGAACATCGCGCCTCCGTTCTGATGATTTGGAGGATGTGTGGTCGGAGCAGGTTGAGCCCTATTTACTCACATTGGGGAAATGGGGGCGTGATCGTCATGGAGCTCGAGGCTATTATCAAACGACGACAGCGGATGCTAATCTTGTGCTACAGCTTAACTTCAGCAACCTTCATAATGCGGCATACAAGCGTTATGTGGGGGAGGGCGAGCGAAGTCCCTTTGCGTTTTATGGTCATCCTATAGCTCCTGCTCCGAATCATACTTTGGCGTGGGCACGGATTGATCTAAACCTTGATTCGAACGAGGCTCTCATTGAGGAGGTTCAGACGGATTGGATTCGTAAGGCAAGTGCGCAGATGAGGTTTTATAAGGATCGAGAGAGTGATTTGTCTCCAGTGGAACGCGGTCAATTGATTTATCTGGAACACTACTTGAGTCCGCATGTGACGCTATGGCGTGAGGCCATATTGTCGGCAGCGATCTGGTTTCTCTATCGAGAGATCGGTATCTCAAAAATATTCTACCATAGTTATGAGAGTGGGTGTCGTTTGAAACGTATCGTGGATAGTCTTCCGCCGCGTT
>CAWVWU010000229.1:0-5219 GCA_963933925.1 uncultured Puniceicoccaceae bacterium
CTGCCTCATAGAGAAACAGTGAACTTCCGGTTGAATGCGCAGTCAAGAGCCATTTCATATAATTAGCCTGTCCCTATTTATATAGCCATAGGCTACTCGAAATCTCCTCATTTCTTTTGGCGGTTGCTGGTCTTAACGAGGCATTCGTTACGCCAAGCCAACGCTTGCAGAGAGACTCGAAATCAAGGCTACGATCCTCTGGTTTCGTACTCAAACTTCCGACTTCTTCTCGAAAAATCTTCAATCTGCTTTCTACCAACTTTCGGTCTTGAGTTTTGAGAGATCGCCTTATTTGCTTCCCGCTCCTTTTTACAAGAGCAAAATAGGTTCCAGATGATTCATTCCGATACAGGCATTCAGCAACTTACTTCATATGGTTGGGTGTCTTTGTCATGCGAAAATTCCAATGCTTACAAACATGGGTTATTTTCGCTTAAAAAAGAAGCCAATCACCAGGTCCTAAGTTGCTCGCTAAGAAAGGTATGGGGTAGTAGCTCAGTTGGATAGAGCACCTGATTTCTAATCCGGCGGTCGGGGGTTCGAATCCCTCCTACCCTACCATTGCTTCGCCATCTGGGCGTTACTCCGTCGACGCTCGCTGGCCTTTCCTCAAAGCAGGGTCATTTTGACTTGTTACCGCTTTAAACGAAAAGAGGGATGAGGACCACTGAAGGGGTTGCGGAGCGGCAACGCAGAGCCTTGAAGCAACGCTCCAATCAATAGCAAGCCGGTGATGCTGCCCTACCTGGTAATACTTTCAATCGGACCCATTTCCCAATGCGGCACGGTCCCTCCTCAGCGTGGACCGCCACTAGACTGATGATTTTTTCAGTCGTCGGAATATTGCCAATCGAAATAGCCGATGGAGGCGGAAGGACTTCGTCCGCCGAAAGCTTTTCCCTTACTTCAACCGGAGCGGAGGTGGCCCTCTCCTCGACTGAAGCAAATCCGATTCCGCTTCGCGAGCGAAACCGAGCAATGGCAGCGGACTGTATCGTATCGTGGATACGCATCTCCAGCTCCAGCATATCTCGCTTCGTTGCCACCTTTGGCTTCGCGATAATATCCACGGCCCCATTTTTCCAGGCATTGGAGCGAAACCGATGAGCCTCTCTCCGTAAAGCTCGAACACATGACTACCGGCAACGGTTGAATCGTCATGAGCTTTTCAAAAAGGTGATACCGTCCATGCGCGGCATTTGCACGTCCAGGATCATCACATCCGGGGATTTACGCTTAAGCTTCGGCACCGCTTCGAACGGGTCGGCCACCGCCGCGACGACCTCCATCTGCGGATGCCGATTAATAATGTCAGTTAGAATACGACTCGCGGTCGACGAATCGTCGACGATCATCACGCTTATTTTCGAGCTAGACATTGAAGAATCGAAAGTTCACACCCAAGAAGAAAGCCCTATTTAAATCAAGCTAGACAGTGCCATTGGACCCATCAAGCGATTCCTTAGCCAAACACGAAATACCTACGCTAGGCCACAGGCCTTCCGTGCTCGTTGGTTAACCGGACGCGCTATTCCACGAGCCTTCTCGGCACCGTCCGCTAGGACTTGGTCCACATAATCGAGATTTTTCAACAACTCCTCACGTCGCTCGCGAGCTTCGCGGAAGTACTCCCAGTACAATTCAAAAAGGCGTTTTTTAAGATCCCCATAACCATAACCGCCGGCCTTCAATTTTGCTACCTCTTCCTGGTACTGCTCGGTAGACGCCACATGCTTGATCAATTGAATCGCTCGATTTTCCTCCGCGTCCGGTTTTGCCTCTTCGCGTGTACGGCTATCCATCACAATCCCCATCAAACGCTTCCGCGTCGCTTTTTCTTCGCCGAAGATTTCGACCGTATTATTGTAGCTCTTACTCATTTTCTGCCCGTCGAGTCCGATGATGTTTTCCGAGCCCTCGCGAAACTGAGGTTCGGGAAGCTTGAAAGTCTCGCCATAAGTCTGGTTGAATTTCAACGCCAGATCACGCGTCACTTCAACGTGCTGCTTCTGATCACGCCCCACCGGAACTCGATCAGCCTCGTAGATCAAAATATCTGCCGCCATCAAAACCGGATAGGCAAACAAACCGTGATTCGCCGAAAGGCCTTTTGAGATCTTGTCCTTATAGCTGTGACAACGCTCGAGCAGTCCCATCGGGCAAATTGTCGAAAGTATCCAAGATAGTTCTACGTGCTCCGGTACATCCGATTGCTTAAACAAAACCGCCTTCTTCGGATCAAGCCCGCAAGCCAAGAAATCAATCGCCACTTGACGCGTGTATTTCCGTCGTTGAGACGCATCGTAAAGCGACGTCATCGAGTGATAATCCGCGATAAAATAGAACGCCTCACCTTGGTCCTGCAATTCGATAGAAGGCCGCATCATCCCGAAGTAGTTGCCCACATGCAGGATTCCGGAAGGCTGTATGCCAGAGAGTATTCTCATAAGATTCAATTGGTTGGCGATTCGCGAAACACGATCGTTCTATTTTCCATGTAGCAATCGTCGCGATACGATTCAAGCGAAACCATCTAAGAATATTTATCCAATCATAATTTTGAACTCACGCGAAGCCGCTAAGAGAATGTTCAGTAAACGCTAGCCAAGTATCCTAAAAGGTAGCGGCCGATCTCCGAGCGGCCATCATTCATTCCCAAAACACAACATCATCCAAAATGGCTGCCCGGAGGTCAGCCGCTACCAATATTACAAAGACGCGACTTCGCGTGAGCCCCCTCAATCCCTCAACGGAATCGTGCGGTGGCTTGTATTCCCCACCTTCAGCTGCCCCTCGCCGAGCACGCCCGAAAAGGTTGTCACAGGCCCTACGAGCGACCCTTTCCCAACGATAGATCCCGGCATCAAAGCGGAATTGCAGCCGACCTCCGCTCGGTCGCCCAAAATCGCTCCGAATTTCCGCAAACCCGAGTCAACCCACTCGCCATCAACGCTAACGATAATGTTCGCCTGGTCGAAACGAAGGTTCGAAAGAATGACGCCAGCCCCCAAGTGAGCCCCATTGCCGAGGATAGAATCGCCCACATACGAAAAATGCGGCGTTTGAGTCTTCTCCATCAACAAGCAGTTTTTGTATTCGCATGAATTACCGACCACGCTGCCCGCTCCAATAATGACATTTCCTCGAATATATGCTCCCGGACGGATCTCGACATCCTCGCCAATCCAAGCCGGTCCCTCGATCACGCAATACGGCGGAAGCTTTACCGATGCATGCAAATAGACCTCGCCCCCCACATGAACGCCCGCAGGAAGGTCATATTCGCCAGCGTTTCCCTTCAAATCAGCCAGAGCCTCCTTGATTTTCGGAATCCACTGCCAAGGCAAAGAATCATCAGCGAAAAACTGTTTGAATGGGAGACTCGGAGGGAAATCGAAAAAATCGGCGGCTTTCACGGTTGGCGATACTGTCCGTCCCGTGCGGAAGCCACAAGGATTTGTTCACAAAAAAATCCTCTAAAAAGAGGACTCTTTGGACCGCCATCTGACGGATTCGCTTAAAGCGGAAAATGGAGCGGGCGAAGAGACTCGAACTCTCGACAGCCACCTTGGCAAGGTGGTGCTCTACCAACTGAGCTACGCCCGCTTTTGAGAGGCCGCTAAAAATCCATTTCCTTTTACCTAAGTCAATAGAAAATTCTTAAAAAACGACCCACTTCGAAAAAGCAGCCGATTCGCCTGCATTTCATCAACGAAACTTCCAGTCGGCTCAAAACAAGGACTCATACAAACACCACGAGTCGGACGTCCCCCAAACACAAAAAGTGACGATATTTCAGATAATTCAAGATTCTGCTTGAAACTCGAACCGTGTTGGCAAATCTGTGCTGCCTTTCGTTCTTCGCCCAAGCGAAGCTGGAAAGGCGTGGTAGCCAAGTGGTAAGGCCGAGCTCTGCAAAAGCTCTATCGCGGGTTCGATTCCCGCCCACGCCTCCATTTTAACTAATTGCATATCAATTACTTGTGGTTTTTTCAGGACTAGATTATTATCTATCCTGCTAACTTCCCGTCAAATCGCCTTGCATTAATGCACTGAATAGACACTCTATGCACATGCCTGCAAAGAGTGACCAAAAGCTAAAGAAGTGGGAGTTTCCCAAGAAGTCAGGGATTTGGATACGCGAGTTCCTGTACACCCACACCTTCAAAGGTAAGCAAGGAACGTACAGCGCTTACCAAGTTACAGTCCCAGCGAAGATCACGGGAAAAACGAGGAAACGGAAGCAGTGCAATACCATCATTGAGGCACAGAAATTTGCCACACAGATATTAGCAGGATACAAGAAACAGGGCGAAGACTACTTCAGAGCCACCGATGACGAGAGAAAAGAATTCTCCACAGGCATTCCAAAGCTCAGAGAAAATGGTATAACGCTCACAGAAGCCATTGAATTCGCGATCAAAAGACTAAGACCCAAGGGCGGTGAAAGGAGCGTTTCGGGGGCTGTTGATGAGCTAGTAGCCAGCAAGAAGCTTAGGCTTGAGCGTGGAGATTTGCGAGAACGCAGCTATAAAGACTTCAAGAACAGAGCCTCCAAATTTAGCACTGCTTTCGATGGCCTACCGATTAAGGAATTAGCTTTGGACTCAATAACTGATTGGCTTCTTGGATTGGAACTCGAACCAAGGACAACGAAGAACTACTTGTCGATTATCAGTGAAGTCCTGAAATACGCCTATCAGAAGCAGTACATTGCTGAATCCCCTCTTGAACGTCTTACTGATAGCGACCGCAAGGAATTGATTGGCAATAGCAACTCAGAGTCTCAGCCAAGCATTCTAAGCTTAGAAGAGTCGAAGAGATTGCTTGAAAGTGCCCTAGCCCATTCCGAGCTGGATCTATTGGGGCCAGTGGTTCTCGGTTTGTTCTGCGGAATTCGGATTGAAGAGCTTAAGCGTTTGAATTGGGCCAATGTCCGAGATCAAGAAGACAGACCTTTTGTCACCATTTCGGCAGAGATGGCCAAGAAAAGACGAATCCGCAATATCGACATTCCTAAAGTCGCTCTCAAGTGGCTATCACTGATTAAAGTACGTGAAGGTGTTGTAGCACGGGGAAAGCATCACGATGACTACCGAAGGCGATTCAACCAACTCCTCCAATCGGGGGGATTCGGCCATACGGATGAAAAGGGCAAATGGAGATCCGATTGGGAGACCAACGCCATGCGCCACAGCTTCGGAAGCTATCACTACGCC
>CAWVWU010000230.1:0-5218 GCA_963933925.1 uncultured Puniceicoccaceae bacterium
CTGCAGAAGCGGGAAACCACCTTTTTATTTTAACAACTTATGGGACTCTTCCGAGGTTTGGGGTTAGTTCGATTGTAGGGAGAGACGTTTGTTGTTGGATAGGCTAATCAAGAATATAATAGCTCCAGATAAAGCAAGGGCTCCGATTGCGGCATAAAGTGTAATTGAGGTTTTTGTGCTCAGTATGAGGATGGGAGCTCCTCCTATGGCAACGGCCAAGCCTTGAGCTAAACCGCTTCCAAATGCGGGAAAACGTGGCCATGCTTGGAGCACAATTGCCATCATGGGACCTGTGCTACCTTGTAAGGCGATGACCGCAGGAAAAAACCATAGCGGAGAATGATCGCCAATGGCCAATAGGATTGCAGCTGCTGTTAACGAAAAAATTGAGACTTGAAGAGATCCAAATCTATCGGCGAGTAGACTCGCAGTGAGTTTTCCAAAAGCTGCCGCGAGTGCTAATTTGACTGCATAGTCGATTGGAAATATTGACTGTTGGCTCATAGACCAGGCGAATGAGCGGGCAGCGATTGCGAGTATTATTAGCCAACCGAATATGCTCCCGATCAACTTAGTATCCAATACACTATTTTGTGAGTTGTATGATTCCTTTAGAATTGGAATTCCCGACATCAATCTAGCTAGAATCAGAATGATTGCGAAGAAGGTGACTCCTATGAAGACGAAAGCGTTATCGCTTAGTTGGCCAGCGATCGTTAAGCCCAATGCTAGGCCGAATACGCCTGGTGCGGTAAAGAGCCCGGTGACTAATACTTTTTTGTCACCGACTTTCCACGCCAAGGAACCTCCTGATGAATGGTAGAAGGCCGATGCGATTCCAGAGCAAGTGATTGCGAGTTCAGGGTGGTCCCATACTAGATAGAGCGAGAATAGACTCAAAAGGCAGCCAAAGTGGAACCAGCGATGGGCGTGTCCCAACCGATCGCAAATCAATCCAGCAAAGGGTTGTCCTACGAACGCTAGAATATTGTAGAGTAAATACATTACGACAATATCAGATCCAGAGTGTCGTCCGATAATTGCCAATAAAAGCCCTGCGTTGAAATCACCAAAACCATGACATAAGCCCAATAAACTTACACATGTCCATTGCCGGATTCTTCCGTACTTCCGTGACGTCATTCTTGGGGCACTTGCTTCGGGTCTTTGATGGACGATAGAGGGATGGAAAATAGAATGTCAGAGTCAGGCTCACCTGAGATTGTCCATATGTGTTTATTGGGATCATTCCAGGTTCTGGCTGTTGTTTTGCTATATCTAATTTTTTCTATTTCATTTCTATAGTCTACAGGATGTCTGAGCTCACTGTCGATGTCGTGGGAGTCGATTCCAAGGTTTGGGTCTACTGTGAGGGTGACCGTTTCGTTTCCGATCGGGCCATCCCATGTCGCTCCTGATCTTAATATGTAGTCAAAAAAGTAGTATTGGTCGTCCCAATCGGATACTTGTATATCATCGAAGGGAATGACATCTGATCCCCCTGCACTTCTTTCGTAGGATTTTGAGTAATGGACTGATTGGGGATGAAGGGTGAATGTGTATTTGACTATAACCGATGTTTGTTTCCCTGGAGTTGATTTTTGACTCCAAATATAAGCAGCTGGATAGAAGGACTCATTTGAAAGAGTGATGCCCCAGTTATTCCAACCGTCTATGTCTTTACCTTTTTTTTGGCGAAACTTCTTTTTGAGTTTTCCGGATATAGGAGTGTCTTGTAATTCGACTTTGTTTCTTGATATGAAAATAGGTTGTCGAAAAACGGTTGGTGGGATCGCGTCGTCGAATTTAACCTCAAAATTGTCGACGGTTACAATTTCAGATTTCATCCCTGTCACTGGGAAAGCGACTAGGAATTCTTGATCGCCCATTGAATCCTTGGACTTGTCGATGAGAATGAATTCGGCAAAGCAGTCAGCTTTTAGGGTGTTACCGCTGCCCTTTCTTAGGTGAATCGTCACCTCGGCTGAATCCATGCTGATTTTTATATCAGTGTTTTCATCGCCGACGATTCCTGGATTGGAAAATGCACTGCCGCTCTTCGGTCCTTTGACTCTTAAAATTGCGATGTCAGCGGAGGCGAATTCCGATAGGAATAATAACAGGAAGAGTAATCTAAAATGCATGGTTGAGAGTGATAGGGAATTAGGTACCGAGGAATGTTGAGAGCTTTTAAACCACAAAAAGCACGTAAGGCACAAAAGATGAGGTTGTGGTTCTTGGATGCGCTGGGTGTTGGGTGACGGGGAGAAGAGGAAGGAGAGAGACGACAGGTTGTTGTTGTTCCTACTCTACGCGGTCTAGGCTGCGGTATTGGATGGCTTCCATGAGGTGGGGGAGTTCTATGGTTTCGCTTTGGGCGAGGTCGGCGATGGTTCGAGCGACTTTTCGGATACGGTCGTAGGCACGGGCGGAGAGTTTTAGCTTTTCCATGGCGCGTTGGAGGAGGAGACCCATTTCGTCGTTCATCGGGCAATGGGTTTCTATCTCGGCGTGGCTCATATCGGCGTTGGCGGGAGTCGATGAGTTTTGGAATCGAGTGCTTTGGAGGGCACGGGCTCCGTCGATGCGTTGGCGTATTGAGAAAGAGGATTCGCCCGGGGCGGTATTGCGGAGTTCTTCGATGCTGAGAGCGGGGGCTTCGATGTGGAGGTCGATACGGTCGAGAAGGGGGCCGCTGATGCGGTTGCGGTAGCGGACTATTTGAGTGGGTGAGCAGGCACATTCTTTTTGAGAGGAGCCGAGGTATCCACAGGGGCAAGGATTCATAGCTGCGACGAGCATGAAGTTGCAGGGGAGGGTTACTTTGCCGGCGGAGCGGGAGATTGTGACGGTTCCGTCTTCGAGCGGTTGGCGTAGAACCTCGAGTGCGGAGCGTTTGAACTCGGGGAGTTCGTCGAGGAAGAGAACGCCGTTGTGGGCGAGTGAAATTTCGCCGGGACCCGGGATGGAGCCGCCTCCGAGGAGGCCGACGTCGCTGATGGTGTGATGGGGCGTGCGGTAAGGGCGGGTGCGCTCGAGGTGGGGATCGCGTTTGGTAATTCCGGCGGCGGATTGGATTTGGAGGATTTCGAGGTATTCGTCGAGTGAGGGTTCCGGCATGATGCTCGGGACCCGCTTGGCGATCATGGATTTCCCGGAGCCTGGTGGGCCAATAATTAAAATATTGTGACGACCGCTGACGGCAATTTCGACGGCTCGTTTGACGCTTTGTTGGCCTTTGACTTCCGAGAAGTCGATGGTGTGGGTATTTTGTGCGGTGGATTCGAAGGCGTTGTTGGAGTCGATGGGCGTGAGTTGGATTTCATCGTCGAGGAAGCGTTTGGCTTCGTCGAGGGTGTCGACCGCGTAGACTTCGATATCGGATACGAGGGCGGCTTCGCGGGCGGATTGACGGGGGAGGATTACGCCGCGTTTGCCGAGTTTTTTGGCGGCGATGGCGAAGGCGAGTCCGCCACGAATGGGGCGAGTCGCACCGGAGAGGCTGAGTTCGCCGCCGATGAGAAAGTGGTCGAGTTTTCCGGTGGCATTCATCTGGCCCGTGGCGGCGAGGATGCCGAGGGCGATGGGGAGGTCGTACATGGGACCTTCCTTTTTGAGGTCGCCCGGGGCGAGGTTGATGGTGGTGCGGGTGCGGGGTTTGCGCAGGCCGCTATTGGCGAGGGCGGAGAAGACGCGGTCGTCGGATTCTTTGACGGCGGCATCGGGGAGTCCGACTAAAATTAACCGAGGGTCACCGCTCTCGCCTGAGTTGACTTCTACGAGGACGGGGACGGCTTCGATGCCTTGGAGGGCGGCACTGTGGACGGTTGCTAGCATTGAGGTTAGGTGGTGGGTATTGGGTTATGGGTGTTGGGTGAAGATCCGGCTACTCTGCGATACGCCGGGACAAGGGTGGGTGATCCGGCTACTCTGCGATACGCCGGGACAAGGGGGTTAGTTGAAGGTGAAGCCTTTGGTGGTTGCTTGTTTTTTGATGGCTTCGATGAGGACGTCATCGAGGTCTTTTTCTGATCTTTCGGCCGCTTCTTTTTTGGCCTCGGCAATATAGGCTTCCCGCTTGACGGTGGCGTCGTTGATTTCCTTTTGGATGCGTTTTCGATCAGCTGCCAATTTGTTGATATGAGCCTCGAGCTCTTGTTGGCTCATATTGGCAAACTCTTCAGGCAAATCTTCCTTTTTGATATCTTCGATTTTGGTGCTTCCATCTTCGATAGCACTTATGAGGTCCCAACTGGATGTGCTGTAGTTGCTACTCGCTTTGGTCGCGGTGCGGGAAAAAAATGAATTGGAGCTGAGTGATTGATTGGATACGTCTTGAGCTTCTTGTCGCATCTTCGCTTTTTTGCCTTTTTTGCCATATCCTAGGTAGGTGCTGTTGAGGGCACTGTTTGACACTTGAAGGGTATCATCGAAAGGAGTGGCTACGTAAAATTCTGTTAGATCCTGATCGATGGCGGAGTATTCGCCTCCTCCTTGTTGTGCTGCTTTGGCCCAGAGGGTTTTTCGACCTTCTTCAATATTTCCGCAGAATACGGTGTTTATGTGAATGCCCCGTTTGCGTGCGTGCGAGGTCCACTCTTGGAAGGGTTCTGTCCCTTGGTTGAAGGGTTCGTTGCCTGCTATTATGATTACCTGCAATGTATTGCTCGTGGCGGATCCTAGCCAGTCGAGTTGATTGAGGCATTCGCGTAAGGCTGCTCCGCAGTATTCTTGGCCTCCGTTTGTGGAAAGGCTGAAGAGTTGTTCGGAAATGATATCTAGGTCGGTGGTGAAGGGAGCTCGAAGTTGTATGTGGTCTTGTTTTTTGGAAAGACCATCGTTTCCATATTGAAAAATCGATACCTGAAATTGCGGGACTTTTCCTTCGATTTTTGCGGAGCCTATTTCATTTACCACTTGCCACAGTCGTGAGCGTGCTTGGTCGATCAAGCCATCCATGCTGCTTGAAGTATCCAAGAGTAGGGAGAGTTGAATGATGGGGCCATCGAATGGTTCCGGCTTGGGGGCGTCCAGAGCGGGGGCGACCTCCAAATGTTCAACACGGTTGTTTGGTTGGGCTGATAGGTTTGAAATGCTCGCGAAGGCTATTGAGGTTATGAGTAGTAGACGTTTCATTTTCATAGCATTTGGTCTTTTTTGATTATCTGGATTCATACGTTTGGGTTTAGAGCGGCAAGGAAGGGGGGGAGGGAGGGAG
>CAWVWU010000231.1:0-5212 GCA_963933925.1 uncultured Puniceicoccaceae bacterium
GTGCTCGGTACTTGCTTCGCTGCGTTGAGGTGTCGCGTTGCTCGGTAGAAGATTGGGGATTTTGCGGTGGAGCCACACTGATGAAGGTGGATGCCCATCGATTTGATTTGGTTGTACTGTTGTTTAACCGTCACCGCAGTCGCGGGATAAACTATGTTCGCTGAGGGCGGGGAGAGTTAGGAAACTTTGGGGATTTGGGAATAAGGTAGAAGTGGCATCTTGTCGCTTCGACGGGCTCAGGATCCTTGACCGCTTTGATTTTTGGCTTCGCTGCGTGCTCCCGCCGAATGCGGGATCACGCCCTACCATTGGAGGAACAGGGAAAGCGGCAGGATCAGTCTACGCTCTTCGAGCTACGCCCGGCAGGTGCCGCTTTTAGTGTGACTGGGTTGTTGGAGGGGGTGGATAGAAGATGGAGGGTGAAGATGGTCGATTAAGACGGGGATCCTTTTGAAAAACTCTTTGCAATGGGGGGCGGGGTCTTGGATGGTGGCGCCTTTATGGATTTCCCACTTAAGCCTAGGCACGATAACGCAGATTCCGATGAGCTCCTCGACCGCTTCCTTCAGTATGCGGCTGATAAGGGGATAGAGCTCTATGAGGCACAAGAAGAGGCCATCCTCGAGATCTATTCGGGTAAGAACGTTATTCTGAATACGCCTACGGGGTCGGGGAAATCATTGGTAGCTGCCGCGATGCACTTCCGTTCGGCATCCATGGGACGACGTTCGGTGTACACGTGTCCGATCAAGGCACTTGTTAACGAGAAATTTTTGTCACTGTGTCGGGACTTTGGCCCCGAAAACGTGGGGATGATGACGGGCGATGCGAGCGTGAATCGGGATGCTCCGATTCTCTGCTGTACGGCAGAGATTTTGGCAAATATCGCTCTGCGCGACGGAGCTGATGCGAAAGTCGATGATGTGATCATGGACGAGTTTCATTATTACTCTGACTTTGACCGTGGGGTGGCGTGGCAATCTCCTTTGTTGACGATGCCTCAGTGTCGTTTCTTGCTGATTTCGGCGACTCTTGGGGAAACTCATTTCTTCGAGAAAGAGATGGAGCGTGTTACGGAGGTCGAAAGTTTGACTGTATCCAGCTTTGTGCGTCCCGTTCCCTTGGAATTTACTTATGAGGAACTTGGTTTAGTGGAGGTCTTGGAGACTCTGCAAGCAGCCAATAAAATGCCCGTTTATATCGTCCACTTTACCCAGAAATCGGCTGCGGATACGGCGCAGAACTTGTTGAGTGTAAAGCTTTGCTCCAAGGAGGAGAAGAAGGTCATTGCGAAGGAAATACAGGAATTTCACTTTAGCAGTCCGTTCGGCAAGGAGATCAAACGATTACTGACCAGTGGAATTGGTCTTCACCACGCAGGCTTGTTGCCCAAGTATCGAGTCCTTATTGAGAAGTTGGCCCAGAAGGGACTGCTCAAGGTGATTTGTGGAACAGACACGCTTGGGGTGGGAGTGAATGTTCCGATTCGCTGTGTGCTCTTTACTCAACTCTGTAAGTACGGTGGCCAGAAGACGAGCGTGCTCAGTGCACGAGACTTTCACCAGATCAGTGGTCGTGCTGGCCGAAAGGGCTTCGATGATAAGGGATTTGTCGTGGCTCTGGCTCCTGAGCACGTAGTCGAGAACAAGCGCTTGGAATCCAAGGCCGCGGGAGATCCGAAGAAGAAACGTAAGCTCGTAAAGCGCAAACCTCCTGAAAAGGGCTATGTGCATTGGGATGAGCAGACCTTTGAGCGTTTACAGAATGCTAAGGCTGAGGCGTTAGAGTCTCGTTTTAAGGTCACTCATGGGATGCTTCTTAATGTATTGGGTCGCAAGGGAGACGGCTGTCGTGCGATGCGCAATCTTATCGATGATTGCCACAATACCCATTCGTCCAAGAAAGGATTGCGCAAGCAGGCCTTTCAACTCTTTCGAGCACTGGTAGAGCGCAATATCATCGAGATCATGCCCAAGGGCGTTGAACCGAAGTTGCGAGTGAACGTGGAATTGCAGGATGACTTTTCGTTGAATCAGACGCTTTCTCTGTACTGCCTGGATACTCTGGCTCTATTGGATATGAACGATCCTGAATATCCCTTGAAGGTCTTGAGTTTGGCTGAGTCGATTCTTGAGAATCCTGATGCGATTCTTCGACGTCAGTTGTATAAGCTCAAGGACGAGAAGATGGCTGAGATGAAAGCGGATGGCATTGAATACGACGAACGTATCGAAAAGCTGGAAGCGATGGAATATCCTAAGCCAGAGAGCGCGTTCATCTACGAGACGTTTAATGCCTTCGCGAGTGCTCACCCTTGGATTGGCAAGGAGAACATAAAGCCCAAGTCTATCGCTCGGGAAATGTTCGAACGTTATAGTAGCTTTTCAGATTATGTGAAGGTTTACGGACTAGAACGAGCGGAGGGGCTTTTGTTGCGCCATATCACCAATGTGTACCGTGTTTTAGAAAACACGATTCCCACGGTCTTTAAAACAGAACAACTGAGCGAAGTTTCCACTTATCTTGAACACCTCTTAAAACACGTCGATTCTAGCTTGATCGACGAGTGGGAGATGATGCGCAATCCCGACTACAAGCCCAATGGTGAGGATGCTGATAGCCTTCCTGATAATGAGACGGCACGGGATATCACTCGGAACAAGGAAGAATTTAAGCGCTCGATTCGAGCTGAGGTCTTTAACTTCATCCGCATGTTGGCGAATAAGGATTACAAGACATTGGATGAGGAATACGACTTGGATCCAATCTTTTCTGACCGGGAGGAAACCGTAAAATGGAAGGATATCGCTCTTGATGAACTTATGAGCGAGTACTACGATTCGAGAGGGTGGATACGTCTGGATCCCGAAGCTCGCTCTGTGCAGCACACGCACTACGAAGTCTCGGATGACGGAAAAGGGTGGACTGTAAGCCAAACCGTCATCGACTCCGAAGACCTCAATGATTGGCAGGTTATCTTTGAAATCGATATTGCAGCGTCCCGCGAAAATGGAAAACTCGAGATGGTGGTGAAGTCAATTGGAGGTATTGAGGGAGCCGTAGACTAGGGCTGATTGGATATTTTTGTTTACTCGAAAGAGAGCTGCTTTCTTACTCGCAGTCTTTGTGCTCAGGACCCTTTGAGCACTTATTATATTTAGTATATCATGAACATGAATGAACTTTTAAAACCTTTAGCTGTATTGGGTGTTTTTGGACTCTTGGTATCTTGTGGAAATAATGAACCTTCGGAGGTTAAAGTCGCCGAGGTCGAAACAGCCGAAGAAGTCGCTGATCCTGCTGTGGCATTGGACACAGTGGATAAACAAATTTCCTACGCACTTGCCTATCAGATGGCAGCTCACTACTCGAAAGATCCTATTCTCGAATTTGATCAGAGCATCGCGGTAGAGGCTATTTCTGATGCTTTTGAGGGCAAGGAATCACGTGTGAGTGAAGAGGAAATGCGGGTTGCTGGTGCGGAAATGCAGCAGCGTCAAGCGAAACAGCAGGAGATCGAAGCAGCAAAGGAGGCCTCTGCTGGTAACGAGTTTCTTGATGCAAACAAGGCGAAGGAAGGCGTGATGGTGACTGAGTCTGGACTTCAATATGAAGTAATCACGAAAGGGGATTCAGAGGAGAGTCCGGTGGCCACCGATAAGGTGACGGTTCACTACCACGGTACTTTGCCTAATGGTGAGGTTTTCGATAGTTCTGTTGATAGAGGTGAGCCGAGTTCATTCCCACTAAACGGTGTGATCAAAGGCTGGACGGAAGGTCTTCAGTTGATGTCAATTGGTGATAAGTTCCGTTTTTATATTCCGAGCACCCTTGGTTATGGAGCACGGGCGACAGGAAGTATTCCTGCCAACTCTACTCTTATCTTTGATGTCGAGCTTCTCAAAATAAACGGAAAGTAAGCGATTTCGCCCATTTTGTGAGTGGGCCTGAATTACTGATTTTATTTAAAGGGCATCGTTCGCGATGTCCTTTTTTATGGTTCATCGTCGTTTCTCGGGCTTTTTTTTTAAACCGCGTACCGAGGAATGTCATAACGACACTTGAGGATCGTAGAGACGAAACATAAATGCGAATAGGGACATATGTTTTATTCCCATGCGGTACCAACATTTGACTATGACATGTCAAATATCAGCAATGAATGAAGAGGTGTAGGTTGTACTACATTTGAGTGTTTTGGGCGCTTGATACGTTCTAGGTTCTCAATGCTCCCCGCTAAACGAGGATGAACCCCCAAAATGCACCTGGAATTGGGTGAATTCGCAGACTTCCTTGGCAGGATAATCGTCTAGTACTGACGGGGGAATTTTGAGAAGTCGGCTTTTCGTTTTTCGACGAAAGCGGTGCGGCCTTCTACGGCTTCATCCGTTCCGTAGGCGAGGCGGGTGGCTTCGCCGGCGAAGACTTGTTGGCCAACCATTCCGTCGTCGGTAAGGTTGAAAGCGAATTTAAGCATCTTTTGAGCGGTGGGAGATTTCTCGTTTATGATGCAGGCCCATTCGAGGGCTTTTTTCTCCAATTCCGCATGGGGGACGACTTTGTTGACCATGCCCATTTCGTAGGCGTCTTGAGCTGTGTAGCGTAGGCCGAGGAAGAAAACTTCACGAGCACGTTTTTGTCCCACTTGTTTGGCGAGATAGGCTGAGCCGTAGCCGCCATCGAAACTTGCCACGTCGGCGTCTTTTTGTTGGAAGACGGCGTGCTCTTTGGAAGCCATGGTAAGATCGCAGATGACATGGAGTGAATGACCGCCTCCGACTGCGTAGCCGGGAACGACGGCTATGACGACCTTGGGCATGAAGCGTATGAGACGTTGAATCTCTAGGATATGGAGTCTGCCACTGCTCTTTGGGGCAGGGTCACCTTCTTTGCCTTCGTATTGGTATCCATCCTTGCCTCGAACGCGCTGGTCGCCGCCTGAGCAGAATGCCCAGCCGCCGTCCTTGGGCGACGGACCGTTGCCTGTTAGGAGGACAACTCCGATACTTTGGTTACTATGGGCATGATCGAGAGCTGACTGGAGCTCATCTACGGTCTTTGGGCGGAATGCGTTGCGACACTCGGGACGATTAAAGGCGATGCGCACCGTTCCACCTACGACGGCTTCGTGGTAAGTGATATCTTCAAATGAGAAGCCTTCGACTTCGTTCCAATCTTCCGCGTCAAATATTTCTGAAATCATGCTGACTCT
>CAWVWU010000232.1:0-5211 GCA_963933925.1 uncultured Puniceicoccaceae bacterium
CTCGTTCACGACGATATCATGGATGAGGCCGACGTACGCCGCAACCGAGCCACCGTCGCCCGAAACTACGGCAACCACACCGCTGTACTCTTAGGCGACGCCCTCTTCTCACACGCAGTCTATCTAGCGACCCTCTTCCCCACCACCGAAGTCTGCCAACGCGTCGCCGAATCCACCCGAAAAGTGTGCACCGGAGAAATCCTGCAAACCATGCAGCGCCGTGACCCAGATCTCCCGCTAGAAACCTACTACCGCGTCATTGACCTTAAGACTGCCGAACTCTTCTACGTGTCCTGCTATCTCGGAGCAAAACTCGCCGGCAACCCACAAGACTATGTCGACGCTTCTGGCAAATTCGGTCGCCACCTCGGCATCGCCTACCAAATTTACGACGACCTCACAGACCTGTTCGGAGCTCAGGAGAAAATCGGCAAAACACTCGGCACCGATATCGAAACCGGCAAAGCCACCCTCCCACTTATCCTCATGCGCGAACGCCTTCCACAAGAGGAAGCAGACGTCCTCCGTGAAGCCCTCTCTGGCAAAGGCACCGCCGATGTCCCCCATTGGCTCAGCAAAATCAAGTCCATGGGGATCTTCGACGAGAGCATTCAAATCGTTCGAGACGAGATCACAAAGGCCCGAAACGAACTCGCTCCCTACGAAAATAGCGAAGCCGCCCAACTTCTCCTCACCCTAAGCGAACTACTTTGGAACCAAGTAGAGGCACTTCAGTCAGAACAGGCTTCTAATTAGGAAGAAAATTGCTACACTTCCAAATTAACGAACATCCTCTACCTAATGTCCTTCGCAAACCCCATTGCCAAACCCCTAATCTCCTCGCCCGAGCGGCAAAAAGAGGCCGATGACGACTTGGCTATTGTACAAAAAGTCCAAGATGGAGACGTAGAGGCCTTTGACATTTTGGTCCTCAAGTACCGCGAACGCGTTTACTCAGTCATCTACAACATGACCTCGAACCGAGAAGACGCCTCGGACCTGACTCAAGACGCCTTTATCAAGGCATTCCAGTCCATCCACCGCTTCAAACGGAAATCATCCTTCTTCACCTGGCTCTACCGCATCGCAATCAATGCGAGCTTAACCCATTTACGAAAGAACAAATTCCGCCGCTTCTTCAGCTTCGAAAAGATGTCCGAAGAAGATCACTCAGCTGGTTTTATCGACAATCTGATTTCTGAATCAGATTCGGACAAAACCGCCCTGATGAATGAGCTCCAAGAAAAGCTCAACGACGCCTTTCAAAAACTGTCCGTCAAACACCGTACAGTAGTCACCCTCTACGAAATCGACGGCCTCAATCACAAAGAGATCTCAGAAATCACCGGAACCACTATCGGAACCGTCCGCTCGCGTCTCCACTACGCCAAACAAGTTCTTCAAGCAGAACTCAAGGACTACATCAGCTAAGGCCCGTTCCTTAAGCGATTAGATTCACCATGCGTACGAGCGAACTCAGTTCACAAAGGAAAGACGAAGCCCTTTCCGAACTCCTACGCCTCAAACGAGTGGAAACGCCCTCCAAGGAGTTTTGGGATACCTTCCAGCAAGAGTTCAAGCTAAGGCAACACACCAACCAAAGCCACGTCCTAAGCAATTTCCAAAGAGCCAAAGCACGCCTCACTCCACGTGCAGCACAATTCCTTTCTTACGCCTTAGTTGGCAGCGCAGCAGCCCTCGCATTCATCGTCTACGCCACTCGCAAGGACGAAGCACCCCTAACGGCCTCCCAAGAGGAGCCCACTTTCGTAGTTAACGACTCCGACATCCCCGAAGGCTCGCACATAACGCTCCCCGGAACCGAACACGCACAAAGCATTCCAGTGAGCTCAAAGTAGACTCGATATCCGAACAACACATGAGCGCCTTCCACTCCGAACTAGAAATTAGAACACGAGGACAAGGCACCTTCGAAATCACAGACCAACTTCGAAACACGGTTGCTCAAAGCAAAATCCAAAATGGAATAGCCACCGTCTTCTGCCAACACACAAGCTGCAGCCTTGTTCTCATGGAAAACGCAGATCCCTCTGCACGCCGAGACCTCGAGAACTACCTCAATCGGCTCGTGCCTGAGAACGATCCCCACTTCACCCACACCCACGAAGGCCCAGATGACATGCCCAGTCACATCAAGATGGCCCTCACCCGCAGCTCAGAAACCATCCCCATTATTTCAGGACGCCCCCAACTAGGAACCTGGCAAGGCCTCTTTCTCTGGGAACATCGCACCATCCCACACACACGATCTCTCATCATCAGCATACTAGGAGACTGATAACATTCCTCCTAGTCAGCATTCCCCAAATGCTACTTTCCGATTTTGCCGCCTCCAAGCCATCGCAAAACAAAAAAAGCCTTTCGCTATCTCGATCGATAGCAAAAGGCTTGTGAAAATTAAGGAGACTAAGGCCTAAGTAGAGCGATCGTACACGCTCAACGAAATCGCTTCTTTAACCTCAGAAGTTTCTTTAAAATCCTTCAAATACTGGAGAGCGAGATCTCCTGCATCCTTACGCCTATCAGTAGTGGGACCACCCAAGTGCGGAAGCAGAGTGACATTACTCATTCCTCTGAACGGAGAATCAGCAGGTAAAGGCTCTACTCCATACACGTCCAAACCGACTTGAATCTCTTTTTCGCTCGCCACGCGAGCGAGAGCTTCCTCATCAACTACAAAACCACGACCAACATTTACGAAGGCCGCCCCATCAGGCATCATTCTAAGAATCTCCTCTGTCACTATTTTGTAATTACGGTCTGTAAGTGAAGCCAATTCTACAATCACGTCACTTTCAGAGAAGAGCTCTTCCAACGAGTTAGACCGCTTTACACCAGCCTCCTCGAAAACCGAATCCGGAACACTCGGGGAAAACGCATAAATTTCACTCGTAAACGGCTTCAACAAAGGAACAAGCTGTTGCGAGATCAAACCAAAGCCATGCAGCCCGACACGACGCTCGAAGAGAGATTGAGTCGTTGTAGTATTACGATCTTTCCACCCTGCATTATTGTGCATCTCCTGCTGCCAATGAGCAACACGACGCATACAACAAAGGATCAACAAAAGTGCGTTTTCGGAAACGGTACGACTAATTGAACTCCCCCAATTAGTAACCTTTAATCCATTTTCTATCGCCAAACGGGGAACGAACTTTCGGATCGAACCGGGAACATAACACGCATATTTCAAACTCGGTACTGATTCGTGACAGTTTTCCGGAAGGCCTCGTGTCGCCCATGCCCCCAACACAACCTCTGGCTCATTCTTCTTCAGGATTTCATGCCATTGGGAATCCTCCGAAACATCATCGGGATTCACCGCGATGCAAGGTGCCATGGCGGCCTCTAGTTTTTCATATCTTTCACCAGGAAAGAACGTTTCTTTCTCAACCTTATTTAACGAAATTATATTATTCATCTCTTATCTTTTCCAAGCTACACGTTTCCAGGATAACATTCCAAAATAGTCATCCCATTATCTGAATTATACTGAAAAGAATCGACTCCAGCTGGGCAAAAAAACCGCTCCCACTGTGTCAGTTCCATTTCTTCATCTCCTACGCAAACAGTCCCGCTCCCCTCAATAACGACCCCATAAAAAAAGGAATCCTCTTTCCGGTCTATCGACCCATTTACCTTCATTCTACGAACTGTAAAACAGGCCGTTTCCTCCGAACCAATTAATTCCTCCAAGCAATTACCATTGTCGTCATTGCTCAAAACACGCGGCAGACAGCGAAAGGCGTCATCAATCTTTTCAGACGGAATCGCATCAAAATTAAAAACATCTAAAGCAGTCTCAATCCCTCGTCCCATAAATCGAGCCTCTTCAGGGATAACAAACCCACAACGCTCGAATTCAAAACGAACAGCCAAATCAGAGGGCTCCATAATTTCGAGCATCAATATACCTTCACCCAATGCATGAGGACGACCGCCTGTAATCAAAAAGACATCACCGGGCTTTACAGGAATCCGATCAAAACACTTTTCGATAGATTCAATATCCTGCTCTTCGATCCAACGCTTTAGATCCTCACGAGAAGGAGGCCTCTGGAACCCCGCATAGATGTAAGGATCACTCACTCCTTCACGAATATCAAGAATTACATAAGCTTCCGTCTTGCCTCGTGGAGCCCCAAGTCGTTCTTGGGCAAACTCACTGGTTGGATGCGCCTGAAAATGGAGACGAGTCGCACTATCCAAATATTTAACCAAAGGGATATCATCAAAGGACCTGACCTCGCCAGCCTTCTCACCCAAATAAAACGAGGGATCTCCGCGTAGCAAATCACGAAAAACCACTTGCTCACCGTTCTCGTCAACAACAACTGCCAATCCCTCTCCTGGCTTCTCTCGACCGGGATTCTTAGCTTCTACCGTAGAACCAATCCAATCCTCTGGAAAACTTGAATCAACGGGCTCTGCCTTCCCTTCAATCGTATCAAGTAATTTTCCACCTTCATAGGTTCGCCAAACGCGATTCGATGTGAATTTTATTAATTTTCCCATAACTCAGGTGGACTATTTAGAGATTCAAAATTCGTTTAGCAATCTTCAACTTTATAATTATAAGGAGACTGCTTTAATAAGTTTTATCCAGTAAACTCTGGTTCAAAACATAACAGACCAAAAGAGCTGAAACGCACAGTTCCCGAGCTCAGTCTAAACGATTCAATCGTGTGAGGCACAACGATTGGTTAAGTAAAATTCGTATTCGATCCACAATTCATAGATCGATTCTCAATCCGATCCTCGCACAAAACGCACAGTAGGATCTCTATCTAACACACTCTTAAAAAAAGAATGTACCTTTACTATTTTTGACAAAAAAAATGGGATGCGAGACCGGTGTCTCACATCCCACCAATGTATTAACCCTATAAGCTTGTGCCTCTCAATAAATTCGAGGCACTAACCCAAAAGCCAAGCGGTATGCTTACTCAGAAGGAACTTCGTAAACTTCTACCAAAGCAACACCTTCAGCACCGCTAACGCCGCTCAAGATTACTGTGTAGAGACCTGGAGACAAAGTCGCAAGGATCGCAGAAGACTTACTTCCCGCACCGAGTACATATGAACCGGCATCACCCATAGCTGTTGTCTTTTCAGCACTCATATCATTTTCCCAATGTAAGCGTTACTAAATCTGCCCCCTAGGATTGGTTTGACTTCTTCCATTGAGCG
>CAWVWU010000233.1:0-5208 GCA_963933925.1 uncultured Puniceicoccaceae bacterium
GCCTACGCAAAATCTGGACCCGTCACCCCGAGAATTGGCAACACGACACCATCCCCAATTCCATCGAATTCACCAACGCCGCCCCACAAGAGATCCTCACCGAACTCAAACAGCGGAACACCCAAAACACCGCCCTCCTCGGCGGCACCGAAACCTACACCAGCTTCCTCCAAGCCAACCTCGTCGACGAACTCTGGCTCACCCTAGAACCCCGCCTCTTCGGCTCCGGGAAAAAGCTCGCCACCGGAACCCTCGACACAACCTTCACCCACACCGAAACCCAACACCTCTCCCCCAACACCCTCCTCCTCAAATACAAAAAAGCCTAACCAGAAGCAAAAAAGCAGAACCCCTTTCCGTGAAATTTCCGTACGCCACATACACGCACACAATCGAAGTCTCAAAAACCCTCCCCGCTCTCAGCGTCCTCAGCGGTTAAACAAAGCACAACCAAATCACTAAAAAAAACCAAACCGCCCGCTACGCTAGAGAATGCTGAGAATTAAACCCGAGAAAAAGAGACACCAAACAAATCTAAAAACTCCGTGTCCTCAGCGGTTAAATAAAGCACAACCCAATAAAGATTCGCGAGCATTAGCGTCCATGTTTCGTCTCTACGATCCTCAAGTGTCGGTCTACGACCTCGGTACGTGGTTAAAAAACCAAAACCTAATCAAAAACAAAAAAAAGGATCTGTGCACGTCTGGGTAATCAAGGGGCAAAAAGCACAACCCAATAAAACTCAAAAAAGCTTCGTGCCTCTTCGTGTCCTTCGTGGGAGAACAAAGCACAACCAAATCAAAATCTGTGCACATCTGCGTAATCTGTGGGCAATAAAGCACAACCTAAGTCTTCCATGAATTCCATCTCCTTCGACATCACCACTCTCCAAGAAGGCTACGCCTCCAACGCATTCACCGTCACCGACCTCATCCGCGAGGCCCTTCGCCGCATAAACTCCGGCGACTCCAAGATCTGGATCACCCTCGATGCCGAAGCCAAGCTCCTCGCCACCGCCGCCCGGCTCGACTCCCAAGGCGACAAGTCACTCCCCCTCTACGGCATCCCCTTCGCCGTAAACGACAACATCGACGTCGACAACCTCCCCACCACAGCCGCCTGCCCCGACTATAAATACTTTCCCACCGAAGACTCCACCGTCGTCGCCCAACTCCGCGCCGCCGGAGCCATCCCCATCGGCAAGACCAACCTCGACCAATTTGCCACCGGCCTCACAGGTACCCACACTCCCTACGGAGTCCCCGGCAACGCCTTCGACCCCGACTACATTCCCGGCGGTTCCAGCTCTGGCTCCGCCGTATCCGTCGCCCTCGGACAAGTATCCTTCTCCCTCGGCACAGATACCGCCGGCTCCGGCCGCATCCCCGCCGGCTTTAATAACCTCGTCGGCCTCAAACCCAGCCGAGGTGCCCTCAGCACCACCGGCCTCATCCCCGCCTGCAAGTCCCTCGACTGCATCTCCATCTTCGCCCTCAACGCCGCCGACGCCCAAGCCGCCTACCACGTCGCCGCCACCTACGACGCCACAGATCCCTACTCCCGCAAAATCCCCCAAGACCTCGCCAATCCCCGCCGTGCTTACCGCGAAGGCATGACCTTCGGAGTACCCAGCCCCCTCCAACTCAAATTCTTCGGCAACGAAGAATACCAAACTCTCTTTCTTCAAGCCGTCAAACGCCTCGAGTCCCTCGGTTTCATCGGCAAAGTCATCGACATCCAGCCCATGCTCACCGCCGGTCATCTCTTCGACCAAGGCCCCTGGGTAGCCGAACGCTACTGGGCCATCCAAAACCTCATCAAAGAATCTCCCGATTCCCTCCTCCCCACCACCCGGGCCTTCATCGAAAAAGGGATACAAGCCACCGCCGTCGATGTATTCGACGCCTACTACAAACTCCAAACCTGCAAGCAAAAGGCCGACGCCATCTGGGAACATATCGATTTCCTCGTCACCCCCACCGCCGGCACCCACTACACCATCGCCGAAGTCGAAGCCAATCCCATCGAGCTCAACTCAAACCTCGGCTACTACACCAACTTTATGAACCTGCTCGACCTCTCCGCCGTGGCCACCCCCACCGGATTCACTAGCAAAACAAAAACACCCCTACCCTTCGGCATCACCCTCATCGGCGAAGCCTTCGACGACGAGAAACTCCTCACCATCGCCAACCGCCTCCAAGAAGCCTCCGACCTTCCCCTCGGCACCAGCCAAGAAAAGAAGTATCCACCACTCAAACGCGCCCCAATCGCCACACAACCCATCGTAGTCTACGGAGCCCACCTCAGCGGCCTCCCCCTCAACCATCAGCTCACCAACCTCGGAGCCACCCTCAACAGAACCACCACAACCAGCCCCCACTACCGACTCTTCGCCCTCCCGGGCACAACGCCGCCCAAGCCCGGCATGATCCGCGACCCAGAGAACGGGGCCGCCATCGAAGTCGAAATCTGGGACCTCCCCGAAACCCAATGGGCAGCCTTCATCGCCGGCATCCCCTCACCCCTAGGAATCGGCAACGTCGAACTCGCAGACGGCACAACCGTAAAAGGCTTCTCCTGCGAAACCTGGGCCCTCGAAGGCGCCCAAGAAGTCACCTCCCTAGGAGGCTGGCGTTCGTACATCGCCCAGAAAGACTAAAACAAAGTTTCATCCATCAATTATTGAGTCGCTTACTAAGCGGTCAAGACCGCCGCCAAACACACTAATTCGTTCTATTCTTTAAAATATCCCGAATGCTCTTGGGGTTCTGCCGCATGTCGAGAACGGCGATGACACGAGCCTCATCGCCCACTTTTTCGTAGTACACCACAAACGGAAAGCACTTGAGCAACATTCGATGATACCCGAATCGGGTAGAATGAATTCCCGCGTATAATCGAAGCGAAGAAATATCCACCCCCACTTCACTCTCTTCGTAAAATCGCTTTCCGAGCTTGATATCGTCGACAGATTCTTCGAGCAGAGTGACCGTAAACTGGCTCATTACTGAAGTCTACGCTTGGCCTCTTCGATTGAGATAAACGTCGCCTCTCCTGAATCAATCTTCTGCCGCCGTTTCGCTAACACATCACCATGCCACTTTGGTGATTCAGGTTCAGACTTCTCATGGCATAGTGCATCCCAAAGGGCCTCCATCGCCCTAAGTCGTTCAGGGGTAGTCATTTTTTCAATTTCGACTATACTCATAAGTAAAAAGACAACGCATTCCCCCATTAACCTCAAGTTCTTCTTTCTAGCACCAGAAACACCCCAAGAAAACCTAATCGCCGCAAGGCGACCTACGTTTGCAACGCAAACCCTGACCAATAATTCACTGCAGAAAATTTCAGTCAAGATCGACCAAGGCAGATACAAGTTGGCTAAAAAAGGAATGTTTGCAGATAAGCCCACAAAATCCACAATCTGAGCATGGTTAGACTCGCGGACATCCAAAAACAAGCTGACGCGCTTTCACAAGAAGACCGGGCAAAGCTTCTTTCTCATCTGCTCCACTCGCTTGAAACAACACCCCAAGGTCCCGAGGGCTCGCTCCGCTCGCATAAAAGATGACATGGGGGTCAATCCAATACTTCTGGAATCAGAATATTCTGTGGTTCATGTTCACCCCCACCAAACCCAGCTCGTAGAGCATCTAGATCATAAACTAACCCAAGCAGTCTTGCACCCCCCTCGACCGTCCTGACTTGTTAGTTCGAATCCATCTTCACGTTCAACTTCAACAACCTCACCTTTCGAGATAAAGCCCAAAGCAGATTACCTCTCTTTGGCACGGGATGACGATTACTTATGAAATTCGAGACTGCTTTGGGCTGCTGCTAACAGGAGCTTTCCTGGCATACGTGCTTTGTAGTTGGGGTCTACATATTGAAAGGCTATTTTTTTGTCGACTGTTACGATAAAGACGGAAGGAACAGGGAGCTTATCCTTGTTTACACCATCCGAGTATCCCGTCAGGCGCCCTCTTCGTTGATACCTCTCGAGCGTTTTGCTTTCGAGAGTAAAGGCTACCCCAAATGCGCTAGCAACGTCATGAGGCGAATCAGAAAAGAGCGAATAGCTTAATTCATCATTCGCACTTGTCTCTTGGAGTTTCGAAGGAGCATCTGGACTGATGGCAATTATTTGGTACCCCAATTCGATCAGCTGCGATTCTACTTCGACGAGCTCTCGCAAATGCGTGTTACAGTAAGGGCACCAGCCTCCACGATAAAAGACAACCACTGTTGGTTTGTTGTCAAAAACATCGTGAAGTTGAACCGAGTTCCCATCAGTATCGAGCAGAGTGGAATTAGGAGCATCACTTCCAATTAATAGTGGGCGTATTGAAGTTGCTCCGACCCCACCGTGAGACAATGCCATGGCAGAGGTGATGAGAAAAAGGGCGAGGACTGCTTTAAGTGAAAATCTATTTTTCATATCATGTGGGTACAATGGGTTCGTAATACACTGTATTACGACAACCACATGCGTTTGATTGCCCTCCCTCTGGTACATGCGTTTCTCACCAACGAACTAAAGCAATCAATCCCTAGGCCCCTCGACCGTCCTGACTTGCAACTCGAACCCATCTTCACGTTCAACTTCAACAAGCTCACCTTTTAAGATAAAGCCCAAAGCAGACCGTGCCTCATACTCCTCCCCTTCAATCTCGATCTTACCAATCGGATTTAGGTCGCTGACAGCAACGCCACGCCTCACCACAAGCGAGGCCCTCTCTTTGACATTCTTATTTAGAGAGTGGGAGAGAATCACCTCATCCTTCGACGGAAACCAGAACACCCATTCATAGAAGACCCACCCCGTAACATAGAACAGCACGGAAAGAGGATTGATAAAAAGCCCAGGCATCGAGATCGCGACAAACAGGACAACAAACAAATACCCCTTCAGAACCGAAACATCACAACCAACAAAGGATCCATGAAAAATAAGAATGAGAACAGCTGTTCTCCCTAGAATGCCCAAAGGGCGCCCCCACTCCTCAGAGACCCTCTTATCCTTCCTCGTAAAGAGCCACAGCAAGCCAACCGTAATCCCAAACGCCCAAGCCGAAACCATTAAATCATTCATAATTCATTGCCAACGCCCTCTTCTGACAAGATTCGCTTCACTCTCCCAACACCCCAAGTTTAAATTCTGAGGGATTTTCGCAAATACGATCGATGGCTCTTTTCCATTCCTTG
>CAWVWU010000234.1:0-5205 GCA_963933925.1 uncultured Puniceicoccaceae bacterium
TCGTTATGACCATTGGTAGCCTCGGCTCCGGTCTCGTTCTGTGGTACGGCGGCAGTGCCACGCTCGCCGCGGCTCTACCACTTAGTACCCTCATCATTTTCATGCACTACGCGGGGTTCTTCTTCAATCCGATCAACCAAATCGCCATGGTCTTCACCGAACTCCAAGCCGCCCAAGCCGCCGGAGAACGGGTCATAAGTCTTTTGAATACAGAGCCAAAGATCGCTGACTCAAAAGCCGTCATGGCCAAAATCAAAGCCCATGACGCGACGAACACCACCGATCCCACCCTCGCCATAGACGGACACCAAAAAACAATCGAGACGATTGAGTTTCGCGATACCTCATTCGCCTACAAAGCCGAGGAACCTATCTTGAAATCCTTCAACCTACACGTTGAGCGGGGCCAAACGATCGCCCTCGTCGGACCCAGCGGTGGAGGCAAGAGCACCATAGTCAGTCTCCTGTCTCGCTTCTACGAGCCACAGTCAGGCGAAGTCCTCATCGATGGCATTGACTACCGCGACCGCAGCCTCGACTGGCTGCAAGCCCAGCTCGGCATTGTTCTCCAAACGCCCCACCTCTTCAGCGGAACGATTCGGGAGAACATTCGCTACGGCAAGCTCGACGCCAGTGACTCTGAAATCGAAGACGCCGCCAAAATGGTCAATGCTCACGGATTTATTTCAAAACTAGAAAACGGATACGATACACAAATCGGAGAAGGCGGAGCCAAACTCTCAACGGGAGAAAAGCAGCTCGTCTCCTTCGCCCGTGCCCTCATCGCCAACCCTCAGGTCTTCATAATGGACGAGGCCACCTCCTCCATCGACACCGAAACCGAACAACTCATCCAAGACGGACTCCAAACCGTCTTCGAAGGACGCATCAGTTTCGTCATCGCTCACCGCCTCTCAACCATCCGTTCCGCCGATGTCATCCTCGTCATCAAATCAGGAGAAATCGAAGAACAAGGAAACCACCAAAGCCTAATGGAAGCCCGTGGCCACTACCACAAACTCTACACCACCCAATTCTCCCAAGAAACCTTCCAAACCATCCTCAACCAATAGTCCCCCTCAAGCCGCCCGAGTTCAAAGAACGAAGGCGGCCAACTCCTCTTCCCGTCTTCTATCCACCATCTTCATCCTCTATCTTCCATCTCCAAAACAACGAGATAGCAAAAGGTGGGGGGCCAAAGCGAACCCTAGCTGGACACTTCCAACTCAAGAAACGAAACAATCTCCTCATAGATCGTTTCCCATTCCCTTGAAGATCGATCAATGACCACATTCCGCATATTCGATTAATCCATAAACGTAAAGTGAAGGTCCTTCAGTTCTTTGTAAATATCCACGTATCCTGAAAAACCTTTATGCCCATTACTAATTCCATAAGGACTATCAACGAAATAAGCCGTTTCACCCTGATGCCATAAGTCTCCACGCTTCTGATGAATCTCATTCAACGACGACCGCACATCGGGATGATTCAAATAGATGACAACCGGATCCAACTCCTTCATCACTTCAACAAACTCGGACAAATGTTCGATTATATCATGACGAGACATCCCGAGCATAAAAAGAGCATCTAAGTCGCGATGAAACAAACCTCCATCGAGAATTGAATAACCCTTTTGCTCTAAACATTGGGCAGTAAACGCACGAACCTTCTTCAACCGCGACTCGATCATCGATTCAACAACTCCATCCCACTGGCTGATTTCCCAATCACCCCCAGGGTGCGGATACCGCATCGCCTTCGCTTCCCCAAACAGATAATCGCTATTCGTGCTAATTGGAACAGGTTCCGGATATATAGAAAGTGATTCTACGCTACTCCCAAACTTAGACATGAGCCAATTACAAGTTGTCGATTTTCCCGAGCCGACAGTTCCTTCAATAAATATGAGTCGATTCTTCATCAGTTAGCCAATTCGTTTATAAAGCTATACAGGCATCACCGTCAAAAGCCACCCCACAATTCGCCACCGCCCCAATACATAGACTAAATTCTTCCCTGACCGTCCTGCCGTCATCATCGCTTCTGCTGCTTGCCGTGCAGTCGCCACCCAGAACGGCTTATCAGCTTTCATCATTGCAGTATCCACAAAACCCGCTCGAACCTCGGTAACCGCAATCGCCTTTTTCAACCCCGTAAACCGACACCGCAGCCCTTCCAACAAAGAAGACTGATACGCCTTGGACGCATTATAAGACAACGACTTCCCGCCCCCTCTAATCGCCGCGACCGAAGTCACTGCAACAAGGCCCCCAAAACCCCTCTCTTCAAAATATTCCGCCGCACAGTAAGCCGCCAAAGTGAACCCATTGCAATTCAGTGCCATCGTCGACTGAGCAAGTTCATAGTCGAGAGTGGCCTCAACATCCCCAGTTCCCGAAACAAGGTAAACCGTCTCAATCTCCGGATACTCACGAAAAGTATCCCGAAGAATCTCTCCAGCCTGTCCCCCATTCGTAAGGTCCAACTGAATCCCAACAACGCCCTCCATCTGCTCCGGCTTCCGACTAAACGCCACACACTCAATCCCCTGCTCCCGATGCAATTTCACCAAAGCCCGACCAATCCCCGTAGATGAACCAATTATCGCAGACCGCACCCTCATAATTTCAGAACCAATATTTTCCAAGAACCCCTATCAATGCAGAACCTCCCCATCAACGTAAACCAAGAAAACGATCAACCCCCAAAGATGATTCAAGCCACACCTCAATCAAATCCGTGCACATCCGTGTCCACGACAGTCCGCCATAGCCCAAAGGGCGACGGCTGGATCCGTGGTTCCCATAAAACACAACCAAATCAAAATTAGCGTTCACTCGCGTCCATGTTTCGTCTCTACGATCCTCAAGTGTCGTCATTTCATTCCTCGGTACGCGGTTTCAAACAAAGCACCTCATCATCATCATGCTTCGTCCCCCCTCTCTCACTTCACCATTCAAAATTTAGCATTCACCATTCAAATACATCGGCCTCTCAACCCCCTCCAAATTCAACGGATCATCAACCGGCTCGCCAAACGTCCTCTTCAACGGAATAACTCCCGCCCACAACGGTAGCTCATAGTCAGACTTCACATCCTCCGGCGGTCCAGAGCGTTGCTTCTTCGAGGCCTCCTCCAACTCCACTCCAATCACCGCCGTCATCTTCATCTCTGAATCCGTTGGCAACTTACAATCCTCCCAACGCCCCGGGAGAATCTTATCCGACAACGTCTTAAACACAGCCATTTTCTTCTCCTCATCGTGAAGTTTCTCCCCATGACCAAAAGCGACAACCGACCGATAATTCATTGAATTGTGAACCACCGAACGAGCGATCACCATGGCATCGATTACAGTAAAACTAAGACAAATCCTACCGCCATGTTCCAACAGAGTCATCAACCGACTCTGATGAGACCCATGAAAATAAACCTTCGATCTCACCCGCACATGTGCCATCGGAATCACAAACGCCTGACCATCCATCACTACCCCAACCGAGCAAACATCCGCCTCGTCAATCACTTCATAAATCCCTTTAGCTTCAAATGATCCCCGAGCAGGGATGCGTTGATGCTTCGTCCGATCTGTCGGCCCAAACTGTTTTGATATAGAATCACTCATACTGTTTTAGAATAAAAATAAAATCCATCTTCCCGCTCATATCCACAGGACTTATACAACCCTTGTGCCAGCGTATTGCTTCTCTCCGTTCCCAAATCCAATCGAGCCGCCCCTGCCTCACGACAATGAAGCTCCGCCCTATCCATCAAAGCACGCCCAACTCCCAAACTGCGATACACTGAATTCACATAGAGATCATTCAGGACCCAGATCCGCGTCATAGAAACAGACGAAAAACTAGGATAGAGCTGAACGAAGCCAGCCGCATTCCCTTCAACCTCAACCAAATAGATCACTGATTCCCCCTTCTCTATGCGCTCACGAATAAACGCCGTAGCCGCCAGCAAATCACTCTCCTTCCGATAGAACACCCTGTATTCATCAAACAACTGTGCCACAACCGCTAGATCACTCAAATCGGCCCTCCTCATATTCATTTCAATATTCTTCATTTCTCTAAAATTTTGTGATTTCTGTGCTTCTTGTGGTTCCAAAAAATGTCCCCTTAAATCTCATGTAATCTGCCGTCCATCACTTACCCAACAAGACTCATGAGTCTCGAAACCGATTTTAGGATAGTACTCCGTCGCCGCTGGAGCCGCCAAAAGGATCATCTTAGTTCTCGGACCTACCTGCCTAAATGTAAAAGCGATGAGTTCCTTACCAATTCCTCGGTTCTGATACTCCACATCGACAGCCAAATCCGAAAGGTAGCAGCAATAACTAAAGTCAGTCACCGACCGTGCCACTCCGACCAAGCGATTTCCCTCCCACGCACAACAAATCAGATCCGCCCCTCTCAACATCCCTTCAACGCACCCCCCATCCTCAACAGGACGACGGTCTGCCAAGGTGGAACGTCGCAGGATATCAACAAACTGCTCAGCCGTTAAATTGGGATTTATCTCGTAGTGAATACTCATAGTTCTCAAGTGGTCCGCAAAAATAACATCACAGTGGCCTTTTGTTAATAGCCACTTTATGCTAAAACATGCAGACCACTTTATGAAGACGCCATCCGCCCAATCCAACCTCACCCTCTCCGGAGGCGAAGCCCCCCTCTACCAACAGATTTTCAATACCCTACAAAACGCTATCCTCAAGGGCCAACAAGCCGCCGGCTCCCGCCTCCCCTCAAGCCGGGAACTCGCCGCCCGCCTCGGAGTATCTCGCCAATCCGTGAGCCTCGCTTACGAACAGTTAGTCGCAGAAGGCTATGCGCATGGCATCCACGGCTCAGGAACCTTCGTCTGCGATGATCTCCCCGAAACGATGAAGCTTCCCGGAAAGGCATCTACACCCGCACGCCCCCCTCAAAAATCAAAACAACTCCCCGTCTTCACCTCCGGGATCCCCGCCCTCGACCAGTTCCCCAAAGAAATCTGGATTAAGCTGTACACAAAACACCTCCGCAACGATTCCAACGCTCTCTCCTACTTCGGTCACGATCAAGGCTACTGGCCCCTCCGACAAGCCATCGCGGGCTACCTCAACACCCACCGGGGTATGAACTGCGACGCCGATCAAGTTCTCGTCCTGTCTGGTAGCCAACAAGGCATCGAACTCACATCCC
>CAWVWU010000235.1:0-5175 GCA_963933925.1 uncultured Puniceicoccaceae bacterium
TGGATACGTTAGAGATGTTCATAGAGCCAAAACCAGGCGTCTCATCCATGCTATCCTCAGAGCGTGCCCAGCCACTGTCATCCACCAAGATCATCGCGTGGTGTATCGCACCGCGACTTTCGGGCAAAAATTCGATTGCCGCCACATAGTGTCCTGTGGTTCTAGGAATGGGGATCACGAAATTCCGGTAGACATCCAAGCCCTCTGCCGGAAGCGTGAACGCCTCGGGCAGTTCTACCACCAAGTCTGGTTCGCCGCGCATCCACCCCGCTACAAAAGAAGGAGGGGAGGGCACTTTTTCCAAATTACCGGATGGAGCGCCTGCCTCCTTCCAAGCCTTAATCAGGGCAATTTGAGAGTTCGCCAAACCTCGCGAGTGCTTCAGTTCCGGCCCGTAACCGATGTCAGGCCTCCACGGTGGCATGTAGCGACTTTCCACCACTTCCGTGATTTGGCGGGCCCGCCGCCGTACGTCCGAGTACTCGATTAAACTAAACGGTCCAGCCCCCTCGGGTCGGTGACAGGACACGCAATTCTCATAGAGAATGGGAGCAATGTCAGATGAAAAATTGGGAGGTTCCGCAGCGGTTAATAGCGGCAAAACGAAAATAGGAAAGCACGTCGAGACGGCAGACAAATGGCTTGAGAAAAAGGGCATCCTTATCGACAAACCAATCGTCGAATGCCTGAGAGTCCACCAAAAAACATAGGGGAGGATTCGGGGAAGTTGAATCCGCGTGAAACTCGATCTAAGCATTACCCACCGAATTGGATTATAATGTTAGAATCCCCGTTTGGGAGACTGAGGACTGGGTTTGTTACTTCCTATCTTGCGAGGCACAGAAGGCATCGAGAAGTGTAAGGATAAAAGATGCTGTTTAATATCTTGTGGATTGATGCAATCTGACTTTATTTTGTAGGTCTATGATCGAAGAAGATATCCAACAGGCTCAGCAATTAATGGATCGGGTGGTGACCTACTTGAAGGACCATAGTCCACAGATCGTATCAGCAGTGATTATTCTACTACTGGGGATGTTGGTAGGACGTTTTCTGTCTCGATTCGTATTGAATCTGTGCGGCAAGAAGCATGTTGATGTTACGCTCGCTCGTTTTTTTGCGAGTTCGGTTCAGTTTATCATCGTTTCGCTGTTTGTGATCATGGCGGTTACGAAGATCGGGGTTGAAATTACGCCGTTCATTGCGTTGTTGGGTGCTGGTGCGTTTGGTCTGAGTTTAGCGGTTCAGGGGCCGATTTCGAATTTTGCGGCAGGGATTGTTTTGATTATCACCCGTCCGTTTAAAGTAGCGGATACGTTGACGGTTCATGGACGAACGGGGTTGGTAGAATCGGTTAATCTAGGAAATACTCAGTTGATGACTGAGGATGGGGAGGAGATCACGATTCCAAACCGTCAGCTGCTTGGGGAGATTTTGACGAACTCATTTGAGAACCTTGTGGTTGAGGGCGTTGTGGGCATTGACTATGCTGCGGATCCTGAAGTGGCGATCGAAGCGGTCAAGAAGGCGATAAAGGACACTAACCAGGTGGTCGTGGATCGAGAGCCTCAGGTGGGAATTCAAGGGTTTGGCGATAGCTCGATCGATATTGGGTACCGTTATTGGGTACCGACGAAGTGTTATTACAATATTCAGTATTCGGTGAATCTTGCGGTCTTTAAGGCATTGAAGGCTTCTGCGATTACAATCCCATTCCCGCAACGCGATGTACACATGATCGATCCATCGAAGTGATCCGATTTCTCGTTGATACGCCGGGACATGTGGACACGGATGGATTTGGGAGTTTTTTTTGCCAACAGATTTCACAGATGATCACAGATTGATCTGGTAGCGGAATTCATTAACGGTGCTGGCAGTTGGGGCGTCTTTTACCGATGAGATTGCTGAGGAAAAAAGTCTCTGCGGACTTCAATCTTCAAAGCGATTGAGTGGTTTGATTTTGACATAAAAAAAGCGCCGCTTTCGCGACGCCTTTTCCTAACTTATCAAACTACAAACTAATATATACAAAAATGAATAAACCCCTTTATATCATCTTATATTGAGATAGATGCATTGGAGGGAGAAACGTTCAAAGTTTGTGGTGCTTTTTTTTTTAAATTAATTTTGGGAGTCGAAATAAGGAGGTAAACTGGGGATGGATGAGTTGAGTTTTCGGCGTGCGATTGGGGTGGATGCTCCGCGATTATCTGAAATTTCGTATCTCTCGAAGAAGCATTGGGGCTATTCGGAAGAGCAGTTGGAGTCGTGGAAGTCGGTGATCGAGGTGAGTGAGGAGGAGCTGGCCCACAATGTTTATTGGAATGCACTGTGGGAGGATGAGGTGGTGGGCTTTTTCTCTTTTGATCTCAAGGAAGGCTTTTTGGATGAATTTTATTTGCTGCCGGAGCTCATTGGACGAGGGATTGGTCGTCGGATGTTTGATCGGTTGATTGAGGAATTGAAGAATTTTGGGGTGCACTCGATCATGATCGTTTCGGATCCGAATGCTCAGCCATTTTATGAGCATATGGGTGCGGTTGTGGTGGGCGTTCAGGAGAGCGTGGCGAAGGGGCGGTTTTTGCCTGTTTTAGAGTACGTGCTGACAGCGAGCTATAAAGGGTATGACGACTTTTAGAGTGATTTAGGCTTTTCTAAACAGTCGATTACGCTCCTTGATTTTAGATGGACACGCCAAAAGCCGTAAAAGTGGCAGGCAAAAACTACTTTTGGGTTTGGCGAGAGGGGCTTCTCAACATCGACGTACACTCTACGAGCGTATAAATGAAGATGAAAATAGAGGATTGAGAACGGGTTGTTCCGTGCGACAGGTTTGTATCGGACGGAATGTCGTGCCTCAGCACTGATATTATCAGTCCAGTGATTGGCTAATTAGGAAAAACAAGACGGTTAGGATGGCGATGATAAGGACTGTCTTATTTAGCTTTAGCGGTGGGCGCTTGAGCTTGTTTTTGGTTCGTCTCGTTTTTTTTGCCATTTTTAGAAGGTATTACTTTGGGGGTGCGATGCGGAAGTCGACTTGGCGTTTGAAGCGGTCGACACGTTCGGTGACTACTTGGATGGATTGGCCGGATTCGTATGTGCGTTTATGGCGTCGGCCTATGAGGGCGGTTTCCGCTTGGTTTAGCTTGTAGAGGTCGTCTCGTAGGGTTGAGACATGTACCATGCCGAAGGCGTTGGACTCGGTGAGTTCGATGAACATTCCGTGGTTTCGGACTTCGGTGACGACGGCTGAGAAGAGGGTCTTGGTTTCCTTCTGAAGTTCTTTTTCGAAGAATTCCATAAGCTTAACCTTGATGGATTCGCGTTCGGCTTCTTGGCTATTTACTTCGGTGCCGCTGATGTGTTCGCAGATGGATGCGATCTTATCAGGGCTGTGAGGTTTGGCTTTTCCTTTGAGGGATTTGACGCCTTTGTTTTTCAATAGGAAGAAGTCGAAAACACGATGAGTCACGAGATCTGAATAGCGGCGGATCGGGCTGGTGAAATGGCAATAGTCGTTTTTGCAAAGTCCGTAGTGTCCTTCTGGGGCTGCGCTGTATTTTGCCTTTTTGAGTGAGCGCAGAAGTTGAGTCTTCATGAGGTGACTTTGTGGGTGCTTTTCGATGGCTATAATCGCCTTAACCATAGAGGGGCGGTGTGATAGGTCGCCTGTTTTGATTTCGAAGGTTGAGAGGTGTTCACTGAGATCGATCAGTTTTTCGTCATCGGGCTTACCGTGGACACGGTAAACGCAGGGGAGGCCGGCTCGTTTCATTTCTCGTGCCACGGTTTCGTTGGCGGCGAGCATGAATTCTTCGATCAATTGGTGGCTTTCGTCGTTGGTTACTTTTTCGAGTCGGTCGGCGTAGCCGTTTTCGTCGACGAAGATTTTGGTCTCCGACATCTCGAGATTGAGGCTACCCGCTTTCATGCGGCTATCGCGCATCTTTTTGGCGATGCTCCATAATTGGCGAATGCTTGTTTGGAGCTTGGTGAGTTCTTCCTCGGAAAGCTCTTGGAGGGAACGTCCGGTGGAGCCCGTTTGGTGTGAAGGAGGGAGTGGAAAGTCGCGTGCGACTTGGAGATCGTCGTTTTTGAGCAGGGTTAAGGCCTGCTTGTAGGTGAGTCGCTTGTTGCTGCGAATCACAGTGTTGGCGAAATCGACGTCTTTGATCTTTCCGTTTTTGCTGAATTTTATGAATACAGCTTTAGTGAGGCGATCGACGTTTTCCTTGAGACTGCAGATCCCGTTGGATAGCTCGTGTGGAAGCATTGGGATTACTGTCCCAACGAGGTAGGTCGAGTTGCCACGTGCGTGGGCTTCTTTATCGAGTTCGGTGCCTGGATAAACGTACGCTCCCACATCTGCGATATGAATGCCGATGCGTAGGGTGTCTTCGTCGATTTCCTCGATGGAGAGAGCGTCGTCGAAGTCCTTGGCGTCGTCGGGGTCGATTGTGAAAGTGAAGATGTCTCTGATGTCTTCACGGCCTTCGATCTGGTCGGGCTGGACTTCAGGGGAAATGGCCTTGGCTTCTTTGAGGACTTCGTCTGGGAAGGCGGGGTTGAGGTCGTATTTATGGAAAATCGCCATGAGCTCGGCTTGCGGCTCGTGGGTGGTTCCTAGGTTTACGATGATCTCGCCTTCTGGGTTGACGTGGCGTTGCTCCCACGGGGCGAGTTTTACGACGACCTTGCTCCCGATCTTTGGTTTCGGGGAGATTTTACTGTCTTTAGGGTCTGTGACGTAGATGTCGTGGATCAGGCGTGGATCGTCAGGGACGACGTAGTGAAAGAAGCGTGTTTTCTTGAGATTACCAACGATGGTGGTGCGGGCGTGGTCGAGAATGCGAATGACCCGGCCTGATGGGCGACTGGGATCGATGCGGGATCTCGGTTTAGGCTTCGACTTGGATTTCTTCATGGCACGTGCCCATGGAGAGTCGCTCGCGGAGTCGCGGGTGGCGTTGTCGTTGAGGCGAACGAGGACCTTGTCCCCGTGCATGGATACGCCGGTGTCGTGAGCATCGATTTGGATGACCTCGATTTTGCCGTTTTCGTCCTCTTTTTCGGGGACGACGACAGCTGAGCCGCTTTGGCGGAAGTTGATTTTGCCTGCGACGAGGTCGGCATCCTTAGGGATGCAGAAGCAATCTGTCTTGATTCGAG
>CAWVWU010000236.1:0-4997 GCA_963933925.1 uncultured Puniceicoccaceae bacterium
ATGTACCAAATGTAATGATATTCGCTACGTGGTCGTGTCCGTATTTTTCGCGGACAAAGTTTACGACGTCTTCACGACGACGCATACAGAAATCGATATCGAAATCCGGCGGGGAGACACGTTCCAGGTTGAGCATTCGTTCGAAAAGCAAACCAAAGCGCAGGGGATCGATGTCGGTGATCATTAAAACGTAGGCAACAATACAACCCGCACCTGACCCACGTCCGGGGCCCACTGGGATTTTCTTGTTACGTGCGAAATTGATGAAATCCCATACGATAAGGAAGTAATCGATGAAACCCGTGCCCGTGATGATTGCGATTTGAAAATCGAGCTGCTGGCAGAGGAAGTCGGCGAAGTCTTCGCGTTGTCCTTCTGGTGGGGTGTAGGCGTCGCGGTTGTCGTAATCGACACCGTAGCGATCCATTAGGCCTTTTTTGCAAAGGTCGAGAAGCACAAGCCCGTTGGTGCGGAAGCCTTCACGTTCGTCGGGCTTCAGTTTGCAGATCTCGTCCTTGCCATCCTGTTGGTTAACCTTGGTCTTTTCTACTTCGTAGATGTCGAGGATTCGGTCGAAGGCGTCAGGGTCCTTCTTGAATGTTTGGAGCTCGGGTGGCGTCTCAAACATTGGGTAGTGATTTTCGTCGAAAGGAATCGTAAGGTCGACCATGTCGGCGACGTGGACCGTATTGTCCAAGGCCTCCGGGATTTCTTTGAAAATTTCGTACATTTCCGCACGACTCTTCAGGTAGAACTCCTGAGAGGGATACTTCATTCGATTTTCATCGGCGACGATTTTCCCCGTTTGAATACAAAGGAGAGCGTCATGGGGAGCCGCGTCTTCTTTGTAAACGTAGTGAGAGTCGTTGGCGGCGATGATCTTTAGATCAAATTCTCGAGCTAGCTTGATGAGTCCCGGGATAATGCGCCGTTGCACAGGCATTCCGTGGTCCTGAAGTTCGATAAAGTAATTTTCCTTACCGAAGATGTCGCGGAAGGTGGCAGTCGCTTTACGAGCGTTCTCGTAGTCGCCGTAGATGAGATACTGTGCGGCGACTCCATTGATGCAACCACTGAGGCCGATCAGTCCCTTGGAGTATTTGGCCAAGGTTTCGATGTCGGCACGTGGCTTGTAGTAAACCCCGTGGAGGTGAGCATTGGATACGAGCTTACACAGATTTTGGTATCCCTCGTAATCTTTGGCGATGACTCCCTTGTGATGGATTTGGAATTTTGGGAAATCATCGGGGGAAGGGACGTAGTCTTCCGGGATATCGCCAATATCGTCGGTCCGCTTGCGTTCGCGCTTGGGGCGTTCCGATTGCTTGTGGTCGTTGACGTAGTAGAGTTCGCAGCCAATGAGCGGTTTTATGCCCGCTTTTTTGCAGGATCGGTAGAAGTCGATCGCACCGAATAGATTGCCGTGATCGGTCATGGCAAGGGCGGGCATGCCGAGTTCGGCACAACGGGCCGCGGCTCGGGCTGGCTTGGCGCAGCCATCTAGAAGCGAGTAGTGGGTATGGTTGTGAAGGTGTACGAAGGGTCCGTCGGCAGCTGACATAGGAGTGAAGTTGTGTCGGTCTCTTTGCCGCGTTACAATCCTGAGTCATTAAAACTTGTTCGCGGGTTATCAGGATGTTCTTCACATTTTGATTTGTTGTTTCACTGCCTACTGTCCCTATGTATAAGGATTTTGCACAATCCTGTGCAAATAACTGGAAATAAAAGGTTGACGCTCCTTCATTATGAGGTCTTCTTTCCACTTTTTCCTATTTTAGCCATGTCAATCGAAGTAAAAATCCGCAAAAGCGAACCCGTAGAACGAGCTATCCGCCGTTTAAAGAAGAATCTAGACCGCGAAGGCGTCATCCGTGACGTTCGTGGGAACCGTTACTTCGAAAAGAAGTCGGAAACAAAGCGCCGTGAAAAGAAGGTAGCCGCCTTCAACACGATGCTCCGTCACAAGTACGACAACTAAGTCGCACTGGTGAGAACTGGATGTTCTCATTCTTATTTTGACAAGGCTTTCTCTTTATCGAGAAAGCTTTTTTTGTGTCCTGATTTATGGGTGTGGCACTTTATTGTATTCTAAATAGAGCACCAGCTGTTTTAGCGGTAGTTCATATTAACGCACATGCTGCTGTAGGTCCGGATGCTATCCGGATAACGAAAGGTGACCGGATCGCATCCGGTCCTACATTTGGATTTTAGTTCTCGAGTGCGAGAAGCTCTTCCAGCCAACGGCGGTGTGGTCCGGAAAAGGTGAGTGTTTTGAGTTTGGCATTTGTTGCCCAGAGGAAGTCTTTCGAAAGTGAATCGGGGAGTGACTTTGCTTGAATCGGATAAAAGCGTTCGGTGATGCGGTATTTAGTTATCGAGCGTTTGCGTTCTAAGATCGGCTTTGTTTTTGGGGCTTTAAACTGGAGTTGCTCTAGGCTTGGAAGCTCGTGCAGGCCTTTCATGCGTTTGGCGTCAGCGGGGATTTTGTGCAGGAGGACTTTTCCACCGTCGATGATCCATGCTCGGTCGACGCTCTTGTTGATCGACTTTACTTTGTCGAGGATTGGGAGTTCTTCTTCGATGCCCATGCGTTTTCCTTCGCAGAGGTTCATCACGGGGCACAGAAGGCACTGTGGATTATGCTTTTGGCAGATGGTGGCTCCGAGTTCCATCATTGCTTGGTTGTGGTCCCCTGATCGTTCTCTGTTGAGAAGGTCATTTGATAGCTCTCGGTAAGCCTTGGCGGCATCAGTGCTGTTCTTAAACGGAGTGGCGTCACCGCAGAGGCGAGAGAGGATACGTACGACATTGCCATCGACAACCGCCGCTGGGGCTTCGAAAGCGATACTTGATATGGCCGCCGCCGCGTAGGGGCCGACGCCGGGGAAGATTTGCCAGCTTTTGGCGTCTTGAGGGATTGATGGGAGAGCGATGAGTTCCTTAGAGAGTTTGTGGAGGTTTCGTGCTCGAGAGTAATAGCCTAAGCCTTCCCAGTGTTTGAGGACCTCGTCCTCCGAGGCGGCAGCAAGCACTTTGAAATCCGGAAAACGTGCCAACCATTTGGCGAAATAAGGGAGGACCGTTTTGACCTGAGTTTGCTGGAGCATAAATTCCGAGACTACGGTTTTATACAATGAAGGAGCCGAGCGCCACGGGAGGTCGCGTGCATTGGAATCATACCAACCGATGAGCGACTTTCGGAATTCATTTTGGGCTTTTTGAAGCACTGTAGCAGACATCTGGGGAGAGTTGGTTAATTTTTTGGTTTTCAAATTGTTACGAGAGCTTCTAGGTTGTTTAATATCCCAGATATTGATGGCTAAGAGCAAGAAGCAAGAATTCTCAGAAGAACCCAAAAAGGCGACGATCTACACCTCCAAACTCAGTGACGAGCAAATGGAGAAAGTCCGCAATATTTGCGAAGGCAAGATGTGGGACGAATACGAAGTCGCTTACTCACGTTTCGCCTACAAGGGACTAAAATTGAACCTTGTGGCCTACGAAAGTGGCAAGCTTGTCATTCAGGGTAAGGAAACCGAAGATTTTGTTGTTAACACGCTCGAACCAGAGGTGTTAGGCGAGGCACGTTTTGGCTATGATGAGATTCATCATCCGGAGTGGTTCGAGTTTCACGCTGGAATGGACGAGAGCGGTAAGGGTGATCTTTTTGGACCCATCGTGACCGCATGCGTTATCGCTGATAAACCGCAAATTGACCAGTGGGTAAAGGCTGGTGTGGCGGATAGTAAGAAAATCACCGATCCTCGTATCCTTAAATTGGATGTGATGATACGGGAAACCAGGGGAGCCGTTGTTGAGACCTGCATGTGTAGCATGGCCAAGTACAATGAGCTTATGGGGAAGCCGAAAGCGAATTTGAACCTTCTTCTCGCGTGGCAGCATGCGAAATCGCTCGAAGCGGCGTTGAAGAAGAAGCGGGCTCCTTGGGGGATGCTCGATCAGTTTAGTAAACAAGATTTGGTGGGCCGCTACTTCAAGGACAAGGAATTTGATTTACGGATGCAGACCAAGGCAGAAGCGGATCCCGTCGTTGCAGCAGCTTCGATAGTGGCTCGTGCCGAGTATGTCCGTTGGATGGGCAAGGCATCGAAGCGAATCGATGAGCAACTGAAGAAGGGAGCGAGTGCTATGGTGAAGGAGCAGGCTTCGAACATTTTGCAGCGTTTCGGGCCAGAGGGCTTTAAGGATTTTGCAAAGTTGCATTTCCGAACGGCTTATGAAGTCGTTGAAGCGGCGGGCATGCTGGACCGTCTTCCGCTAAAACCTCCCGGAGAGAAGGTTCCGTATCGTAAAAGCAAGAAGAAGTGAAGAGTCGGCGTTTAAGAGCATTTGATCGAAAGCTGCTTCAGCAGTTTGAGGGCGTGATCGGAATCGATGAGGCAGGGCGTGGTGCTCTGGCGGGTCCCGTGGTTGCTGCTGCGGTTGCGGCTCCACGCGATTTCTACGACGAAGAGTGGTGTCGTCGCAATGCTTCTCGAATCAACGACTCCAAGCTTCTTACCCGAGATGAACGCGAAGATCTCTATGATCGTCTCAGGTGGTTAGAGCGCGGTGGTCGTATTTGGATTGGAGTAGGGAAGGGTAGCGTGGAAGATATCGCCCAACTCAATATTTTGGGGGCTACCCAGCTCGCTATGCGCGATGCCGCGGAGTCAGTTTTTGATCAAGGCAATATTCTTCCGCATGATCCCGACCCTTTGTTTGTTTCGGAGGATCCGCCGGAAGGAGATGGAAACGAGCGCCTTCTCTCAAACTGGAAAATCCTCGTCGACGGCAAGCCTCTCAAGGCTTTTGGCTATCAGCATGAAGGCTTGGTTAAGGGAGACTCTCGGTCCCTCTGTATCGCGATGGCGTCTATCATCGCCAAGGTGACTCGTGATCGCCTGATGATGGCCTTGGATTGTGACTTTCCACACTACGACTTGGCGTCAAGTAAGGGGTATGCTACGAGTGCTCACCGTGAAGCTATTCTAGCG
>CAWVWU010000237.1:0-4996 GCA_963933925.1 uncultured Puniceicoccaceae bacterium
CCTGCATATAAGCCAAGAAGAAATCCTTCAATTGGACTGCTGCCTCGCGCTGTGTCTGCTGATCGAAATTTACAATACGTCGATACCACAGCATACGCAAACTATCGATATACGCTTTGGACCCAGATTCTCCCACTAAAAGCTCAGTCTGAACCATCAACGGAGTCGACCCAACTATTTCCGAACCAGGAGTGGGGTCGACTCGAAACCAAACGCCATCACCCTCGTACACTTCACACCAGGCATGTGCATCCGCATTACGAACCATATAGTAACGTTCATAGGCATTCCACTCTCCCCCTTTATATCCCACCACAACTCGAGCTGGTATTCCAGTCGCTCGGGCAAGCATAACCATCGAAGAAGCAAAATATTCGCAATGCCCCGGAGAGTCTGACGACGCCCAGCGTGCGACTGGGTCATCAGTAACCGCAGACCCTGCAAGAGTACTGCTCATCGAATAACTATGTTTATTCGAAAGATATAGACAGGCCTTACGTGCAAACTCTCGAGGTGAAAGATCTTCTCCATCTAGAATTTCCTGACTCATCTCCATAAAAATGGTCTGTGCTGCCAGATCCTCTGGAAGTTGCAAAAGCGTGAAAGGATACATACTTCCATCGAATCGATCTCCTTGAATCAACTCGTCCTCAATTCGCTGCCCAATAGTAACATCACTCGATGTCCCCGTCTCACCAACACCTTCAAGTTGGTAAGAAAGCATTTTGGAACTCGTCGCCTCTAACGAAAAATAACTCATTTCACGCTGAATCAATAACGTATTCAATTCACCGTAAGTAAACTGACGAAACTCACCAGGAAGCGGAAGAAACTTACTCAACCCTGGTTCCAAATAAAACGTCCAACGGCTCCGAGTCCCTCCACTTGGCACTTGAGAAAATGTAGTCCCCGGCCAATAACGAGCGGCATTAAATGGCGAAGCAACAATAGGCTTCAATATTGTTTTAAATCCATCGGACAATACAAAGCTGCCACGATCATACGAATCCAGTGCCAACATCCTCCAATAAGGCATAACGGGTACCATCGTGTCATCAGAAACATCGACTCGGAGGGCCACACTATTGTCTTTCTGAATATCTGTTATCTCACCCAGACTAACATTTTCACTAAAACCAGAAAGTGATTTAGTCGATTCAAGTTCAAACAACGAAACCTTATTCTCTACATCGATACGAGGAATCACTGTAAAAACGAGAGCGGCGAATCCCAACAATGCACTAAACATCCCAAAGGAGAGAAAAAGATTTCTCCCTAAAAATGCCGTTTTCAAAGTATCCACGATCACCTCTCCAGTCCACATTCGACGCTTCTTCAACAAAGAATAGTCTCCTTCTATTTTCGCCTCCAACATAACCCCAATAACGAGGAAAGAAATTGCTAAGGCCGAAAACACAAGAAGCTGGAAACCGAATAGCAGCGAAGCAGTTAGAATCCCCGTCATCACCTGAAGAAACAGACAAAGCAAAACCAACTGCATTTCCTCACGGCGATTATCTTGATTCAAGGCACGATAGATAATCAGCCACGTATTCAAATTCAATAGTGCAGGCACCGTTTCCCGAGCCATAATATCGATCATCATTAGCGGGATAATACCGACCGCATAGATCTTCCAAACCATTGGAGGCAACTTGGCGAATCCACTTGGCCACAACAAACTCGCACCTATAACGACACACGCCACGATAGCCGAAAAAGGCGAATAGCCATCTAGATTAAACAGAGTAGAAACGGACACCAGTCCGATACACGCACCGACCATCCATTTCAACAGAGCTAACTGGTCTGCATCAAGCCTGTGCGATTTCGATCCCATTTATAAACGCCCCTACTTTCCCGATCGACGTCGGCTTAAACACAACTCGATTATTAAAACCACCTAACTCATTTTGACTCGGAGAATCTTCGATTTCTAATCGAGCCAATTCATCCAAAAATGTATCTAAATCCGCAAGTCGCTTTACTTTTTGTACCAAACGTCCCTGCACCATGCATGCATCCAACTGTCCTGATAAAAAGAAATCCTCCGCCAGACTAGCCGCCAATGAACACATTTTCTCAAACGAATCCTCATCCTGCCAAATGTAGCGAGAAGGATCCACATAGATTGAATGCAAAGTCATGTCAGCAGCAGCATTTTCTTTAACCACAAGGCGTTGCTGACGAGCAGAGGCTTTCCAATGAATCGTCTTCGGAGCATCGCCAGCACGATACCGACGCAACCCGATCAATTCCCCCATATCACCTTTGCTTTTAGAACTCTTACCCTGCCAATAATGAGAAGAGGCTCCGCTCTTCATTTCGGTATAGTCGATCTTTGCAGGCCAAACGATAATTTCATGATCACATCCACCTACGATATGTTTTTTTAGAAAGCCAAAGGGAAATGACGACGTAACATCCGTCACTTCAACCGCCATGCTGCACCGTTTCTCAGGTTTAAACCGCCACACTAAACGAGTTTCATCACCTGGATCCAAACGATCCTTTAAATACAACGTCTTTTTCAGACTCTCCCCATTGAAGCCCAAATCAAAGCTGAGACAAAACAAAGGAAAGCGCTCTCGTGAGTTCTCCACAACTACAGTGATTTCAGAATCCTCGCCTACTCGATGAGAATCACTCGTTTCCATCCGCCAACGTGCACTCGTAAAGTTAACCCAACACACGATTCCACTTAAGATCAATGACGCGATCACTATGGAAAACGCCGCAAACAATATATTGTTCTCTGTGTTATAAGCCGCGAGCCCAATACACAGACCGACCACAATCAACACCATGCCCGAAGAAGTCGGAACGACACGTTGTCCCTTTGGAGAAACAAATAGATTCCAGATCCGAAATGATCCACGACCCGCACCGGGACCGCGCCAATCGAACTGATCCTCAACTGTGCGTATCGACATAAAAAAGACTCCTTTATTGTCCGTTCCTTAACGAGGAACTGGAATCGATCCAATAATCCGAGTCAAAATGCCCTCGATAGTACGACGTTCCTCAATCGGATCCGATGTAGAACGTCTCAAATTCAATCGATGACTCAACACGCTCACAGCGATTTCCTGGACATCTTCCGGCATTACGAAATCACGTCCATAGATCATCGCTCGAGCTTGAGCCGCATTCTTTAAACCCAATCCACCGCGAACACTGACCCCTGCTTTGAATTCACTCTCCGTACGGGTCGCTGTCACGATATCCAAAAGATACTCGAGAACACTGTTCTCAACAAAAACTTGACGTGCCGCATTCTGTAGAGAAACGACTTCTTCCTGACTCACACGATCCTCAAATTCTACATCATCATACGAGATATTCTCGCCAGCCAAAATATCCAACTCGTTCTTCGCACTCGGATAACCCATATGCAAACGCATCAAAAAGCGATCCATCTGACTATCCGGCAACGGGAACGTTCCTTCGTAGTCTACTGGATTCTGAGTAGCGAGGACCACAAACGGTGAACCAATCTCATGAGTCACTCCGTCAACAGACACTTTTCCATGGTCCATAACCTCCAGTAAACTCGACTGAGTCTTAGGCGTAGCACGGTTAATTTCGTCCGCCAGTACGATGTTTGCAAAAATCGGACCTGGCTTGAACACGAACTCACGCGTCCTCTCATCATAGATCGATACCCCAGTCACATCCGCCGGCAACAAATCGCTGGTAAATTGAATTCGGTTAAAACCCGAATGCATGGCTTTCGCCAAACAATAAGCCAATGTCGTCTTCCCCACTCCTGGAAGATCTTCAATCAGGATGTGCCCACCCGCCGCCACGCAAATAAGTACCTTCTCAATCACATCATCCTTCCCCTTAACGCGGCTTGAGATCGACGCTTTCATACGATTCAGCACGCTTTGTGAAGAACGTAATAGATCTGTCGGTAGGAATTCGTTCATTTTCTGTGTTTCGTAATCTTGCTTCAAAGTATCAGAGTCTCTTCTAGCATATCGGCGGCTCCGACGGCTTATTTACCTAAGGTCGCCCTAAATCTGGATTTCAGCCCATCTTTCTCGAATTAATCTCCAAATCTGGCCACTACTGCAGAAAAGACCTGATCCAGAACCCCTTGGTTTCCCTGAACATTGTCGTGAAACTGCCCCACCGTCAAAAGGTCGCTCTCAATCCCATTTGCCAAATTATCTACCATACAGAGCGAATTCAGCTTTATTCCGCTCTCAAGAGCCAGATCAGCCTCATTCGCAAACGTCATCCCTACCACGTCACTCTCCATCATCCTCAAAATCCTCACCTCTGCAGGAGTTTCAAATCGTGGACCATGTGTCTGGTGATACACCTTCCCTCGCTCTATCGACACACCCGCGACCTTTGAAATTTCATCAATTAAACCATTGTCGACCTCAGGCACGAATCCTTGCATCTCCTTGTCCATAAAGGTCATCGGAGCAAAACTCACATAATCCGAACAACTTACCAAAGTCCCCGGCAACAAATCCGCTTTAAGTGACCCCACCGAACTAACGGTCAACACCGTATCAACGCCCAACTGCTGCAGAGCCCGAAAACACCCCTTATAATTCGAAACGTGTGGCGGTAAATTCTGCTCAAATCCATGCCGGTGCACCAACACTATCCCACCAGAACGCCGCATTTCGACCACCCCATATTCCGTTTCAACCTCGAATCGTTCCCAATTTCCAAAAACCTCCGAGCGATTAATACTCGTTCCACTAATGATCGCCAATTTCATCGCAAAAAACCTGCACGCCACGAAACGAAATTGCCACCCTCTAAACTCCAAATTGTCGCCAATGCTAAATCTGCTCAAATTCCAATCTGTCGATGCCGCACAACACCAAGGGTCAATTATTATTAGTTATCAAAAATTCGTGTGTGCATTCGCCTATCCTTCGATAGCTAAGCAAAAGCGAAGTTGGATCGTAAAAAAAGTCATTGCACGCCCATCTTTTAATCAATCCCTCTCTCCCTCCTAAGAAGCTTC
>CAWVWU010000238.1:0-4973 GCA_963933925.1 uncultured Puniceicoccaceae bacterium
TAGCAGGAATTTCAGTCACCCTCGACGAGGGCGGATACTTAACAAATCACGATCAATGGAGCCCAGAACTTGCCGAGGCTATCGCGGTGGAGGAAGGGGTCGCTCCCTTGACCGACGAGCACTGGAAGGCACTCAAATTTATCGAACACGATTTCGATGAACGCGGAGTGGTTCCCGGAATGCGTCGTATGAATAAAATAGGCGGCGTACCGACTAAGGACCTGTATCGCTTATTTCCTGATGGTCCAATTAAGAAAGCAGCTCGAATAGCGGGATATCCCAAACCAGCGAGCTGCGTATAAGGAGGCAATACTATGAGTGATGAACCAATAAAGAAAGTTTCCATCGTCGTATCCAAAGGTTCTTTGGAAGGGGTCTACCCAGGCTTGATTATGGCCAATGGCGCACGAATGGAGGGAATTGAAGCGAATCTCTTTTTCACGTTTTTCGGGCTTCATGCCATCGTAAAGAAGAAGATGGACAAATTGCGTGTGGCCACGGTTGGGAATCCAGCGATGTGCGTTCCCGATGCAATGGGCTTTGCCCTTCCAACGATCGTTGGATCCATTCCAGGCATGTCGTCATTTGCAACAATGATGATGAAGAAGGAAATGGAGAAAATAGACATTCCACCCGTGGGTGAGTTTATCGAAATGATAAGCGACGCCGGTGGCAAAATCTACGCCTGTAAGGCAACTGTAGAAATGTTCAAGCTTCAGCCCGACGATTTCTGTCCGCAAATGGATAAAGTCCTTACCGTAGGTGATTTTTACGAAATGTCAGCAGGCTCTCAAATCATCTTCACTTAGAAGATCTCAGGGTGTCGGAACTCCGGCACCCCTCTCGTACCAACCCCAAACCCCAATATCGATGACGAAATTCATGAAACGATATCTGCCCGTAATGGTATCTTTAGTACTGGCAGACGTATCCTATGGAACTAATGGCGATAATCTAATCTCTGTTGGTCCCATATCTCGTGGCATGGGCGGGCTTTCTATTGCCTATCCACAAGACCCCGTTAGCTCTGTATTCGCGAACCCGGCTGCCATGTGTTTTGGCCCTTACTGTCCGATGTCAGAGGTAAATGCTTCGTTTACGGCCTTCATGCCGCAGGTGAGTGCTAAGGTCTCCAATCCCTTTGATCCGAGTATGATGATCGAAGCAAAGAGTGATGACCCCGTGTATCCTATTCCAGCAATCGGATTTTCGAGACCCCTCGATATTGGAGAGCAGAATCGTTGGCGTTTTGGATTTTCGGCCTATGGGGTAAGTGGAATGGGAGTCGATTATATTGGTTCTTCGCTGGATCAATCGCTCGGCGATTTCGCACCCTTGCCTGAGCCCTTTGCGAGTGCACCCTTGGCTACTGGTACGGAAACGTTGTTGCAGATCATGAAGGTCGCTCCCGCATTAGCCTACAAAGTTTCTCCTAAACTATCGGTGGGAGCATCGATGCACTACAACTACTCCGAATTGGAGATGGGCGAGGGCCCTTCTAGTGGTGAAACGTTTGGCTATCAGTTGGGGGTCTTGTATCATCCGACTCAGAACGTTTACACAGGGCTAAGTTATACCAGTCCACAAGAGATCAAGTATAAGAGTGTGTTGACCGACTTTACTGGAAAATTAGGGGATCTTCGACTTGAAGCACCGACTCAAATTGGCGGCGGTATTTCAGTCGAACTAATGGAAAAGCGCGTTGTCTTGGGAACTGAAATCAAGTGGATCAACTGGGGTGATGCCAGTGGGTACCAAGAATTCGGCTGGGAGGACCAATGGTCCTATAGCATAGGGGCTCAATACGAGCTCAAGCCCGAGAAGTGGACAGTGCGTATTGGATACAACTATGGAAGCAATCCCGTAAAGGAAAACAATGGATGGAATGGAAGCTTCGATCCTGTGACTATGATGCCAAATGAAATGGTTAATGTGCAGGGTAATCTATTCCCGCGGTACTACTATGAAACCTTTCGCATCATTGGGTTTCCTGCGATCGTAGAGCATCATCTTACCACCGGATTCACCTATCGAGCCACCGAAACGATTTCGATAAACTTCGCCTATCTTAAGGCCTTGGAAGAAACCATTACCGAGACGGGAATCGGCTTATTCGGAGCTCCGACCGTTATTGAATCGTCGTTGTATGAAGATAGTTATGAAGTCGGTGTCAGTTGGAGGTATTAGACTCAGTTGTTATTAATAGGGGTACCTACCGATATGTCTAGAAATCCGCATCGATATATGAAGCGCTTGAGCGTGGCAATGGCCCTCGCTCTGGCGTCCTTCTGTGCCCAGGGGGAACCTGAAGTTGACTGTGGACCAATGGGCGACTGTGTCATCGCTACAGAGACGGACGAGACCTCAGCGGGATATGTGGCAACCCTGAACGCGATAGAAGATACGCAGATGAACTCTTCTTCCATAGATATCCAGAGGTTTCCACGCTCACTGTTTGAGAATTAGGCACGTCGCCATTAACGGATACGTAGACTGAATTGCTCCCCGTATCGGGTCCAAAGCCGAGAAGGTGGATATAATAGGAACCGCTTTGACTGAGGAACACATCATAATCGATTCGTGCCCCATCACCTGGATCAAGTCGAGAGGCGTTAACCGGCATCTCAATCGCGTTGTCGCTCGCAGGTCCTGAAGCATTCGCATCAGCGATTACGCCCCAAGTTCCATGTGCTCCTGCAACACTTTCCGAAAAGTTCTCGGCTTCCATCGTTACGCTCCCTCCTGATTCCAGAAAATAGAGAATTGGTTCTGGTGGCTTTGGTGGCTTTGGTGGATCGGTGAAATCGGGTAGAGTGTAAGGTGATTCTATCCAGTCAGGTCCCACGTCATCCGGATAGAGCGGACGGTTTGTGACCGCGGAAGTCGAGTATTCATCGGCCCCAACATCCAATGCCCCATCATCCCGCACCTGGCCATCTAGGTCCAACAGTACCTCGGGATAGTCGCCGACTGCCGCATTCACTGCATTTGAATCTTCATCAACTCGGTAAACTCCATGCTCGTCTTGAATAAGTCCGGCCTCAATGAGCTCTACTCCCGTAGGTTGCGTAATCCCCAAGGTCGCCCCGAAAAACATATTCCCCTCATAGATGGGGTCAATGATCTCGTCCCTCACCATTATGATAGGAGCAACACTCGTGGATATTATGTTATTGGCCAAAGTGATATCCTTAGGGTGAAAGGGCTTTTCGTTCCCATAGCTCAAACTTTGCTGGCAATTCACCAGTGTATTGAAAGCGACGAGACAATTTTCTGCAGCAATCGTGGTGCTTCCTTCATCGAATAGAGGATCAGTGTGGTCGCCGGAGTGGATAGAGATTCCTCCTCTGGCTGTAGAGGTACTGCGAGCTCCGTAGACGTAGTTGTTTAGGATTTTATGATTTTGTCCGTACATGCGAACCCCGCCCGCTCCACCGACTAAGTTGCAGAAAAAGAAGTTTCCATCGATCGTGTTGCCATTGCCATGTCGCAGCGTGAATAAGCCAGCGGAATTACGCACTGTATTGTGTCGTAGAATGTTGCCCCCCGATTTGACTGAAATAATCTCGATTTCGCCGTTTAGTTTTTCAAATAGGTTGCGTTCAACGATAGTCAAAGAATCGGTTGTCTGTGTTCCCTTCAGTCCAATTTGAATCGTTTCTCCTCCATTCTGTCCCAGTTCCGGGCGGTCGAGAAAATAGTTGTTATCGATTCGGTGATGATCGTTTTGGTTTTCATCCCGACGAACGCGCAGTGTCGGACCCTTTTGCTTTTTGCCTTTGAACAGACAATGGTCGACCCGATTATTTGTCCCCCAGATATTCACCCAATGGTGATTATCTATAGCCGGCCTTTCCGTCGGATTATAATCGATTATCGCCGAGCTTGTTAAGCGGCAAAAGGAAGAGCTGCTGAGGAACTCAACCGCGTGGTAGTACTTGATTGGACTTTCGCCATAGAAAACGATCCCAGACAGTTCAATGTAACTGCCGTCAAACTGTATCTGCGAGTCGCCTGTTAATAGAACGCGTCCGGGGGTCTCGGCCTTCACGGTTATAGGCAGTTCCTCCGTTCCGCTGAAACTGAGTACAAAGCGTTGATCTACCCATTCGCCATTTTTCAAGATAATAGTGTCCCCTGGGTTGACGCTCAATTGACCGATCTCAAAGGCATCTGCAACTCGATGCTCAGTCGGCTCGATGATTTGGGCTTCGAAATTGTCGAAGCCAAAGACCGGCGTTCCATCAGGTGTTTCGTCGTCAACGATGGTGTAATGAGTGGACGTGTAAGATTCAAACGTATCGGAGATAATAGCTCCCGTCAGCGGGGAAGTGGCGAATCCAATGACTGTGACTAAATAGGGAAGAAAGCGAGGTGTAGTCATGGGGGAATAATTGTGATGTTGGACAGATCAATTGTGAATGGATCAGGATGAATTGATGGGAGATGTGACCAATTGTGAGCGTGTCGGGACAAGGCCTGACCTGCTCATTAAAATGAATCATTTAGATTTAAACTCTTTAGCAAGTAAACACGAAAGGAGGACTACATAAGGAAGAGGGTATCATCCGCATATTGAGTTATCTCTCGGCGTCTTCTTGTTATAGATCGCTACGATTATGGACTATGTAGGCTGTCTCTCGTACCAATACAATGGTGAGTTTACTTTGATGGAGTTGTTGTTTGGGCACGAAAAAACACGTTCCGTTTTGGAACGTGCTTTGATCGAAAATGACTGATTGTTTTGGCTACTCTTTGATTTGTAACTTGCGGGTCTTGATGGTCTCGAGGAGGTCGGCTTTGAAGGCGTCGTAGCTCATGGTGCCGCGGTCGCCGTCGAAACGGGAGCGGACGGATACGGCGCGTTCTTCGGCTTCTTTGATCCCGACGATGATGACATTGGGGGATTTCTCGAGTTCTGAGCGACGGATTTTGGCTCCGAGCTTTTCGGAGTTGAAGTCTGCGGATACGCG
>CAWVWU010000239.1:0-4930 GCA_963933925.1 uncultured Puniceicoccaceae bacterium
AGAATTGGGGAGCCTGTCGAAAAGCGTTACTGTGAGCCCGACCCATAAGGCCGGTTCCGACGAGTCCAATGTTGAGTGTCTTCATAATAGTCTTACAAATTGAATTTTTTTGACGTTGGATTTAGGCTTTCCATCCGTGGTTGTTGCGTACTTCGATCATGGCAGCGAGGATGTCGTTCCAAGTCTGTTGTTTGTCCATGACAGCATTGGGGAACATGCAGCCATCCCAGCAGATATGAGGAATTGATTTGGTTACTTTTCCCGCGGAGTCGCGTAACCAGTATCCGGAGTCTCGGGCGATGTTCAGTTTGCCTTTGGGGTCGGTAGCCAAGCAGTGCCGACCGGTCTTTTCGTGGGTTCCGGAACCGAATACGGAGCCATCGTTTTGAGCGACATGAAAGTCGATCGTCCACGGTCGGAGTTGTTCGGTCAGTTTTTTCATCGCGGTATGGAAGGCTTCCGGTTCCCAATGGAAGTCATCGGGGACGATGCGGTGCTCGGGAGCGTTTTCGCCGAGCATGTAGAGAAGGGTGTGCGACATGTCCGCCTGGAAGCCGACAGTACCCGGCATCGCGGTTTCCTCTAGGAGGTCGATCATGTGTTTCCAGCTGTGCATGCCACCCCAGCAGATTTCTCCCTCTGCAGCGAGTCGTTCGCCAGCGGCTTCAGCAATCTTGCCTGCTTCTCGAAAAGTTTGGGCAATACGCTTGGTATTGACTTCGGGGGCTTTTGCCCAATCGGAAACAGGGGCTGCAGAATCGATGCGAATGATACCGTGTTCGCGGATTCCGAGTTGGCGTAGTTTGCTGGCAATGCGAATTGATTTTTCTACGGAAGCCAACCATCCAGAGCGGCTCTTTTTATCGCCCATTGCGGTACCGTCGAACCAGACAGGGGCGACGACGGATCCGACCTTTAGGCCTTTGGCTGCTATCTTTTCGGCGAGTGCTTCGATGGCATCGTCGGAGGAGTCGATGTCGACGTGGGGGCTGTAGAGGAAGAGATCGACGCCGTCGAACTTGGTACCGTCGACGTCGGCTTTCGCGGTGAAATCGAGCATGGTGTCGAGATCGATGGCTGGCTCGGAGTCAGGGGCTCCTTTCCCAACGAGGCCCGGCCACATAGCGTTGTGAAGTTTTGGGAAGTTATTATCTGACATATCGTGTAGAGGGTATTTGATTACGTTAGGCAGGTGTTAAAAAGAGTTGTTACGGTAGGCCCCCATTGCAGGGGCGTCTGGGTTGGCTTCCGGACCGAAGTAGCGGAGGCAGACAAGCGGTTCAGTCCCACTGGTGTTTTCGAAGGTGACGCCGGCTATGGCTCCGTCTTCGGTACAGAAGTACTCGTCTTCGGTGAGCTCGGTAAAGCGGATCATTTTTGGACTGACGAGTGGTTGGTTATTTATTGTTCCCTTGCCCTGTACGCAGATGAGGCCGTAAGCACCGCTGTCTTTTATGACCATTTTGCAACCAGGATCGATGGTGATTTCCTTGGCTGTGAAGTATTGGTAGGCATCGATCTTGCCGTAGACGATCCAGCGATCGACGTAACCTTGCTCGCGGGTGTCGGCGACAGGAACGGGCTCGAGGTAGTGGTTGTCCTTGAAATACGGATCGACATTTTTGTCCCAAGCGAGCTGTTCGACGATGAAGTCGATGTCTTGGTGCTTTTCTTCCGGCATGTCATTGACGAGAAGACTCCACGGTACTTCGCGTCCCTCGACAAGGTTTTGATACATGCCGAATACGTCGCTTCCCCATTGTGGTTCGTAGGTGCAAAGACTACCGGGGGCGTGTAGTATGCAGGGGTCAATTAGCCAGCCGGTTCCTGTTTTGAGGCGGTAGGCTTTGGAGAGATCGAGGATACCGTTATCACCCGTATTCCAGTCAGAGATACATTTCCGGACTTGGTCTTTGGTGGTTCCCGGTTCGAGGCCCATGAACGTGTACGGAAAATTATTGCCTACGTTGTTGTGTTGGGGAGGGAAGTAGTAGGACTCCGGCTTACCTTCTTGGCCGACGAGAGCGGCTTGTTCGGCACTTTGGTGCATGTGGTGCGGGATTGGTCCCATGTTGTCGAAAAACTTAGAATATACAGGCCACTTTCCGTATTTGTCCCAGATTGCCTTTCCCACGAGTGTCGCTCCGCATTCTTCAACCGCTTGTTTTAGAGTGAAGCGTTCATTTCCGACTACGCAGTAGCTTAGACCTTCGTCGTCAGCTCGACCTTCGTTAGCGGTTACGGTAGTCGAGGCGAACCAGCGTTCGTCGATGCCGCCACGGTTGAGCCCGTAAGCGTAGGTGTCGGCCGGGTGGAGCTTGATGCGCAAACCAGGTTGAAGAAAGGAGCGCGGGACCCAGGCAGGTGCAAGGCGGAGAAGACCTCCGGTTTCGCTGAGAGCAGCTTCGACGGTTTCTTTGACCTGAGTCTTTCGAGTGGTGAGATCTGCAACAGTGTTGAGAGCCATTGTATTTTTGAGGGTTGAGGTTTCCTACGACCCTCATTTGGGGTCGCTGCTAATTGACGGGTAGTTCAGCCCGTAGACTAGCTTATCGATGGATATTTCGAATAGGAGTACAGCGTCAAAAATTGGTATAGGAGCGGCGCAAGGTCGCTTTTGCCTACTGTTGGTAGCGGATTCGGTAGTCGCGTGGCGTTTCGCCCATGATGCGACGAAACTCTTTACCAAAGTGGCTTTGGTCGGCGAATCCGAACTCGCTGGCAACGACGGCGATCGGTTTTTTCGTATAGACGAGGGGGCTACAGCTCATGCGCACACGTATATGGCGTATGTACTCGTGAGGCGTGCGTTCGTAGTTGGCTCGAAATTGGCGCTCGAAGGCACGGACGGAGAGGCTGCAAGTGGCCGCTAGGTCGGCGTTTGTTATACTCTGCTTATAGTGTTGGCTAACATAGCGAATGGCTTCGTTCAACGGGTAGTCGTTTTTGCTTCCGGGACCTTCTGTATTGAGTGGACGGGTGATGCCTACGTTCCCGACGACATTGTTTTCGCCATCATGGAGGGGAATCTTAGTTGTGAGGCACCATCGTGCCGTGTGGTCGAATCGTCCTATCAGTTCGAGGCGAGAGAGTATGCGTTGTCCTTTTAGGACCCGTTCGTCGTCGAGGCGGTATTGGTTTGCGAGTGCTTCGCTACACAAATCGTAGTCGTTGTGTCCGATGACTTTTTTCCGGGATTCGATGCCAAAATTAAGGAGGAAGGAGACGTTCACCCATTGGTAGGTGCCTTCTGCGTCTTTCATCCAGAGAGGCATATCCTCTAGGTAGTCGAAAAGCTCGATGACTTCAGGGGCAGTGATGCCGATGCGTGCAAGCGAATCGCGAAGTCGTGGCGACTCATCTGATAATGCGGTTGAGCCTGGGTTCTTTCTTGAAGACATTTTCGGACAATCTGTGAAAGGAGGGTAAGTCGTTTTCTTATTTATTTTCGATTTGGGCGATACCAATTTCCACGGTAAAAGGGATTTACAGTGTGAAATGGGGATCGGTTTTGTTTGTGAGATTTGGGTCTAGTTGAGCTTTTTGCGGTGGGATTTGGTGAAGTCGTCGTCGACCAGCTCAATTGAGAGAGGTTGGAGGTTGAGGTCAGTTGCTAGCCCAGCTCCAAAGTCTTTGAATGTCTTGAGATTTTCCTGATCGTTCCAAAGATTACGATAGCAGGGAAAAGTGAGGTGATAGCCGGTGCTGTCTTTTGTGAGTTCAATTGCGTTTGGATACTCGGAATCGAAGTATTCAGATTCGACCAAGTAGTTGCCGAGGTCGCTTACGATCTGTGTATCTATATTTTCACTGTAGTAGATTTCGTTGCCTAATAATCCTTCGGTGTAAGTCTCACCTTCAAAGTCGTATGGTGGAATTAAGGGAAAAAAGAGAAGTGCTATTCCCAAATAGATCGCGGCGGAGAGAACCGACCAACCGAATACTGCCCAGCCCGAGGCCTTTTGGCCAAGATTATCGAAATGGGTGCGGAGTTTGTTGCCCTGAAGCTTTTCGGTGAGAAAGTAGGCGAGTGTGGACCAGAGGGCCGCAAACGCCGCGTTAGGAATTTTGTCCAACGTGGATTGTGGCGTGGTCGCAAAAATCCAAGCAATTGAGACGGTCATCCCAAGGCCGAGAATGTAGGTGCGATTGCGAGAGTGTTTGTCTCCTAGTTTTGCAAAGTTGTTTGCGACAAGCACGGTAACCGCAAGTGGTCCTCCGATAAATGCTCCGGCGCTAATGGCCTTCGGAGTAAATAATTTATAGGGAGGAGGAGGTTCTTCGGGTGTTGATGTCGGGTCCATCATTGAGGGGGGCTCTTTTTGTTTAGAATGTTTTGAGGTAGAGCGGGGCTTAAACTGTACCTCGCCTGAACCTGTATTGGCACTGCTTGCGACTCGTGTCGAGCTCAGGTCTCGATGGAATGAACGAAGCAACTACCACGAAGAGACCTTCGAGGTGATTGGAGGTATTAAAAGGGCCAACTAAGGTTCTCGCTTTGAGTTATTGTTTCGGGTCTTCGGGAAGTCCGTATTTTTCCACTACGAAATCGATGTCCTTGTCGCCGCGTCCGCTAAGGTTGATGAGAATAGTTTGACGGGGCTTTTCTTTGGCGAGCTTCATGGCGTAGGCTACCGCGTGAGCACTTTCGAGAGCGGGAATGATGCCTTCGAGTCGGCTGAGTGCGTAGAAGGCGTCGATGGTTTCTTTGTCGTTGGCATCGACGTAGGTGACGCGTCCTTTGGCATCGAGCATGCAATGTTCGGGACCGACTCCTGGGTAGTCGAGTCCACTGGCTACGGAGTATACAGGACTAGGCTCGCCGTTTTCGTCCTGGAGCAATTGGCACTTGAATCCGTGGATGACACCTGGTTTGCCGAACAATAAAGGGCGCTTCTCAGCTTGCTGAGCATTCGCCCATGGTTGAACA
>CAWVWU010000240.1:0-4891 GCA_963933925.1 uncultured Puniceicoccaceae bacterium
ACGCTGACTCTTGGCCGTCTGAAGCGGTGACTGTGATTGAGAGATCACCTACATCTCCGTTTTCAGGGGTTCCTGAGAGTTGGCCAGTTTCGGAATCGATGGATATCCAATCTGGTAGGTCGTCACCGTTTTGGAGAGAGGCTGAGTAGGTGAGTGTGTCGCTTAGGTCTTCGTCTGCGAAGTTGGAGGAGACGTCTAGGTTGAAGTCTGAGTCTTCGGCAGTTGTTTGGTTTGCTATGCCTGTAGTTACCGTTGGCCCGTCGTTTGTGTTTTCGACTGCAACACTGAAGGAGTTGGACGCTGATGCTTCACCGTCGGAAGCGGTGACTTTGATCGAGATATTTCCTACGTCGCCGTTTTCGGGGGTTCCTGAGAGTTGGCCAGTTTCGGAGTCTATGGAGACCCAGTCTGGTAGGTCTTCTCCGTTTTGGAGAGTCGCTGTGTAAGTGAGTGTGTCGCCTAGGTCTTCGTCTGAGAAGTTTGAGGATACGTCTAGATTGAATACGGCGTCTTCGTCAGTTGTTTGGTCTGCGATGTCCGCTGTTACCGTTGGTCCGTCGTTTGTGTTTTCGACGCTGACACTGAATGTGTTGGATGCAGATTCTTCACCGTCAGAAGCAGTTACCTTGATTGATAGGTCACCTACGTTGTCGTTTTCGGGGATTCCTGAGAGTTGGCCAGTTTCGGAATCTATTGTGATCCAGTCTGGTAAGTCGTCGCCGTTTTGGAGAGTTGCTGAGTAGGTGAGTGTGTCGCCGAGGTCTTCGTCTAAGAAGTTTGCGGAGACATCTAAGTTGAATACGGCGTCTTCGTCAGTTGTTTGATTGGCTATGTCGGCGGTTACTATTGGTCCGTCGTTTGTATTTTCTGCGGTTAAGGTGAAGGTATCAGAGATGGATTCTTCTCCGTCAGATGCGGTGACTTTGATTGAGATATTTCCTACATCGCCGTTTTCTGGGATTCCTGAGAGGAGCCCTGTTTCTGAATCGATTGAGATCCAGTTTGGGAGGTCGTCTCCGTTTTGGAGGGTGGCTGTATAGCTTAGGGTGTCGCCGTATTGGATGTCGGCGTCTTCGAAGTGTTGAGAAAGGTCTAGATTAAATGGAGCGTCTTCGTCGGTCGATTGATTGTCGATCGGAGAGAGGGTTGGGGCATCGTTGATGTTTTCGATGGTAAACGAAAACGATGACTGTGTGGATTTTCCAGAGTCGTCTGTCGCGACTACTGTAATGGAATGATCTCCCAATCCGCTATAAGAAGGGACGCCAGTGATTTGGCCCGAAACGGGGTCGATGTTTAACCATTCGGGGAGAGGATCTCCGTTATCGATGGTTGCGGTGTACGTTAGAGAATCTCCTTCGTCGATTTCGGTGAAAGCGTCTTGAGGCAGATCTAGAGTAAAAGGTGCGTCGACGTTTGTAGTGAGCGGTCCGATGCTGACTGTGGCAACGGGGGCGTCGTTTATGGCTTCGACCTGAATGGTCATGGTCGACGAGTTTTCGCTCCACGCTTGACCATCGAATGCGGACCAGAGGAGGTCGGTTTGGCCGTTCCAGTTTTCGTTGGGTTGAAAACTGAGCTGATCGATCTGATCGCGCGTGATTACTTGGGATTCGCTAACTTCGATATCACCGAGTTTGAGGACGCCAATCTCAGGGAGAGAATCAATGCGGATAGACTGAATAGAATTTCCGTCTTGGTCGGCAAATACGCTTTCTAGAATTGGTGTGGAGAGGAGGATGGCAGAGTCTTCGTCTGTGGAAACTTCAAGATCGTCAATCGTGGGAATATCGTTGGCATCTTGAGGCCAAATATCGACGGCGGAGGTTTGAGTGTTTCCGTGTTCGTCGGTCGAACGAATAACGAGACCGAAACTTTCGAGGTCTGCTTCGTAGTCGACGGCGATTCCATCTTTAAGTTTTAGGTTGTCTCCAACTATTTCGAAAATTCCAGCGGGGTCGCTGACGATTTCGAATTCGAAGTCACCATCCCTGTTGATGTTGTCGATTCCAAGTTTTCCGACGAAGGCCCCTTCGTCATTTTCTGTTATGGATGTGCCGCTTAGGGTGATCTTGTAATCGGTGTAAACTTCGTCGGCTTCGGTAGGCTCTTCGGTGTCGCCGGGAGTGGTATCATCCTTCTGCTCTTCGTCCTCTTGCTCTTCCTCTTCGGTAGAGGGAGTTTTGTCCTGAACTTGATCGTCTGGACCCTCGGGATCACCCGTTCGATTTCCTTCAGTTTCAGGCTGTGAATCTTGGTTTACGAATTCGGTCCCGCGTTCAGAATCTGGACTTTCGTTGTCTTCTTGTTCGTTTTCTTCTTCTGGATTTTCTTGATCTTCAGAGAGGATGTCTTGGGCAACGCTTTCGGCGAGTACTCGTTCTTCGGCAAATTCTTCTAGTGCATCTTCGTGTTCCTGGCCTTTTTTGCTATGAGTGAAGAATGCGTTTGGATCGACTCCTCGGAGGTCAAATTGTTGGCGGAGATCTTCGATGAGGTAACTTTTATCGTTAATGACCATCGCACCCATTCCCATGCTGTGCATGGACATGAAATTCATGACTTCGCGAAAGGTTGTCGCTTCGGCTTTGTAAAGGGTCGCTTCTATGTCGTTGTCGCGCACCACGTCGAGGGGAACCCATGTTCCCGTCTCGTCGTCCCATTTTTCCAGTTTGGCACTAGAAGCATCTTCGTCTCCATCGAGATTCTTCCAAAAACTTTGCCATGTGAGGAGAGGGCCATCTTCGAGGTTGAGCTGTGGATCTACGTCCCAGTTGGCTTTTGCGAAATCTACGAGTAGGCAGCTGTCACCATCCTTACCGATGACGAGGATGTCATTACCCTGTGGAACGAGCTTCGCAACCGCTTCGGGGTTGATGAGCTTCATGTCCGCTCCGTCCGACATTTTAAGGGATTCGCCGTTTTTGAGGAGGATACGGTAGGGCGATGTGGAGTCTAGGGAGAGTTCGAGTACTAATTTCATGTCGACAATAAAAAAACCAAAGCGAAACGGGTGCTAATTGGTATTCGACTGAATGAGCTCTCTTCTTAGGGGAAATTGCACAAAGTACTCATAAAAAGCACATTATTTTTATGTGACTTAGTTTCCTTGGGTTGACCCTGTCTGTGAGGTTTGGGGATATGACCCCTAAACTAAGCGCTTTATACTAGCTTGACTGAGGTGTTTTCCTCGGGCTTTTTCGCTCTCTTGTGAGCTGGTTGTTTCAACTGAAATTCGCGGATAATGCGTCCAGGATGAAACTTTCCTTGTTTCTTAACGACTTTTCTAATTTTCAAGGACGATCCTTCGACGTCTACGGCGTATCGCGTCGGCCATGGAAAGTAGGAACCGGTATTGATGACGATGTGTTCTCCTCGTTGCCAAATTCCTGGGAAATGAGTGTGTCCGATGACAATAAATTTTGAAGGAAGGGCACTTTCTTTGGCGAGTTGGACGGCTTTGTCAGGGGCGTCCCGCCATGCTTTAATTACTCTAAAAGGTTTGGTTGGAGGCCATGCTTGGTGGGCGAATACGAGAAATTTCCCCCAAACTGTGGGGTCATGTTTCAGAGTGTCTTTATGAGCTTCAATGGTGACTCGTTTGGTGAGATCGAGTCGTTCGGAAAGACTTTGGTGCGACCCTGGAGTACCTAGCTTGTCGAGGGCATTATTGATTGATTTTAGAATCCCACACCACGGGGTAATGTTTTCAAATATCGCGTCTCCGTGAGTGACGAATACCTCGTTGCTATTGAGAAAACAGTGATGGGAGCTGCTTACTTGTGGATCGTGATTTCCAGTGATGTAAGTGACTTCTGGGACGCGTTTCTCGAAAAAGTTAGAAAATTGGGTGAAAGTGGGAAGTGGGTCGCTCTCGTGTAAGGGGGAATCGCGGTACTTCTGTTCGAGCGTGTCGCCATTGAATATCAAATGATCCACTTGTTCGGTAAGTGGGGCGAGTTGGTCGAGACTTTTGACGGTACTCGCTTTGTGTCCGAAGTGAATATCGGATAGGATTCTTATGAGGCGTGACACTTTTTGTATAAATTACGTTTACGTAAATGTCGGATGAAAGGCACCAAACTTAACTAAAGGGTGAGAGTTGAGCAACCGATTTAATAGGGACCAATGAATTCAAATCATAAAATAGACATATTGATGAATGGAGGTGCGAGCCCTCTTCTATCGCATGATGCATTGGAAAGTTTGAACCGAATCGCATTTAATGAGGCTCAACGAGAGCTATGCCATCGGGTTCGCGAAATTGCTCATCCGGAGAATCCGGAAATGTGCGATGACGCGTTGGATAACTTTTTGCACGATGCGGTCAGTCGCGAACATTTGGACTGATTCTTACGAACAAGAGCTCGGGCCATACGGCCTAGAGCTCTTTTATCATTATCATAGAACTCCGCTGATTGCTTGACCAAGATATGCGGCGTTCTTCGGGGAGATGCTTAGAATCGCCTTCTTCAAATCCGCATACGAGCTTAAAAAAGGTGATGCTTTGAGTCGATAGGGCTACGATACGGCTGGCTCCATCATTTTTAGCTTGGTGAGATGCGAAGTTGACGAGTTTCTTTCCTATACCCTGTTTCTGGTAAAGTGGGTGAACGAACAGGGAGTTGATTTCCCGGGTTTGAGGCTGCGATTCGAAGCTGCTCAAGAGCATGCACGCGATCATGTTGCCGTCGATTTCGTAGACGAAGTAGCTTTCGATGTTGGACTCAATCGATTCCAAGGTGCGCGGTAGGAGTTCATCTTTTTTTACTGAACTTCTTGTGAGGTGGTAGACGAGAGTGATGTCGTCCCGGTTCGCTTGGCGGATTTGTTGGTATTCGTTGCCGTAGACGAGTGTGCCAACGCCTTCGTTGGAGAATACTTCTTGGAT
>CAWVWU010000241.1:0-4877 GCA_963933925.1 uncultured Puniceicoccaceae bacterium
AGCACTTCAGACACTACAGCTTGAAGATGGTCAGAAATGATTTAACCCCAGCCTACATCGAACTCACCAAGGTTTTAAGAATAGCCGCATCGTCTCACCTCAAAATTCCAACAACAGCTCCACAACCTGAGATCGCCTCCGAAGAAAACGAAGTACAGTTCCGAAACAATTTTCTAAAACTCGCGATTTACCTCAAGCGACACGTAGTCTTTGCCCTTTTGGCCGATACTCCCATCGATCCAGAAAAAACTCGGCTCCCCAATCCAGTTTTCATAGCACACTTTCAAGGAAGCTCACAATCCTTCGCCAATACCCTCCATGTCGCAACGGTCAATCATAACGCATCCATTGAAGACGCGAATCGACACCTCTACTGGACAGCCGACACGTGGCAAAACAACCAAATCCAGACCCTAACAATACCCCAAATATCTGGTAACAAAAACACCGATACTGACACGCAATTTGAAGCCCCAGAAATCTCCCCGAGCTGGTGCATCATCGAAGGAAAGCTCTACGCAGCAATCAATCCAACAGTCCTTAAGGATCTCATAACAAACGCCACCCAACGACTGAAAGAGAACAGTCTCGCTTCAAATCCTCTATTCAAAGAGCTCGATTCCCATCAGTCCGACCGCGACCTCGGGGCCTACTTTGCCACAGGAAAGTTCATGCCTAAACTCATTTCAATAATTGACCAAGAAGTTCATAAAAGCGGGCCTAATATGCTAGGAATCTCCTTTAAACGCATCATATCCGACACGGGTATTCTCGCCGCAGGTTCCGTATTCTTCAGTGCTAACTTAAACGAGAATAAAGAACACATTACTACAGGCATCCATATATCCGATAAGTCGGGCCTCTGGAATTTAGTATCCAAAGAACACACCCCCTTCGTTTTTCCTGAACACTCACCCACTGGGATCGCGACTGTTGGCACCTACAATCTAGACCTCGGTGACATGACCCTTTGGGCCAAGGACGTCGTCCTTAAAAATGTCCCCATCGCCGCGATGTTCTACTCTCCGCAAAAGAGACGCATCGACGAATCCCTCGGAACTGACCTCGAGGAATTCATCGCAAATGCATTCAGTCAAGAACTCACAATCTATACCGACTACAACGCGATTCAAGAAGACAAAAAACTCACCCCTCTTACGTCATTCACACTCTCGCTTCAAATCGAAGACCTCAATACCTTCACTCCAGTTTTCGAAGCATTTCTCAAAGCCAAAAAATCAAGCGACACTCCCTATCAGAATATAAAAGTAGCCTCCCATGATTTTTACGAAATGTCTTCCTCTCTACCGAGCCAAAGCATCGTTCGATTTGGGATTCACAACGAAAACTTACTTATCGCCTACGGCAACCAGCACCTTCTAAAAAAGATCCTAGAAGCAAAACATCACCAAGGACCCACGCCCTTCGATTCCCCAGCAGTCCTCCACGCTTTCAACTCACTTCCATCAGACGAGGCAGCACACCAATTCATAGATCTCAGCTCCCCATTATCAGCCCTAACCCAATTAGTTCAATACGAGCTCGAGCAAAATCCATCTAGCAATAAATCCATCGACTGGACGCTCCTCGAGAAACTAAAACTAAAATTCGCCTCTAAATCCTACGAAACCGACACCGGATTCTACACCCAATTCAAACGAGTCGCCGACTAACAAGAAAAAGGGCAATCGACGCTTAGTGGGTAATTATTCCGAACGACGTCCATTGAAGGATCGAAAACGTTATAATCCATCAAAGTAACTATCAAGCAAGGACGCCTGCTTTTTCTTATTTAGCCCTAAAGAACTAGTCCGTTTTTCGGGTTTTTGAGAAACTTTTTTCGGCTTTTCCACTGCTTTATTTGTTACGCTACTCGTCTTTCGAGTTTTTGCATTAACACGCTTCGGCTTGGACTTAGGTAAACCTTGAATATCGACAACATCGATCAATCGACTTGCCACATCGTCTAGTACAGATCGAGGTAACTTGGTCTTAACCTTCACCTCCTCATCAAACTCTTCCTCCGCGGCAAGCTGTTCAACAGCATCCACCGTGACATCCATAGCATCTTCGATCGGTGAAACGACAACGTCTTCATTAGGATCAGAGCTAACAAAGGAGACTTCTTCCGATTCAACGAGAGGCTCAACCGGTTCTTCAATCGGAAATTTCAATTCACCAGAAGGATCTTCTTCAACCACCCCTGACTCACTCTCAGTCAAGGTATCAATCAAAGTTGATTCCTCATTATGAGCAGACAACGGGACGTCTAATTCGTCAGCAATCTCCTCAACATCGATTACTGCGATTGCATCAATCGAAACAGACTCATCATCAATACCAGACTCCGAAACCTCGTCTTCCTCGACAAGTTCTTCAACCGATTCAGCACCATCTAAAGTATCATCATCCAACACCTCCGAAACGATTTCAGCATCGTTTTCAACCGGCTTCTCAAACTCAGATTCCAAAACGGGATCACTTTCATCGAACTCATCAACAGAATCGATCTCAACAATCGCTTCTTCTTCCACTACGGGATAAATCCCTGCAATCGGCTCCTCCAAAGGAGAATCCATGTCTAAATCATGGTTCTCGACCTCGATAGCCTCAGTCATAGCGACTTCATCAATCGAAGCAGCATCCACATCAACACTGTCTAACAAAACATCGCCGTCTTCAGCAATTCCCTCAATCGGATCTTCCGCAACAAAAGACTCTTCAACCACTATAGGCTCAATTTCTTCAACCGTCTCCTCCAATGGAGACTCTAAAACAGGAGCATGTTCTTCGACCTCTATCGCTTCACGCGCTGCGTCAGCATCAATCGAAATAAATTCCTCATCACTACGAGGCTCTAAAACCGTGTCTTTATCACCAAATTTCTCAAGTGACTCAGTCCCAACAGATGTGTCATTCAACACTTCCGAAACAGTCTCAAGCTCATCAGCGACATGCTCCTCCAACGTAGAACCCGAAACGGGAGCACTTGCATCGAGCTCATCAACCGAAGCAGATTCCTCAGCAATACTAAAAACCTCTCCGTGGTCCACAGCGTCTTCATTCGAATCAAACGCATCAAGTTCGTCATCCTCAGTCAGTAATGCGCCCTCATCCTCTGTCTCAACCTGGACAGCCTCAATTTTTTCTTCCTTCACCGAAACAACAGCCGCTTCAGGTACTCCCAATCCGATCGACGCCAAAACATTGTCCAATTCGGGCTCTTTCTCAGTATCACTCTCCAAACCCGAAGTACCCCCGCCGTCCGACGAGAATCCCACTCCGACACTATCCGGGGCAAATTGCTCTACGAGCGATGGCGGTTCTTCAAATTTAGGCTCTGTTTCAACCAAATCTTCCAATTTGCCATCTTCACAGAGCAAAGCACTTAAGACGGAACTACGGCGTCGGCGGCGTGCAACAGCCTGAAATATAGATTTATCAGTGTTTTCGAGATGCATAGAGAAACTAATTCAACGCCGCCTAAATTAACTCAATCGCCACAAGATGCAAACCTGAGCTTGTCGATACGTTTTAAAGATTTGTTAAAGCAAAATTACATTTGAGTTTTCTTTACGCCGGATCGATTAAACCCTCTACTAATAGCAGCTTGCTCAGTCGTTTGCTTCATTCAATTCGAGCATTTATCAAGCAATGGCCAAAAAAATCAGTTTCTTAAATCTAAAAGGTGGTGTCGGTAAGACATCATTGATCGTCAATGTCGGCTCATGCCTCGCTTACATGGGGAAGCGTGTTCTCGTTGTAGATTTGGATGCTCAAAGCAATTCGAGCATCTGGCTAATGCGACTGGATAGATGGAATGCCCTCAACCGCACTCCAGAAAAATTCCTTCTCAATCTCTTCAAAGATCCAAATGCAAATATAAGAGACTGTATTCAAAAGTCCCCAGTTAAGGATGCCTATGGAGAAGAAGTTCTCCCAAAACTAGATCTCGTTCCAGCCAGTTTCAGTCTACTCGATCTAGAACACGATATTCCAAACAAATTCGGCACGCCATTCTACAACCATTTTTACGACCAAATCAAAGAAATCGAAGATGATTATGACTACATCCTCTTTGATTGTCCCCCGAGTTTTTCATACGCCCCGCAATGTGCCCTTTTCAGCAGCGAATGGGTTGTTGTCCCTGCCAATGCTGACGGTCTTAGTATCATTGGTTTTCACCTCTTAATCGAAAAACTCACTAAATTTAGAAACAACACGGAAAACGATCGTGAAGACAAAGGAGCCCCAAACCCTCAAATAATGGGAGTTTGTCTCAACGCCATCAAACAAGGCGTTAAGATCGAAACCTCAACCAAACGCTTTGAAACCCAAATCCAACGTTTCATCGACCAGGGCAAGGCTCCCTCTACGACACATCTTTTCCCGACGCGCATCAGTCACTCAGTGGCAGTAGGACGTTCTGTCATGCAGGGCCTACCAATGGTACTTCTTTCAAAAGGAGAAGCCTCCGTCAACGTAGCAGAAGACTACATAATGACGGCCCAATACATCGAAAAGCTGCTATCACCAACTGGGGCCATTGCCCGAGCCGCAGCAAAGTAAAGAGCCGCTCAATTAGTTGAGCAACTCTCTCAACCAATTCCCCTTCGTTTTAAAGGGTCACTCCCAACAGGCCAAGAGCTTCGCCTAGGCTATCGTCCTGAGGGTGTCCATTAAACAAGACCTTACCGTTTGGTGCAATCAACACCATCCGTGGAATACTATTTATAAACAACATTCCACTCAACTCAGAGCCATTGGGATCAATCAACCAATTGACGGACTCCATCCCATGTTTTTCTCTAACCTGATTCGTTAGATTGAGTTGGTCATCGTCGTCCGTATTCATTCCCGCAACGTAGATTCCTTGG
>CAWVWU010000242.1:0-4835 GCA_963933925.1 uncultured Puniceicoccaceae bacterium
TAAACCAACTAACAACTCGGCTACCCCTGTCTCACTAATGGGGTCCACTTCACCCGTTAACTGACTTTAACCCCAAAAATTATAATGAAACGAATCAATGCAATTGCCTCTCTCCTTTTCGCTTCGATTGTTCTCTGCGGTACGCTTTGGGCCAAGCCAACCCCTTCTCCAATACCAGACATCAAGGCACTCCTGATTACTGGAGGATGTTGCCATGATTACGACAATCAGAGAGAGATTATCCCTAGTGTAATAGACACGCATACTCAGTTGAATGTGCAGTGGACGGTATTGCACCAACGTACGACGGCAGGGGATGTGTTACTCGACTTCTACAAGAATCCGAATTGGGCTGAGGGATATGACATCGTGGTGCACAACGAGTGCTTCGCGCATATCGGCGACGACAACTATATTGCCGGAATTTTAAAGCCACACCTCGATGGTGTTCCGTCCGTGTTGGTCCATTGCTCAATGCACTGTTATCGCGAAGGTAGCAATCCTGAGGAATGGTGGAAATTCTGTGGCGTACATTCGCCTGGTCACGGACCCAGGCATCCCTTCGAGGTTAAAATAACTGCTCCGCAGCACGAGATCATGAAGGGCTTGAGCGATTGGACCACGCCTGATGGAGAGCTCTATTTTATCAAGAAAGCGTATCCGACGATGACGCCACTTGCGGAATCGAAATCTGAAAAGGACGGAGCCATTCATACAAATATTTGGGTGAACGCCTACGGCCCCAAAAAAACGCGAGTCTTTGCCACGACCATTGGGCATCACAATGAAACGATGCTGGAAGATGATTACATGCAAATGATCACCCGTGGATTTCTGTGGGCAGCGGGGAAAACGGTCGCGAAAAATTTAAATAAGAAAACCCAGTTATAACCTATATGTATCATAAATAATATTACTCGCCGAAATTTCGTAAAAGTAGCCGCGTTGTCGACTGCTGCACTTTCTACTTTCAATATTCTTGGTGCGAAGACCGTGAATGGTATTCATACTGGAAAGGTCAAGCTCGGCCTAATCGGTTGTGGGGGGCGTGGTACTGGAGCCGTGGGAAACTTCCTAACCGCATGTGAATTACTTGGTCTTGAGGTCGAGATCGTTGCGGTGGCAGATGTATTTAGCGATCGCGTACAGAAGGTCTTGACCAAGTTCGGTCTCGACGCATCCGTAGGGAATGCAGGGTATGAAGCTTATAAGAAAGTATGCGAATCGGATGCCGAGTTTGTCATAATGGCGACTCCCCCCAGTTTTCGTCCAGTGCATTTCGAAGCCTGCGTCCTGGCTGATAAGCACTGTTTTATTGAAAAACCAATTGCGGTTGATCCCGTCGGTGCTCGTAAGGTGATCGAGGTCGGTGAACTTGCAAAAACTAAGGGGCTCACTGTGGTGGCTGGAACACAACGTCGCTATGAGCAGAAGTATCTTGAGGCCAAGGCCCAATTGGATGCGGGCGCAATTGGTGAGATTGTAGGTGGAGTGATTTCTTGGAATGGCAAGGTGCCTTGGATCTCCTCACGCAAGCCCGCCCAAAGCGATGCTCATTATCTAACGCGGAATTGGCTCAATTTCACTGAGATGTCTGGTGACCACATCGTAGAGCAGCACGTACATCAACTTGATGTGGCCAATTGGTATCTTGGTCGGACTCCTGTTTCATTTAACGGCATGGGTGGAAGGGCCCGTCGCGAGACTGGTAATCAATTCGACTTCTTTAGTGTCGATCTCGATTACGGCGATGGAGTGCACATTCATAGTCAGTGCCGCCAGCTCGCCGGTTGTTATAATCGTGTTGGCGAAAGTTTCCGTGGTATCCATGGAGAGACGATTGGGACAAAGATTAAGGGTAAGGATGTTTCGGTCGCTCCTATTACCCAAGAGATTACAAACGGTATAGTGCAGGAGCATGTCGAATTAATTAAGAGTGCACGCGGTAAGGCTACTCCGCTGAATTGTGCTCAAGCCGTAGCCGAAGCCACACTTTGTGCTATCGGTGGAAGGATCTCAGCTTATACCGGACAACTCGTTCGTTGGGTAGACATGACTCGGAACGTTGAATCGCCTTTCTATAATTTTCAACTTTCGCCAAATCCGTATGATTTCGAAAGCGGAAGTGTGACTATGCCTGCAGAGGTACCCACCGTTCCTGGGGAGAAGATTGAGTTTAGAGAAAAAAGTTAATGTATCCGAAAGGAACCCTAGAACCTGTGATTGGGACTAGGGCGTGATTCTGTTCGCAAAGGTCTAGTCCGCAGGGAGTGGTTTAGATGAGGGCAGCGTGTAGGATCTCGACTGGGTGGAGGGCGGTGCGGGAGGTGCCGTCTTTGATTTGGTGGCGGCAGCTGGTGCCGGGGGCGGCTATGAGGACGTCGTCGGGTTGTTGCCTTACAGTCGGGAAGAGGGTGAGTTCTCCGATTTGCATGGAGACGTCGTAGTGTTCTTCGGTGTATCCAAAGGCTCCGGCCATACCGCAGCATCCGGAGGGGATGAGGTGGGTGGTGTAGTTGGTGGGGATGTTGAGGGTTCGGACGGTGGCGTTGACGCCGCTGGTGGCTTTTTGGTGGCAGTGGCCGTGGAGTTTGATGAGGCGATTGTCGCTGTGAAAATTTTTGGAGGTGATGTGTCCGGCTTGGTGTTCGCGGAGGATGAATTCGTCGATTTGGAACGTGTGTTTGGCGATTTTTTTTGCGGTGGCTTTGAGCTCGGGGTGGGCGAGTTCTAGGAACTCGTCGCGGAATCCGAGGATGGCGGAGGGTTCTATTCCGATGAGAGGGGTGTCTGAAGTGACGACGTTTTGGAGGAGGCGGAGGTTTTGGTTGATGATCTTTTGGGCGTCGCGGAGGAGGCCTTGGGAAAGGAGGGCTCGGGCACTTTCGAGATGTTGGGGGATTTCGACGGCGTAGCCGAGTGTCTCGAGGAGTTCGACGGTTTTGATACCGATGGGCGTATCGTTGAAGTTGGTGAATTCGTCGCAGAAGAGGAGAATTTTGCCTTTTTGTCCGGCGTTTTTGTGGGGGCGGTGTTTAGCGAACCATGTTTTGAGGGTGGTTTCGTGGAGGAGGGGGATGCTGCGTTGGGTGGCGAAGCCGGTAGTTTTTTTTGCGAGGCGGGAAAGGAGGGGGTTGGTGAATACGAGGTTCCATGCCCAGGGGGCGAAAGAGGCGAGTCGGCTGATTTTTGAGAATGAGCCGATGAGACGGGTGCGGAGGGGAACGCCGTTGTCGTCGTAATAGTGCTGGAGGAATTCGGCTTTCATCTTGCCGACGTCGACGCTGGAGGGGCATTCGGCTTTGCATCCTTTGCAGGAGAGGCAGAGGTCCATGACTTCTTTGATCTCTTCGCTGTCGAAGGGATTGGCTTGGGTGGATTTGGTGAGGACGTTGCGGAGGGTATTGGCTCGGGCACGGGTGGTATCTTTTTCGTTGCGGGTGGCCATGTAGCTTGGGCACATGACTCCGCCGGCGTGTTGAGTTTTCCGGCAGTCGCCGGAACCGTTGCAGAGTTCGGCGGCTTGTTGGATGCCTTCGGTTTTGGAGAAGTCGAGGAAGGTTTTTATTTTTCGGGTGGATTGGCCGGGGGTGTAACGGAGGTTTTGGTTCATGGGCGGCGTATCCACTATTTTGTTGGGGTTGAATATGCCGTGCGGGTCCCAGGTCTTTTTGAAGTCTTTGACCAGTTGGTAGTTTTGGGAGCCGATCATGAATTCGAGGAATTCGCCACGGAGGCGGCCGTCGCCGTGCTCACCGCTGAGGGAGCCATTGAATTCTTTGACGAGGGTGGCGATGTCTTGGGCGACTTTGCGGAAGAGTTCGGTGCCTTCGGCCGTTTTGAGATTGATTATGGGGCGGAGGTGGATTTCGCCCGTGCCGGCGTGGGCGTAGTGGACGCACTCGAGTTGGTAGCGTTCTTTGAGGAGTTGGTTGAAGCGGGCTATGTATTCGGGGAGGTCTTGTACATCGACGGCGGTGTCTTCGACGACGGGGACTGGTTTGGCGTCGCCGGGGATGTTGGAGAGGAGACCGAGTCCGGCTTTGCGGAGATCCCAGATGCGGTTGGCGTCGGGGCCGGTTATGATTGGAAAGTGGGTCCCATAGTTGGCGGTTTGGAAGGCGTCGGCTACGGATTGGGCTTTGGCTTTGGCGGCTTCTGTTGTGTCGGCCCGGACTTCGACGATGAGGAGTGCTTGTGGATCGCCTTGGAGGAAAAAGCGGTTTTTCTCTTGTGCTTGGTTTCCCTTGGTGCATCCGAGAATGAAGTGGTCCATGAGTTCAACGCCGTAGGGGTTGTACTGGATGGCGATGAGATTAGCCTTGAGGGCTTCGGCGACCGTGTCGAAGTGGGCACAGAGGAGAGCGTTGGCCGCTGGGGGCGTATCGAGGATCTGTAGTTTGATTTCGGTGGCAAAGAAGAGAGTGCCTTCTGAGCCGGCGATTAGTTGACAGAAATTGAAGTTTTTTGGGGACGTGGAATCGAGGGAGTTCGCATCCATTAGGAGGTCGAGCGCGTAGCCGGTGTTGCGGCGGGGGATGGAGGGTTTGGGGAATTTTTTTGTGATTTCTTGGCGGGTGGCGGGGACGGAGAGAGTGCGTTGGGCGTGGCGGTAGAGTTGGGTTTCGAGGAGGTCTTCTGGGCCGTCGCATTTTGCCTGGAATTCGGCTGGGGTGAGTTCGTGGAATTCTACTTCGGAGCCGTCGCTGAGGAATCCTTTGGCGGAGATGACGTGTTCGCGGGTACTGCCGTATACGATGGAGTTGGATCCGCAGGAGTTGTTGCCCAGCATGCCGCCCATCATGGCTCGATTTTGGGTGGAGGTCTCGGGGCCG
>CAWVWU010000243.1:0-4778 GCA_963933925.1 uncultured Puniceicoccaceae bacterium
CTTTTTGAAGTCTCCAGAGCGCAAAGAGTCAATCTGGTCTCGCAGTAAAGCGGCACGCTCAAACTCCAATTTAGCAGCAGCTTCATCCATCTCTAAAGTTAATTCATCGATCACAGCTGAGACATCCTCATCTTCACCAACCATCAAGTCAGCTCTCTCTTCTTTCAACTCCTCTTCATGTAGGCTTACCTGAATAGCCCGCTTAACACCGCGTGGCACAATCCCATGAGCTTCGTTGTACGCCAATTGCCGCTCCCTACGCCCCTCTGTAACGTCAATCGTCCTTTGGATCGATTTCGTAATCACATCTGCGTACAAAATAACGCGTCCCTTCTCATGGCGCGCTGCTCGACCTGCCGTTTGAATCAAACTCGTTTCACTACGCAAAAAGCCTTCTTTATCAGCATCCAAAATAGCAACTAAGCCAACCTCAGGTAAATCCAAGCCTTCACGCAGTAGATTAATCCCAACCAAGACATCAAAACGCCCTAGCCTCAACCGCTTCAAAATTTCCACCCGCTCGATGGCATCGATATCGGAATGCAAATACTCCACCTTGATTCCCAGCTCCTGCAAATAGGTCGAGATATCCTCAGAAAGCCTCTTCGTTAACGTCGTTACAAGGATGCGTTCTTTCGCAGCTATAGCTTTCCGAATCTCTGCAACCATGTCCTCCACCTGCCCTTTAATGGGACGTATGCTCAGCACAGGATCCAATAAGCCCGTGGGCCTGATCACCTGCTCTGCGATTACCGAGCTATGTTCAAACTCATACTTCGCGGGAGTGGCCGACACAAACAATGTTTGCCCGGTCACACTACTGAATTCCTCAAAGTTCATCGGGCGATTATCCAAAGCAGACGGCAGACGAAAGCCATGATCCACTAAGGTCGTTTTGCGAGAGCGATCTCCCGCATACATGGCTCCGACTTGAGAGATGGAGACATGACTCTCATCAACAAACAGTAGAAAATCCTTAGGAAAGAAATCGATAAGGCAAAAAGGCCGGTCCCCTTGTCTCCGCCCAGCCATATGCATCGAGTAATTTTCGACCCCATTGCAAAAGCCAACCTCCTGCAACATTTCCAAATCATAATTCGTGCGCATACTAATACGCTGCGCCTCCAAAAGCTTTCCCTCCGATTCCAACTCAGCAACTCGAATCTTAAGCTCCTCACGGATTTTCACAATAGCCTCCTCAGTCTTTCCACGCGTCGTAACAAACTGATTAGCAGGATAGAGACTAAACTGATCCAGCCGCTGAAGAACCTCACCCGTTGTCGGATCGAACTCCGACAAACCATCAATTTCATCCCCCCAAAACTCCACACGCAACCCCTTCTCCAAATAGGCAGGCATGACATCCACCACATCGCCACGAACTCTAAATCGCCCTCTCTCCAAGCTCACATCATTACGCTCGTACTGAATATCAACCAATCGATTCAAAAAGACATCACGCCCTAGAGGATCACCCACCGACAAAGGAATCATCAATTCTTTAAAGTCATCCGGAGAGCCTAATCCATAAATGCAAGATACGCTCGCAACAACAATAACATCACGCCGACTAATCAGCGAACTCGACGCCGAAATTCTCAGTCGGTCAATCTCATCATTGATCGAAGAATCCTTCTCAATAAATGTATCCGAAGAAGGCACATAAGCTTCTGGTTGATAATAATCGTAATAACTTACGAAATACTCGACGGCATTATTGGGAAAGAAATTCTTAAACTCCGAATACAGCTGCGCCGCCAAGGTCTTATTGTGAGAGAGAATCAAGGTTGGTCGATTACAACGAGCAATGACATTCGCCATCGTAAAAGTCTTCCCCGACCCCGTAACACCAAGCAAAGTCTGATATCGATTCTTCGCTTCAATCGAAGCCACCAAGGTTTCAATAGCCTCAGGCTGATCCCCCTGAGGCGAATAGTCAGAAACTAACTCAAAAAGCTGATCACTACCTGGCATCTATGACTTAGCATCCAATGGTTGATTGAATATGTCCTCATTCAACTGCCCTTCACTCTTCGCAACAATACATGATACCGCAGCATCACCTGTAACGTTTACCGCAGTTCTTGTCATATCTAGAATTCGATCAATACCAATAATCATTCCGATGTGAGTCGCTGGTAAGCCCACTTGGTCGAGAACCATCACAAGCATAATCAAACCTGCACTCGGCACCCCTGCAGTTCCTATCGATGCCAAGGTAGCAGTTACCACCACCACGAGAAGCTGAGCGATGCTCAAATCCGTACCAACCATCTGAGCAATAAACAGGGTCGCAACACCCTGCATAATCGCCGTTCCATCCATATTGACAGTCGCCCCCAATGGAACCGTAAAAGAGGCGATCTTATTATCGACCCCCAAACGATCCTCCACAGCACGCAAGGTCACTGGGATAGTCGCGTTGCTACTAGCCGTCCCAAATGCAAATAACTGAACATTACGCAGCTTCCGAAAGAAGAGTATCGGGTTAAGCCCCGAAATCAACTTTAGCAGTGATGGATAAACAATAACTCCGTGCACCAGAAGCACAGCCAAAACGAGTACAAAATACTTAAAAAGTAATTGAATGGTATCAAACCCCTCTCGGGTCATCAATTGTGCCATTTTTGCAAACACACCAAATGGGGCGATCAACATAACAAGGACTACTAATTTCATAATGACCTCATTCAGGTCCTTAAAAATAGCCAACACTCGCTTACCCGCGTCACCCGCAACCACCAACCCGACTCCAAACAGAAGTGCGAAGATGATAATCTGCAACATTCGTGCCTCGGCAAATGCCGACATTACATTTGACGGCACCATCTCGATTACAACATCCACCAATGGTGTCGCCTCCTTCGGCGTCCAATTAGACTCTGACACGGCCTCAACACCTACACCTGGCTTAAATATCAACGCAGCCACGATCGCCAATGTAATTGCCAAACAAGTGGTCCCTAAATAGAAGGAAAAAGTTTTCAGTCCCACCGTTCCCAACTTGCGAATATCATCCATCGCAGCCGCTCCACAAACGAGGGAGACAAAGACCAAAGGAACCACCAACATCTTCAATGATCGTATAAAAATACTACCAATAATTTCCAAAAAACCATCAACCACGTAATCAGCGACAACTCCACTCTCGAGCATCGGCCGATTATTACTATCCAGCATGCGCTGCCCACTTTCATCGACTTGAAACTCTACGAACCTCCCAAGCACCGCCCCAAGTATCAGCCCGGAAATCATTCCGATTATAATATAGCGTGTCAGTTTTATTTTGGAGAGATCCATAATTTGTGGGGAAGGTAAAAATTAGCGTACGGGGAGTGACAACAATTGCATAAGGATACCCTGATTCCGCAAAGGAAATCAAGACTCAGAACTAAACTCCCAATACCTTCAACACACTACTCCAAAGACGCGACCAAAACTTTCGCCCTAGAGGACCATTGCTACTGGAAGAAATCTCCTGACAAAGGAAGATGCCATTTCCTCGAAAAACGTCATCAAACAATGGATTTAGACCACGAAAGTAACTCCAAAACGTCTCAGCCTTTACGACCCTATACGACAAGCCAGGAGTAAACGCAATCGTCGCTTCCTGGTTAGTCCTACGCCCTCTATTCCCCTCTACGTTGAGATCCTCTAAACGCACGCCACGTATTCCAGATAGCAATACCGCACACGGCCCCACAATTTCGAAATATCGAAACCGAAGAGTAACCCATGACTGCAAATGAAAGAGCCTCCAATGACGTCGAATCTCCACAGGACTACCATTTCTAGAAACAAGACCCGCGATATGACGAGGTCGGACAATCAGAGAACAAGCCTCATTTAGTTCAACGTTTCCAATCTCCATCTCAGGTCGATCTTGAGTCGATACTGTAATAACACCACCGACTTCGCCAATGGCATTAAATTCAATTAGCTCAACCAATCCCGCTGCAAAACAAGTCACAGGAATCCGCCAGTCCAAAACCAAACGCGTCCTCTTTTTTAAAGTTTCGTCGGATGCCTGAAGATAGGTTTCCTTAATCCAAGCTCGATCGCCTTTGGTCAAACTAACGACAGCTGACACCGAACTACCTCCCACAACTGGCATTTCATGACTATCCTCTGAAAATCGAATGGGCTTAGAAAATGCCACCAGCCCTGTCAGTCCATAATATGCCACGGCCTTCCCTAAAACAGGACCCAAAACCACCGCCAATAAACTCCAATAGACATAAGGCTTCAACTGTAACCATGATTCCAATAAATAACGAAGCACCTGCGATTCTTCTCCTAGCAACTCGTCAATCTCGTATTCAGTTCCCCCTAAATCGACACTTAGTTCCTTAATCGTTTTTTCCAATCCGCCCTTTTCATCAAACAATTGGCGAGCCAACATTTCCTGCGATTTTTTAAGAGCATTGGATTCCCTCAACTGTCTGTCGTACTGATACTGTTCCTTAGCGGTAAGAAATACATACTCAATCGAGTGCTTGATCCCCTTCATCGTCTCGATGATCTGATTCGCTTGGCGAATTCGCTCTCCCACAACAACGAGCTTCTCACCAATGGCCACTACCTGATCGCGGGCCTCTACAATCTCCCCCTCCAATTCATGAACCTTGATCCGAGCACGCTCCAATTCCTGAACACGCTGATCCTCTCGAAAAAGATGTTCACTCAAATAGCTATAAGAAGCATACGCAGCTACCACAATAAACGGGGATGTCCCAATTCTTGTTAAAACTCAAGGTGGTCTAGTTCTGGGTTAGTTT
>CAWVWU010000244.1:0-4764 GCA_963933925.1 uncultured Puniceicoccaceae bacterium
ATATAAAATCAGTACAGGTCAAAGAAATCTTATTCTTAGCCTCAATAATGATATCCTTTCCAGAATATACAGAGAGGACTTTATTGGCTGAATCCCAGATCACTTGGATCTCTTCATTGTGAAGAATCAACTCAATACGCTCAGCACCTGCCGTATCATCAAAGGTCAAGCGGTGTCCTGAGCGTGATTGAAATACGCGGAGGTTGTTTTCTTCATCTTCATTAGCATAAGGCGGCGTATCAACACCATTGTACAAAGAACCAACGACAATCGCATCATTGATATCACCACGAACAAAGGAAACGAGAACCTCATCACCGATCTCTGGAATAGTCATCCATCCCCGTTCTTGGCCAGCCATTGGCATTGAAAGTCTTGCCCAATATGATTCTGGTGCATCTGGTAATAAAGGAAATTTAACCTTTACACGCCCCAGCTGTTCTGGATCGACATTATCAATCACTAAAGCCTCAACAACTCCCGACATTTGACCAGATACTGGTTTTCCTTGTAAGTTGGTCACCTTTGCCATATTGTACTCCTTATATCAAGCCGATTTTTTGTAAACACCACAATAGATTCGGGAATTTATTTCTCTTGATTATTTCAATTCAAAATAGCACAGAAAATCCTTCTTTGCATTGATTATTGCCAATTCTTTATCTGGAAAAATGAAGACTTATTTAATTTGAATTCCAAGTTTAAACAGCTCTCCAGCAATCGCTTTCTGCAATGAATCAGATGGCTCGGCACTTATTACAGCCTTCTTTTTTTTGCGGAAGAAATGAACCTCCTCCATCGATACAATCTGATTCAGATTGGGAATTAAAATCTTCCTATCAGGTAAAATCACTCCAAAAAACCTCGATTTCTTACCAGGAAAAAGAACGGTCACATCCTCCCCCTCTTCTAAACTTATAGGGTTTTGACTCCTCTCACGCTCTAAAACGATCGACCATTTCACCAAAACAGAAGCAAGTTCTAATAGTTTTACCTCGACATTTCGTCCATCATTAGATTCACCCAAAGCCTCTAATAGTCCCTGACAAACCTGCCCAATCCATCCCTTCTCTGTTGCTTCCAATGCTTGTAGAAGAAAGAGATCTGCTTCTCCATGCTCGTTATGTGCTGGAATTTCGCGAATCCTCTCAACAATAAAAGACAGCACTTGTTGCTCATTCCAGTTCATAACACTCCATACCTTCCTTTAATAAGCGATTCGAAAGAAGAATTCAATCGTGGAGATCGCCTTCTTGCTATGTTATTCCTTGCACTACACTCTCACTTTATAAACAAGAGCTAACGATGACAATTGATGATATTATCGATTATTTCAAAACAACCCAAGCAACAATCACACAAGCGATAGAAGCATTTGAGCCTAAAATAAAATTTCAAGGAGAGCTTCAAAAAAATGAACGAGGCCACGCAAAACCTCAAATTCTTTCTGATGGAGCGATCATAGAGAAGGCCGCTGTCAATTTCACTCATTCAATTGGGCAGAAACTTCCCCCAGCAGCAACCATTCGAAAACCTGAGCTTGCTGGCTCTCCCTTTCAAGCTGTGGCCATATCCTTGATCGTTCATCCCCAAAACCCCTACGTTCCAACCACTCATGCCAATCTAAGATTCTTTCTAATCGGTGATGATATCTCTTCAGGAGATTGGTGGTTTGGTGGAGGGTTTGATCTCACCCCCTATTATCCATTCCTTGAGGACGTCGTTCATTGGCATCAAATGTCAAAGAATGCCTGTGCCCCATTCGGAGAGCATCTATATCCACAATTTAAAGATGCCTGTGATGAATATTTCTACATTCCTCATAGAAAAGAAACCAGAGGCGTTGGAGGGTTATTTTTTGAAGATATGAATACAGGTGATTCTGAGCAAGATTTTGCTCTTGTGAAAAGCATCGGAGATCATTTTCTCAAAGCATATCTACCAATTATTGAAAAAAGATATCAAATGCCTTTTGGAGAAAAGGAACGAGAGCATCAAATGTTACGCCGTGGGCGATATGCCGAGTTCAATTTAATTTATGATAGAGGTACAAAATATGGTCTTCAGTCCGGACGTCGCATTGAATCTGTACTTGCATCCATGCCACCCGTTGTAAAATGGGGTTATCAATATCAGCCAGAGGAGGGAAGTCCTGAAGCGGATATCTTCCAATATTTACACCCAAGGGATTGGCTTTCATGAAAAGACTCTTACTCATGCGTCATGCAAAATCAGACCGGAATGTAGGATCAACCAGTGATTTTGAACGCCCCTTAAATTATCGAGGAAGAAAAGATGCTACCAAAATGGCTCGTTTCCTCGTTCAAAAGCAACTAATTCCAGACATTGTTCTCTTTTCTCCAGCCCGCAGAACGACCGAAACATGGGAACGAATAAACACAATATTTCAAGAAAATTGCTGCTCCATAACAGGGTATCCGATTAAAGATTTTTACCTTGCAGGCTTAGGACAAATTCAAGAAGCTTTTTCCGATACATTCAACCATTTTAAGACCGCTCTTATTCTTGGCCATAATCCTGGATGGAGCAAGGCTTCCTCTTTACTTTCCCAAAAAAATGTAAATCTAACCGCAGCCGATGTCGTTATTCTAGAACACCCTTCCGATACATGGGAAGAAGCAATCTATTCCGATGAATGGCATTTCCAAAATCACTTCACTCCCACATCTGTCAGACTATGATTGATATGAGTAAAAGTCTCGATATTTTAGACTTAGTCGAATTTATTTCATATGTTAGTTGTCTCTCTATAAGACTCACTCCACTAAAACGGGGAAGACTTATGGGATTCCCTGATGTATACACTAATAATAGAATTGAGAGGGAATAGTTTGAAGAACTGCCTAGTAACTCATAGGTATAGGTGCCTAAGGAGCTCTATGGTGAACAATGTTATTAAAGTAGGGGTAGGTTTAAATGAATGTACTTAGTTTATTTGATGGCATGTCTTGCGGTCAGATTGCCTTGCAACGTGCAGGGATCCACGTCGATAATTACTACGCCAGTGAAATTGATCAGTATGCAATTCAAGTAACGCAAAAGAACTTCCCAAATACCATTCAGCTAGGAACGGTGACTGATCTGAATGTATCGGAGATTCCTAAGATTGACCTCCTTATCGGAGGGAGTCCGTGCACAGGATTTAGCTTTGCGGGTAAAAAACAAGGGCTTGAAGACCCAAGATCAAATCTGTTCTTCGAATTTGTAAGAGTACTCAAAGAGTGTAAGCCTACCTATTTTTTATTGGAGAATGTTCCAATGAAGAAAGAACACCAGGATACCATAAGCAAACACTTGGGCCTTGAACCCGTACTTATTAACTCAAACCTAGTGTCTGCTCAAAATAGGAAGAGACTCTATTGGACTAACATACCTGATGTAACGCAACCCGATGACAAAGGAATTCTACTTAAGGATATTATTACTACAGGTGGAACCCCATACTGCTGTGCATCTAGTGGGAGAGGAAACGGCAAGGTAGAACGTAGGGTAACCTCCACACTTAAAGCACACACACTCACAGCAGGCGGCTATGGTAGTCGTTCTTTCAGTGGTTCGATTGATGATGGTGTCACTAGAAAACTCTCGCCAGTGGAATGCGAAAAATTACAAACAGTTCCGGACAATTATACTGAGGGGGTTTCTAATACCCAAAGATATCGAATGCTTGGCAACGGCTGGACTGTTGATGTCATAGCTCATATATTTAGTGGGTCAAGATTGGAAATTGGTGCTTCCTAAAAACTACCATATAGAATATCTAGTTCCTAAAAACAAAGAAGCGTCTCTGATTTACAACGTAGTAATGATTTTTCACAAAAAGACGTCTATCTCTAAATCATCAACACGTCCTAAACTCAAAACCTTAAGTTGCAACCCCATATTCTGGTTCAAATGTTGGCTCTGATGTCGGTTCTTGACTCGGCTCACTAGTATCAGAAGCCGAATCCTCATCTTTGCTTCCACACCCCATTACAGCAATGCCCAACAAAGTAGCAAAAGCAACTTTTTTACCGGTACCTGACCGAGAAGTGCAATGAGGACAATTGTTATCAATGTTTAAAATATGATTTCCACAAGACTTGCAGGCTCTTAATTTCATGACATTCTCCATTTTCTTAATAATCTATAAGTATTATACAACAGAACGTAGAAAAAATAAAATCCATCTTCCTCCTTTCAGAAGAAAATGGATTTAATCTTTGGGTCTGCTGACAATTATCAACAAAGTCTCACTCTAATTAAAAATTACTTTTCAATCACTGTTGAATCAATGCCTTTTTGTCCCAAGTACTGACGACGAACTTCATCAAATCGAAGCATCGCGTCCTGATGTTCAAATTCCATCTGTTCTTGCGTTTGTGCAGCACTCATCATATCTGCTTGGATTTTCTTCGCTAAGTCAATAAAGTCAACGCGAATACAGCCCAATACAAAGATCTTCTCAGGTGAAAGAGGATCTGGATGATAATAGGTCGATAGATAACGCAAACCAACCAATTTTGTTTCTTGGTAGTTTTGGTTAATAATCTTCAATGAAGTCCCACCAACTTCTTTTCCCGCTACATCACGAAACACTTGGTTCGATCGTTCTTGCAAAAGTCCAACTTCTGCTTGAACCTGCTCAGCAACACGATTCTTCACTTGAATCTCAGCATCAGAACGAGCAGCATCAATATTCGATGAGCTCAATCCCATCGATGATTGCGCAGAAGCACATACTGAATTTGCTGGCTCGAAGCC
>CAWVWU010000245.1:0-4755 GCA_963933925.1 uncultured Puniceicoccaceae bacterium
CAGTCTTGTGGCTCGTGGGCTGCGAGACGGGTTCGAAGCAGAGCTCGAGAGAGGCGTATGCATGGGTTAAGCAGATCGAAGAAAAGGTAGATCCCGTTCCGTTTAGCGAACCAGCATTACTCGCTCCCTTGGCAACTCCTACCAGTGACATATATGTGAACGAACAATTGCCATGGGGGGCACCGCGCGATCTGGCACAGCGTATCGAGGGGAAGTCTTCTAAAGAATCCAAGCCATCGATTTCCAATAACACTGGGAAGAGTAAGGACTTCGATAATCGAGGCTATTCGAATCCCGTTGTCGTGAATGTAAACTCTTCGGCCGCCGAGACAGATATTTCGAAATCGGATGATCTCAATGTTGTTGAGGAATCACGGTTGGAGGTTTTGTTTGGTGGTGAGAATGACCGGAAGGCAAATCGCAACTTGGAGCAGTTTGGGTATTCGTTTTTTGAGGGAGAACAGGCGGCGGCAATTGTGGGAGGACCTATTCCTGACGATTACGTCCTTGGACCAGGTGATGAGATTATCATTTCCCTTAGTGGTGGAGTGGATGCTTACCATCGTTTGGTGATTGATCGGGATGGCCTTTTGAGTGTGCCAGAATTTGGTCAAATTCCATTGGCCAGTAGGAAATACGGAGAGTTGAGAGAAACGCTGAATTCATTTTTGTTGGAAACGCGTCGAGGATTCGATCTCAGTGTATCTCTCGGTAAACTACGGAGCATTAGAGTAAATGTAATTGGTCGTGTTCTCAATCCTGGTGTAGTTGATGTGTCTGCTCTCGGCTCTCATCTTACGGCACTTTTGGCGGCGGGTGGTCCTGAGAAAGGCGGCTCGTTGCGTCACATTAACTTGAGGAGAACAGTTGATGGTGTGGTTGAGACAGAGGAGATTGATCTCTATGACTTTTTGTGTGGGCCAGACTCAACTCCCAGTCATTGGACCCTTCGGGACGGAGATACCATTCACGTTCCATCGATAGGTCCTACAATCGGAATTGCAGGTTATGTACAACGTCCCGGCATCTTCGAATTGAAAGGGGAAGCCATTACAATTGGAGAAGCGATTGAGATTGCCGGGGGATTGACTGCGTTTTCGTTTATACCATTGGCCAGTTTAGAGAGTACGGTGGATGGCCGTGGGCGTCAGCGTTTTGACGTGAAATTGGATGAAGTTGGGATGGAGAGGGAAATGCGTTCAGGCGAGTTGCTAATGATCGAGGCTGTCGATGATTCCCGTCAGCCTTTAGTTCACATCGTTGGGGAAGTGGCGCGACCCGGAGATTATCAATACCAGGAGGGCATGAAAATCAGCGATTTGATAGAACGTGCAGATGGATTGACGGTGAATGCCTATTTGCCGCAGGTTCTGATTTCACGTCAATTAGGACGATCCGAAGTGATAGATCTCGTACCCGATCGCAAGAGTCAGAATCGGACAAGAAGAGTGTTTGTTGCTGATTTGAGTAAAGCGATGGCAAACGATCCGAAGCATGATTTGCAGCTCTTGCCCTTGGACTTTATTACGGTTCGATCCATTGCCAAGGCACAGGAGCAGGCAGTCGTTGAAATTATTGGTTCTGTGCAGTCTCCGGGCTTGTATGAATTAACGGGAGGAATGCGTGTCTCTGATCTCGTAGCGATCGCTAACAATCTGAAACAGGAAGTGTATTATGATCAGGCCGAGTTGATTCGCCGTATTTTTGATGAGAAAACCCGTCGCCTTGATGTAAAGCGATTTCGTTTTGATTTGAGGGCCGCACTAGAAGAGGGCAATGAAAATTCGAATCTCTCGAATCCCTTGTTGGTCAATGGAGATCGCCTCGTCATTAGATCCCTTCAAGAGGCACAGGTGCGTGTGTGGGTTGAGGGACGTGTGACCTTTCCCGGTGAATACATTTTTCCGGCGGGTGCCAAAATCTCTGATCTGATCGCGGCGGCGGGAGGTGTCTTAGATGATGCGGATATGAGAGCGGCAGTGTTCACTCGTGAGTCTACGAAATTCTTACAGAAGGATAGTATGGAGCATTTGACCGAGCGTACGCGTCGTCTTAATGAGAAGTCCTTTGAGCGCATGGTTCAAACCGGTCAGCCTCGGGAGGGATTGGCAGCTAAGATTTCCTTGGATCAAACCCGTGATACGATGGGGCGTATGTCTAAGTTTGAGGTGGATGGGCGTGTGGTTATTCCCTTTGATGTTAAAGATTTTCCGCAGTCCGACTATAACTTAGTTCTCGAGAGTGGTGACCGTCTCGTGCTGCCACGGTTTCACCGCACTGTAAGTGTTGTCGGTCATGTGTTCCGTCCGATTAGTTTGGTGACGGGAGAGGGCGTTAGTGTGAAAGATGCACTGATGCAGGCGGGAGGGTTGACTGAACTTGCCGCTAAAAACTTGATCTATATTGTCCGAGCAGATGGGAGTGTTGAAAATATTGGCTCTAAGGGACGATTTGGAAATCACAAGATGGAGCTTTTGGCGGGGGATGTTCTTCTTGTTCCCCGTTCCCCTATGGAGCGTACATTAGGGGCTGAGATGTCGGACGCTATTCAAATGATTAGACAGGCCGCTGAAGCCGCTCTCGTCGCGAGTCAAATAGGTTCAAGCCTAGATATGACATTAGTAAGTCCCGCGAGTCAGAGTAGGTCATCTCTGGATGGAAATGTGCTTCTCGATTAGTTGGTTAGACGCAAACGAATGTATTTAGATATGAATTACTATAAATCAGGAAAGAGTGACGAAGCGATGAAATCTAGCACAAACGATTTGGATGGAGACGAGGTTGCGAGCGAGGGGATTGGTTGGCCTGCTCCCTTGTTGGATGCAGTGTTTGCGATTGTTCATCAGAAATGGGTGATCATTGCGTTTGTCTTCTTTGGCGTCATCATTGGGGCGCTTCGAGTGGTGTGGTTGCCTCAGATCTATACGGCATCCGCCGTGGCAGTGTTGTTGCCGCGTGAAAAACCCGCCTTGGATGCGGCAATCGATACGGGGTCGCTTGAAATCAGTGATGACCGGGCGGGGCGGAGTGGTTCTGGGAATTTGATGCTTCCGGCCAACCCGACTTTGTACACTACTTTGATTAAATCGAGAGCCGTGATCTCTGAGATCGCGATGCGTTTTGGTGATCAGCTTTCTGGACACGTTTCCTCTAGAGATCGTTCGGATGAAGTGGTGGGACGTTTGAAGTCTATGATTAAGGTTACGTCGACCGAAGAGGGACTTATTACCATTTCTGTTTTGAGTGAAGATCCTCAATTGTCAGCTGATATCGCGAATGCCCTTTTTGAGGAGTGTCAGCGTGCGAGTAAGTCGATTGAAAAGCAGTTGCTATTGCGTCAGGCCGTTCCTATGGAAGATGCCTACCGCAAGGCGAGTGCACGATTAACAGCGAGTGAAACCAGGCTGATGGAATTCGCTAGTAAGTACGAACTTGTTAACCTAGATACGCAGGCGAATAATCAGTTGAGGAATATTCGTGAGCTCTCTGCGCGAAAGGATGTATTAAAGACAGATTTGAATGAGGCACTCTTGAGCTATTCAGAGCGGTCCTATGAGGTGCAGCGTTTGCAGGCTCGTATTGCCTCCATCGAGGCCTTGGAAGATTCGGTACAGGGTAAGATCGTTGGAACCGTGGGAGCAAATGGGTACGCCGGCTTATTGGTTGCCTATGAAAATCTGAAGCAACGCGTCGAGTTTGAGCGTGACCTCGTATCGACTTTAGGGACGAAGGCTGATATTTATCGAATTCGTGCCGAGCAGCCCAGTGGAAATATGGTGGTTGTTCGTGCGGCTCTTGCACCAAATCGCCCTTCTGGGCCGAGTAAGAAACGTGAGTTGGTTTTGGCATTAGGGGCTGCGGTTATGTTTGGATTAATATGGGCGTTTGCGATCCAACGGTGGAAGCTTGCCCAAAAGGACGTCTATATTTCTCATCGTCTCCAGGACTTGAAGAAGCTTTTGATTTCTACGGCGATTCCTTGGAAAACTGCTAAGATGGAGGGCGTTAAGTAATGAAGGATTCGACGACAGTTGGAAGGGGTGCTGAGGGGCTCATTGCCCCGGATTTGACTCTAGATATGAATCGTCTGCGTTTAGGAGGGACGGACGTTGTATTGTTGGCGGGTGTTGTTTTTTGGATGATCTATATGGTTAATGGCTTTCGGTTACCGACAGCACCGATAGAAATTTCAGACAAAAATGCCGGAGCGACGGTGCGTCAGCTCGTATTTAGTGCCTGTGGTGGAATCGCTCTCTTTCGATTGTTGTGTACTCGTTGCTTGGGACCAATCCTTGTGTTGCGTTGGCCGATGGTTTGTCTGATCGGTCTGATCTTTTTGTCGTGCTTGTGGTCTGAACGTCCGGAACTGACGATTAAGCGCGGGATCATATTTGTATTTGGAGCTCTTTCTTTAATGGTTCTCGTGCATGGTTCGAAACGTCCAACGGCTTTGATGTTACGTACCGTAGTGTTCTTTGTTGGAGTCGTCGCAAGCTTGTCGATACTGTTTTATATCGTGTTGCCGACTGCGTGTACGGTGAATCCTGCTCGTCCAGGGTTAGCAGGTGTATCTGTTCATCCTAATACGTTGGCCCCCTTTCTGTCTATTGGGCTTATTTTATCATTCGCATTTCGGGCTGAAACTGGGGTGGATAAACTTATGCTTCGGGTTTCCCAAATCGCATCGGGAATGGCACTCTTTATGGCATTTTCAGTGACGACACTTGCGACCACAATGATCGGAGTAGGGATCTA
>CAWVWU010000246.1:0-4743 GCA_963933925.1 uncultured Puniceicoccaceae bacterium
TCCTATCCTATCGAAGGAAATTCGGGAAGGTGGTCGATTTAGTACCGCTTACGTTGTAGCCGCTTTTTTAGTTGGACTATTGAAAATTAATGCGGTTACATGTCATGGTTATGTTTACAGAAATCCCTCGCCTATTGAGGCACTCAGTTTTTTTATTTTTGTTGGCAGCCTCTTCCTTCGCCCAGACAGGGAGGTTCGAGCAGATAGGCAATCACGAGGCTGCTTCAGAGAGGGTCATCGTTCGCTACAAAAGTGACGCTCGCGATCAAGAGGCGAACGTTTTGGTAAATCGAATTAGTGCTTTGGGAGCAACTGAGGTGAAGGCATTTAAAGAAGTTCCTGGCTTAGCAGTTTTGCAGTTTTTAGACCCCATACTTCCCCAATCGAGTGGTGTCCGTGAGCGAATTCCCTTGATGGGTAAAATAAAAAATCTTCAGTCCACGGGCTTATTTGAATACGTAGAACCAGATTGGCTCTTGAGCGTCAACCTAGAGCCGGAAGATGCGGCTTATAATGATGGTCGCTTGTGGGGTTTAAAGAATGACGGATCGAATGGAGGAGAGTTAAATGCGGACATAAACGTTTCTGAAGCTTGGAACTATACAACCGGGGACAAATCAGTAGTAGTTGGGGTAATCGACACGGGAATAAGATATACGCACCAAGATTTAGCTGAAAACATGTGGAAGAACCCTAACGAGATCGCGGGGGATGGCGTTGATAATGACAACAATGGTTACGTTGACGATGTTTACGGTTTTAATACTTTAGATGCATCTGGAGATCCATTTGATGACAACGGCCACGGTACTCACTGTGCTGGAACGATTGGAGCTGCGTCGAACAATGGCTTTGATCACGTAGGGGTTGCCTGGAGTACGCAGTTGATGGCGTTAAAATTTCTGGACTCGAGCGGAACTGGCTCTCTGTCAGGGGCAATGGAGTGTATTGAATATGCAATTGCGAACGGTGTAGACATAATCAACGCTAGCTATGGAGGTGGAGGCTTCAGCCAAGCTATGTCGGACTTGATTGCGGCCGCTGGCGAAGCAGGCGTTTTATTTGTCGCGGCAGCGGGTAACGAATCTAATGATAACGATGTCAGCCCCTCGTATCCTGCTAGCTACAGTGCTACCAATGTCATTTCGGTCGCCGCTATTAATCGCTCAGATATAATTGCGGGCTTTTCTAATTTCGGCGTTTATTCTGTTGATCTAGCAGCACCAGGGGCCGAGATTTTTTCGGCAACCGCCGACTCAGACTCGTCTTATGGAGTCTACAGTGGAACAAGCATGGCAGCTCCTCATGTTGCAGGGGTTGCTGCTTTGATCAAGTCGTACTATCCAGGAGTTTCAATCGGTGAAATGCGTAACCGTATTATAGATACAGTACGTAAAATACCAGATTTGCAGTCGCTAACGGCTTCGGGCGGAACTTTGGATGCGTTAAATGCACTAGCTGCACAAAGTGACGGCGAACTCGAATTATCCCTTTCCGTTGATGAAAGAGACTCAATTCTATTGGCGGGAGAGCCTGCACTGTTTCTTGTAAGCGTTAGCGACCTATCGAAAGTTATAGGAGCAACCGTCACTGGCTCGATAGAGGGTCTAGATCCAATCGAGTTTTTGGATACCGGTGCCGAGGGAGACTCAATCGCGTCGGATGGGATATATTCTTCGAGGATCATAGTTCCAGAATCATCGACAGTATTGAGTTTAACTGTCACCGTTTCGGCTCCGGGAAAAATTACCGGCACTTTGACGGAAGAGTTCACAATAACGAGCCGGCCACCCAACGATAGATTCGGAAATAAACAAGTTCTCTCGGACTCTGAATCTACCGTGTCCGGGTCGAATATTTCAGCGACACTCGACAGAAATGAACCAGTAAATCCCATCTCAAGTGGGACTCATTCAGTTTGGTGGAAATGGACGGCTCAAGCCGATGGAACAGCTATCATTACAACCGGGGGTAGTGATTTCGATACGACTCTGGCGGTATACGAGGGATCGTCTATAGAGAATCTTGTCCTTGTGGCTTCGAACGACGACTTCAATGGGCTGACAAGCAAAGTTTCATTTGCTGCCCAAGCGAACACTTCATATTCAATTCAGTTAAATGGTTATGGCCAAGCAGTTGGTAACGTAGTTTTAAATTATACGGGCAATGAAGGCACCTCAATGCCGTCGATAGTCGTGAACCCCTCGGATTTAACAATAGTCTCTGGCAGTACAATCAGCCTCAGGGTGGAAGCTGAAGGCTCTGAACCGTTTTCTTATCAATGGTTAAAGGATGACGTAGCGATTGAAGGGGCCACGGCCTTTGTATTCGTCAAAAAGTCAGCTCTTCCTGAGGATAGCGGACTTTACTCTGTCTTGGTTTCCAATTCTTTTGGGGCGGTCACAAGCTCGCCGGCTGTTGTCGCGGTTGAGAGAACTGGAGTTTATGCTGCAAACGATCTTTTCGAGGACGCGATCGAGCTGGAATCAATCTACGGCACGAGTGGTCCTTTCAATATAGGCTTATCTTCGGGCGAAGCTGGTGAGCCTAACCATGCAGGTGTCTCATTACCGCTCAATTCATTGTGGTGGAAATGGACTGCGCCGAGCGATGGGGTATTCAAAATAAAGACTGATGGCAGCGATTTTGACACCACTCTTGCTGCTTATTCAGGATCGTTTCTGGTTGGCCTTGATGAGATTGCCTCAAACGACGACGCTAACGGTCGTCAAAGTGAAGTTTCTGTAAATACAATCGAAGGCCAGCAGTATTACTTCGCTGTTGACGGCTTTTCATCTTCCGTCGGGGACGCCTTCATTGAGCATAACTTTGAAGCAGCGGCTCAGAAACCGACCAACGACGATTTTGCTGACAGGCAGCTTTATGATACCTCGCAAAGTAGTTTAGCGGGTACCAATATCGGAGGAAGCCGTGAGAATGATGAACCGGTTCACATCGGAGAAAACGAACCGCAGTCAACCTCATGGTGGAGCTTCGCAGCCCCGTCCAACTCGATAGCATCCATATCAACAATCGGAAGCAATTTTGATACGGTTGTAAGCGTATATAAGGGCGATAGCCTTGACCAGCTTGTGCCTGTTGGATGGAGCGACAATGGTCTTGGTTCTCTCCAAAGCTATATCGAATTTGAGGCAGAAAAGGGAGTCGATTATAGCTTTGCAGTTGGGGGCAAGGGGTTTCAAGAGGGGCAGATCCTGATTAGCGTTGATTTTGACGCACTACTGACGCTCAACGAAGCGATCGAGGCTAGTAGCGATATTGTATTTTCGAATTCAAACAATGCGTGGCGTCCTATTCGCTCTGTTAGTTCAGACGCGGAGGACTCGATTCAAAGCGGATTTCTGCGAGCGGGGCAGACAAGTGAGATAAGCATCGAATTGGAAGGCCCATCAGTCTTATCGTTTCTTTGGAAAGTTGATAGCGAAGAGAACTGTGACTTTCTTAATTTCGAAGTGGATGGAGAATTGGATCAGAGGATCAGCGGATCCACGGGATGGCGAAGAGTTGAGAAAATTCTCTATGGAGGGTCATACACGCTATCTTGGAGCTACGAAAAAGACGGGGCAGTAAGTTCTGGGGTAGATGCTGGCTGGTTAGATAAAATGGAAAATCTTCCGCTCCTAGACAGCGACGGGGACGGCGTCCCTAACCTTGTCGACCAATTCCCAGAGGATTCCTCTGAGACTGTAGATACAGATGGCGATGGAATTGGGGACAACGCTGACCCATATCCTAACTCCCTTAAGGCAAATTTAGAGTCGGGAGGTAGTATTCAAATACCCACCTCTTGGAGTTCAAGTGATGGAATTGAATGGGAAACCTTTTATAATCAACAGGATTCGATACGAATACATATCAAGTCCAGAGAGCTGCCAACCGAATGGATTCTGGGACTGAAGGACTCAAATAAATTGGACCAAATTCTATCAGGAGAGTTGTACGCACTTGAGTCTCAAGAAAATCAATCTTGGAATCATTCAAAGAAGTCAAGTGCACCAACTCTTTCTTTTGGAAATCATGTAAGTGGTTCTTTGTATTTCGCGGCAATGGCGGGGGTGATGACCTTCCTTTCAGATGAAATAGAATATGAAAGTGAACAGAGGATTCGGATATTTTTTGATGGCACAAGTCGCTGGGATATCGTGTGCTACATAAGCAAAGAAACTGCAACAACAGCTGAGCGTGAGGAACTTGAAGTTATCATAGACTCCGTTTTGTCAGACCGGATTATGAATCTTGATGAAGATTCTGATGGTGACGGGCTTTCAGATTTTGATGAGGCAATCTTCTATGGCTCGTCTCCGCAAAAGATCGATTCAAATCTGGATGGTTTTACAGATGGTGAGATTGTTGGTTTGGGTGGTGACCCTCGCTATGATTTAAGCGGCCTAGTCCAACTCTTGAAAATGACCCCCTCGAGAATCGAATTGTTTTCTGCTGCAGAGGTGGCCATTACAGAGGCGTCGGCTAGGAAAGCGGGTCAGAATGATATCACTTCAGATCCTGCCTCCTACAGTCTATATACGGCATCCGACGTAAGTTCAGCTGAAGGCGCTGCCAAGTTGCTTGGCCAGCAGGATGTCACTTCAGATCCTGCCTCCTACAGTCTATATACGGCATCCGACGTAAGTTTAGCTGAAGGCGCTGCCAAGTTGCTTGGCCAGGCTGATGTCACTGCCTCTCCCTCGGCATACGATCTGCATACAAGCACCGAGTTAGCCG
>CAWVWU010000247.1:0-4732 GCA_963933925.1 uncultured Puniceicoccaceae bacterium
CTCAAAGCGATCATTCGCATTAAAAAAGACAATCGTATCATCTCCCCAACCAAAACTCGAAGGCTGCTCATCAAAAATCGACATAGTCTCAACGAACGAAAGACGCTGCTCACAACGAGCTTCATCAACCTCAGTGCTAGAGCCGCACATCTCCAAAGTCTCCTCCAAGCCCGCAGATGACAAAATAACATCAGCCTGAACCCTATCGCCATTATCAAGCTCCAACTCCGTAACATGATTTCCAGAAGTTACGACACGACGCACTCCCGACTTCATCTTTCGAATACCTCCAGACTCACGATACCGATTCAGCAAAAGCTTTATAATCGGCCGAATCCCATCATACGGACGAGCAAACCCTTCCATGAGAATGGACTGAAACATAATCGCGAACTGCCCAAAATCCATATCATGGGGAGTCGAACTCCCATAATACATCAAAGGACAAAACAGCATATCCTCTAACAATGGATCGCTAATAAACCCCGAAACCACCTCCCGAGCCGATACGAACGCACTACTCGGGGTATTATTATCAAAATTCTCGATAGCATCCACCAACCCGATCAGGCCATCCATCTGATCCGGGAAACGCCCTTCTACCTCACTTTTAAAGAAGTCAAAGTCGTTATTAAACCGAAGATCCACTCCAGGAAACGCAACGCGAGACCCCTGCTGCTCACAAAGCCTCAAATCCTCCCGTGCTATTCGCAATTGACGCAATATCCGATTTAAAGGCGCTCGCTTATTCGAGCCCGGCCCGACGAAATTCGTCATAGCATGCAAACCCACGTCATACTTCCGCCCATTCTTCGCGTAAAAACTGTTCAAACCTCCCGGCGCATTATGACGCTCGAAGATACACACTCGCTTACCAAAATGAGCCAATCGAATCCCTGCCGCTAAGCCGGACATCCCCGCTCCAATAATCGCTACATCAAATCGCTCCATACTCGCTACGTTTCATCACCCAGATACAAAAAAGGCCCGACATACAGTCGGACCGAAAATTCGAAAAAAATCAAAAACTTAGGCCGATTTGTTGAACAAAGGAGTCAAATAAGCCGCACAACTATCCAAAGATGCGAGTTGTCCATACTCGGACTCAGGCACTTCAATACCGTGTTTTTTACGCAATTCCATTACGATATCGAGGAAATCCATTGAATCGAGATCGAGCTGTTCTCTCAATGCTACGCTAGACGTAACATCGCTAACATCTTCATCTGGAGCGATTTCCGCGATGATATCGAGAACTACTTTTTTACATTCTTCGTTGGTCATAAAATGATCAGTGTGTGTCGTTTGCTATTCGGAAAAGCGCTTCACTATGAGCGCCGAATTAATTCCGAGCATACCAAAGGAGTTATTTAATATTGCGTCAACCCGTTTTGCCACAACCGGCTTGTTCAAAACGAGGTTAGGCAATGCACACTTAGGATCCAGTTCATCAACATTAATACTCGGGTGAACCGTCAAATCATCAAACGCCCCCAAATTCCCCGCCAATTCCAAGGCTCCCGCAGCTCCCATCGCATGACCGATGTAACCTTTCGTGTTATTGATATAAGTTTCAGGACAATCAGCAAAAACCGTACGAATTGCATCACATTCCTGGATGTCTCCCATCGGAGTCGCCGTCGCGTGAGCATTCACGATATGAATATCGCTCGCCTTCATCGAAGCCCTATCCAAAGCAGCTCTCATACACTCAGTCTGACGCTCTGGATTCGGCAAAACATAATCAGTCGCATCTGAATTCACATGATACCCAGCGATCTCACCATAAATCTTAGCTCCACGCTTCTGAGCATCTTCCAAACGCTCCAGCGTGTACAAACAGCCTCCTTCAGAAACAACAATCCCGTTGCGCTTCGTATCAAACGGACGCGAAGCCTTGTTAGGATCCTCATGCTCAGCCAATGCACCCTGACTCTTAAAACCGGCAAAAATTCCAAACGAGCGAACACTTTCAGAAACACCACCAGCAATCGCAAAATCAACCTCACCCAAACGAAGCATCTGCACCGCATGCACCAAACCTAAGTTACCCGCGGCACACGCCGCCCCCACCGTATAAGCAGGTCCAGTCACTTTGAGGTTAAGCGACGCTTCACCCGCAGGGTTGTTCGATACCGTCCGAGGATTGTGATGGTGACTCCAGTACTTCGTGTCGTAGTCAAATTGAGATATATTATGAACCTCATTCTCGGTCTCTACATTACCGTGTTCTGTCGTTCCCACATAGATTCCAACGCGGTTCTTATCCATCCCGTCAAAATCAACACCGCTATCCGCTACCGCTTCCCGAGCACAATAGATCGAGATACTACCCGCACGTGTCCCCACTCGGACCTCTTTGCGTTTCTGATATTTAAACGCATCGAAATCACATATCCCCGCAAGGACCTGCCCCATATAGCGCATATCGATACGCGTCACTCCCGCTTGGCCCGCCAAGAGGTTGCTACGAAATTCATCGAGCGTATTACCGTTAGGTGACGTGAGACCGACACCAGTGATTACAATTCTGCTAAGTTGCATTGAAATTAATTCCGTAAAACTTCGCTTTATAAGCTAGAGTTTGCAACTTGCGTAGCTAAAAAGAGCCGCTGATCAACACTAATTAGACAAAATGAAAGTACTTGTAATAGGAGGAGCGGGTTACATCGGTAGCCATTGTGTAAAACAATTGTCGATAGCAGGCCATAAACCGGTCGTTTTAGACAACCTTTCGATCGGAAATCGAGCCGCAGTTGCCGACGACATTCCTTTCTATAAACAAGATCTCGGCGACCGCGCCGCTGTCGCAAAAATCCTAAAAGAGGAAGCGATCGAGATCGTTATGCACTTCTCCGCATTCTCTCTCGTTGGAGAATCAGTCACCGAACCGGAAAAATACTACGAGAACAACTTCGTCGGAACCCTCCGAGTTCTCCAAGCCATGCGAGACGCAGGCGTCAGTAAATTCGTCTTCTCATCTACTGCAGCCACATACGGTATCCCCAACGAACTCCCCATCACCGAAGAAACTGCCCAAGCACCCATCAATCCCTACGGCCAATCAAAATTGGACGTAGAAAACATGCTCAAAAATTTCTCCTCTGCCTACGGACTCAGTTTCGCCGTTTTCCGCTACTTCAATGCAGCCGGAGCAGCTGAAGATGGATCCATCGGCGAATGTCGCCCGATCGAAACCCACCTCATCCCCAACGCATTCTACGCCGCCCAAGGCAAAAACAAAGAATTCCGAGTCATGGGAACCGACTACCCTACTCCGGACGGCACCTGCCTACGCGACTACATCCACGTCGACGATCTGAGCAGAGCACATATTGCCGCATTCGATAAATTGTCAGAACCGAGCACCGCCCTATTTTACAATCTCGGCACAGGTAAACCAATGAGTGTCAAAGAAATACTCGATGCAGTCGAAAAAGTAAGCGGCCTCACCATTCCCAAAATCTATGCTGACCGGAGAGCAGGCGATCCCCCTGCGTTGTACGCCGATTCCAAGAAAGCTCAAAAAGAACTCGGATGGACAATTAAATTCCAAGATGCCGAATCCATCGTCGAAACCGCATGGCGTTGGCACAAATCACATCCGAATGGATTTGACTCCTAAAATTAACATATTTTGAGTCAGTGTTAATAATTAGGTAGACAATCAATAGCCTCCCCCACAAATTAGAAAAATAGAATCCTTCAATTGGTGGAATTCTGAATTCCCTGATCCATCAATTTTGAAATAAATACGACAATTAACGCTACTTCAACTCCCGATACACCAAATGAACGTAATAGTAATAGAAGACCAAATTCTGATTAGAGAACTTATTGTTTCTGTCCTCAAAGGAGATTTCGATCTCAACATAGTGGGACAATATGAAGACGGAGAATCCGGGCTCGCAGCCTGTCTAGAACACAAGCCAGACCTCGTAGTTCTCGATCTAAGAATTAAGAACCTCGGTGGACTCGCGGTATTTAATCGAGTCAAGGATCGCATGCCCGACACCAAGGTCATCCTCGTTTCCGCTCACTTCACACCAGAAATCGTAAAGGCTGCTGTCGAACGCGGCGTAAATGGTCTCGTAACAAAGAACAGCACCTTCGAAAGTCTTAAGGACGCGATAGATCAGATCATGAAGGGAGCCGTTTATTACTCTCCTGAAGCCTACAAGCTTCTTCGCCAGCCCATCAACAGCAAGGACTACACAGATAGCCTCAAGATGTTGACACCGCGCGAAACAGACGTGCTTCAAATGGTTGGCGAAGGCTACAGCTCGAAAGAGATCGCAGCCTCTTTCGATCTCAGCGTACGCACCATCGACGCTCACCGAAGCAACATCATGCGCAAGCTCAACCTACGTGGAGCAACCGACATGACTCGCCTCGCAGTAAAGCTAAAGCTCGTCACTCAAGACTAGCCCCAGCAAAAAAAACTTTAAACGCCAAAGGCCGCTCAATAGAGCGGCCTTTTTCGTATCTTCGAGCAAAGCGAGTACCCTGAGCAAGCGAAGTGCGTCGAAGGGCTCATCCATCCTCCCCGACGCCCGCCCAACCATCTTCATGGTTAACCCGTCATAGCTCGCAGAGCGGCGTCGGGCTTCATCCTCCATCTTTCATCTCATTCGCATGCATTAGCATTCATTCGCGGTTAAAAAAAAAATCTGTGTTCATCTGAGCAATCTGTGGGCAAAAAAAGCACAACCAAAGTTCTAGCCAAATATTC
>CAWVWU010000248.1:0-4730 GCA_963933925.1 uncultured Puniceicoccaceae bacterium
GTGATCTCTCCGTAATGGAACACCTTTATGTCGACCGCGTCGACTATTGTGCCTTCGGAAATTCAAAGCCATTTCGTATTCGCATCGTAAATTCACGAAACGACAACCAAGACTACTTCTACGTCAAAACGGCCGATGCTTCTAGAATTTACGGCCTCGAGTTAGAGCACCTTCTATCGCCCAGCCGATTGCACTATCTCACAAATGGAAACACTCTAATCGAAGAGCATATCGTCGGCCTGCCAGGCGATGTTTTCATGGAAAACTGGCTCGACAATCCAAACCTCAAGGCAATTCGTATCGCCAAGGAACTGATCAAGTTCAACGAACGCTGCTTCGTCCGACTTCTCGGTGATATGCGTGCCTACAATTTCATAGTAGAGCTCACTCCAGATTTCGAAGGCACCCAAATCCGTATCCGAGCCATGGATTTCGACCAACAGAGCTACTACGGTCACAAGAACTTCTACCTCCCCCAATTCTTCAAAGAAAACAATCCCTTGGTTCAATTCTGCGTCAGCCAGATCGACACGCAAACAGCCCACCAGTACCAACGTGAAGAACACTCTCTTATCGTTCGCCGAATGAAAGCGATCAACCTACGCCTCAAGTCACTTCTCCGCAGTATGGCGAGTGACCGGATCGCACCTCCAGAAAACGTCCGCACACTCAAACGCGAACTGGCCAACCACTACCAAGATAAAGATTTCCTACTCTGCGATTCCATGGGCAGCCTCGTGAACCAAAGTCTCGAGCACATTAAGAAGAAAGTAATGAAACGCCTTCCTTCCACCACAACCTCGATCGGAAGTCCCTCAGCTCAGTGATCATTGATTCGCATATTCACCTTTATCCCTCAGAGGCGAGTAGCGATCCCCACTCATGGGCACAGTCTCGCCATGAACCGTACTGGCTGTCCTGCGTAAAGCCCGACCAAGGCCCACAACTCCAAGGATGGGCCAGCGGCGATCAACTTCTATCCGACATGGATGCAGCCTCGGTAGACAAGGCGATCATCCTAGGCTGGTACTGGGAAAATCCATCAACCTGCTATGAGCAAAATGAATGGATGCAACAGGCTGTCGCCCTCCACCCAGATCGCCTCCACTACATGGCCTCGTTTAATGCCAAGGGCGGTCAGCATTCTCTCGACGACATTCAACGAGCATTCAACAACGGAGCTCTCGGCATCGGCGAACTCAATCCACCCGCACAGGGCTACACCTACGACAACCCAACCTTAAGTAAAGCCCTGCAATTAACCGCTGAGGCCAAACGCTGTGCCAATTTCCACGTCACTGAACCAGCAGGCCACAGCTACCCAGGAAAAATCGACACTCCTCTCGCCGACCTCCAAAACCTCGCAAAGAACCATCCAGACACCCAGTTTATCTTTGCTCACCTCGGCGGCCTCCTTCCTTTCTACGAATTCAACAGCAGCACTCATTCCGCCTTAAACAACGTCGTCTACGACACCGCCGCAACTCCCCTTCTCTACAGCAAAAAAGTCTACCGAAGTCTCTGCGACGCCATCGGTCACGAACGCATCCTCTTCGGAACCGACTACCCCCTAAAAACATTTCCGAAGCTCCAAAGCACGCCAGACTTCAAACACCACATCGAACGCCTGAAGAATGCTCAACTAAACGAAACTGAGCTAATCAGCATTCTTGGAACGAATGCAAAACGCGTATTCAACTTCTGATCATAAGGTAGAATTCTTCAGGATTTCATGCTGAAAAATCAAAAATTGCCTTAACGAGATCGAAATTTGACGCATTACAGTCTTTTCAAATAGGCCCAGTATCCTATACTGCTTGAATGACTACCGAAGAACGTCTCGACCTCTTCCTCAGCAAGGACCCACAAGTCCATGAGTCGGCCTACGTCGCTGCAGAAGCCACCCTTCTAGGCGATGTCCGAGTCGGAGCTCAAGCGAGCATATGGCCTGGATGTGTACTGCGTGGCGATATCAACTACATCGAAATCGGCGACCGCAGCAACGTTCAAGACGGCACCATAGTACACCTCGCAGACGACCATCCAGTGATCGTCGGTAAAGATGTCACGATCGGGCACGCTACGATAATCCACGCCTGCACAATCGAGGATGATTGCCTCATTGGTATGGGAGCCACCGTCATGGATGGTGCCCACATCGGAGCACGCTCTATCGTCGGAGCCAATGCCCTCGTAACTCAAGGAACCATCGTCCCTCCAGGTTCTCTTGTACTGGGATCCCCGGCCAAAGTGGTTCGTGAGCTTCCAGCAGAACAACAAGCTGGAATGCATCGAATGGCGGCCAAATACGTCACCGTATCTGCGGCTCACAAAGCGAAGTACGCCAAACTGTAGTCTTTACTAAACAAATCCCTTGTCGTTTGTTTCCAAACGGCTCCCTCGTTTCCATCCCCAAAGCAGGAGAATTGAAACGATTCCAAGACAGGCCCCGACAAACCAATCTCCGTGCTTAACGTAAAACGTTTGTCGGCCGAACCAACGTCGATCACGATCGAGGTCCCAAGCCGTTCCTCCGAGCACATAAGGTTCGAACGAATCCCTAATATTTCCAAATTCGTCGATCCAGCCCGTCCACCCATCATTGCCTACACGTAAGACAATACGGCGGGTCTCAACTGCTCGTAGGACAGAGTGGGCCTTGTGCTGATCCGCAGCTGCACTTTGCCCATACCACGCACTATTACTCGCTACGAAGAGCATTCCTGCTCCCCCTTTTACCGAGGCTCGGGCCAATTCAGGAAAGATATCCTCGTAGCAAATCAAAGCCCCGATTTGCACCGTACTCTCAGGGAGGGCCAATGAGATTAAAGCTGAATCCTCTCCAGGGTAAAAATCTCCCTCCAAAGGAACGAATTTCGTCATCCAAGGCCACAAGCCACGCAGCGGAATATATTCGCCAAAGGGTACTAAGTGACGCTTCGAGTAATACAAAGGATAGGTTCCCCATTCCGGTCGAATGAGGAAAACGCCGTTATACCACGCCTTTTCACTTTGGCTCTCGTCCAGTGGGTCCTTTTCCTCAAACGCAATCGCACCGCCAATAACAGGCACCTTCAATTCGTTAACCAAATTCTCCGCCCACGACTTAATATAGTCATCTCCCTTAAGCGGATACGGTGTCGTTGCCTCCGGCCAAAACACGACATCAGCCCCCATCGGGCCCAACAACAATGTATTCCGACTCAATCGATCTAAGATACTTAAAGCGAAATCTTCATCCCACTTCTGATCTTGAGGAACCGCTGGCTGTAACACAGCAGCCTTGAAAAGAGGTTCACGCTCCTGCCCGGAGATACGCCTCATTTGCAAGAATGTCAGGCACACGAATACAACCAAAGCCAAATAAAATTCCGGACAAAATGATTTCCGACGCGTACTCGCGTATTGATAAATTCGTACCGCGTAAGAAGCCAATCCAGCATTGAGCAAAACCAAAACAAACGATACGCCCCACGCTCCTAAAAACTCAGCTCCTTGCAACATGATCGGTCGATCCCACTGACTGCTCGACAGCGGCAACCATGGAAATCCCGTTAGCACCCACGTCCTAAAAAATTCAACAAGAACCCACCACGACGAGACTCCTAAAGAGAATGCCACACCCATCCATGGATCGGAATTCACGAATCGACGAGAAAGCCAACTCGCCCCCAACGCAAACAGCATAAAATGAAACGCCACAAACCCCGACAGCCCAAACACCCCAAATAAGGTCACGTGTCTCAGCCAAAAAATCAAAACCACCCACGCCACAAAAGCACTCGCAAAGCTCACCCAAGCAACGGTCCGATAACTCGGTCGCGAACGCAGCCATATCAAGAAGGGAATCAAAAAAACAAATGCCGATTCAGGAATATTAAACGGCGGAAACGAAACCATATAGCCCACACCTGTCGCGACCAATGCCAAAGCACCCCCCAAGAGCCCTTTGTTCTTCGAAAAATATTCCGCTACGGTGCTAATCCACATATCGGCTAAAGCAGTCGCAAATCGCTGCCATCAGATCAACGTAATTATGAAACCGCTCACACAGCTCAAAACGAGGCGGTCTCATTCATAGCAACCCGACTTTCCGACCTCGGGTGAAGAGTTGACTCGCTCCTCTCAATAACCAGCCTCGTAAAGCGATATGGCAACTTACATCTATGAGACAATTCCTAGTACCGAGGCAGAGCAACCAGTCCGGTTCGAATTTCAACAAAGCATGAAAGACGAGCCTCTCCAAAACCATCCCGAAACGGGCCAACCGGTTAAGCGGGTCATAACGGGAGGCTATGGCTATAACCCCAAAACGAACTCAATTCCACCTGCGTCAAGCGGAGGAAGTTGCGGAAGCGGCTGCGGGTGCCACAACTAAACAATTTGAAGCAATTACGAATATGCGTAATCGAGCCCTTTATGACGGGCTCACACGAACGGTGGGCACGAGAACTCCAGAAGTACTCTACCCACCAGATCGACCTCCTTACTCTTCCAGGACGGCATTGGAAGTGGCGCATGCACGGAGCCGCCATAACACTTGCCCAACGCTTCATCGATCAAGGAATTGAATACGACGCCATTATCGCGAGTGACATGCTAGACGTAGCCCTCTTTCGCTCAATAGCCTCTCTTCACATCACTCTCCCTCCCATCGGAACCTACTTTCACGAGAACCAACTCTGCTACCCCTGGTCCCCCCGCGACAAGGACACCCAAAAAGGACGCGA
>CAWVWU010000249.1:0-4717 GCA_963933925.1 uncultured Puniceicoccaceae bacterium
ATAAACCAACTAACAACTCGGCTACCCCTGTCTCACTAATGGGGTCCACTTCATTTACCCCATTCAGTTTTTAATTAAGCAGTCATTTATAGAACACCTTTAGTTGAACCTTAGATAACGATTATGGACTTCAAAAACCTCTGTCTTCACACGATCACAACTAAGCCTTGGAGCTTGGATGTTGCTATTCCAAAATATGCCAAAGCCGGTATTGGGGGTGTTTCAATTTGGCGCGATGCTGCGAATGAATTTGCGGGTGGCGTGAAGGCTGCAGGCGAGTTTACTCGTAACGAAGGTTTGGATATCGTGTCCTATGTACGTGGCGGTTTCTTTACGGCTATCAATGAGGCCGACCGCTTGAAAGCGATCGATGATAACAAGCGTATGATCGATGAGGCTGCGGAGATTGGTGCTCCTTTGATCGTTCTCGTTTGTGGTGCTACTCCGGGACAATCTCTTTTCGAGTCACGTAAGCAAATTGCTGATGGAATGGCGGCATGTATGGATCACGCTCAAGCAGCGGGGGTCAAATTGGGTATCGAGCCCCTTCATCCGATGTATGCTGATAGTCGTAGTGCTGTGGTAAGCATGGGGCAGAGCAATGAGCTTTGCGACATCGTGGATCATCCGTATCTCGGAATTACTTTAGACGTGTTCCACGTTTGGTGGGATGACCAACTTGAAGCACAAACTAAGATTGCTGGTGAGAAGGGACGTTTGTTCTCTTTCCATATTTGCGATTGGAAGAATAACCCAGAAGATATGCTCAATGACCGTGGGCTAATGGGGGAGGGCGTGATTGATATCCCTCAAATTCGAAAGTGGGTAAATGAAGCAGGATTTTCTGGGTACGAGGAGGTAGAAATCTTCTCAAATCGTTATTGGGATATGGACCAAGACAAGTATCTCGAAATGATAAAACAAGCTCACATCGCTACTCAATAACGTTTTTAACTCTCTTAATTTAATAACCAAAATAAAGGATAATACATAATGAAAGTACATAAAGTAGGAATCATCATGAACGGCGTCACTGGACGCATGGGAACGAATCAGCATCTTCTGCGGTCTATTGCAGCGATCATTAAGGAAGGTGGCGTAAAAGTTAGCCCGACAGAGATCATAATGCCTGATCCGATTTTGGTTGGTCGTAATGAGACTAAGCTAAAACAACTTTGTGAGCAAAGTGGTGTTGAGAAATTTACTACCGATTTGGATAGCGTCATGAAGGACGATCACTATCAGATCTATTTCGACTCTCAGACTACTTCTCGCCGTGCACAAGGTGTTAAGGATGCGGCTAAGGCTGGTAAGCACGTTTATTGTGAAAAGCCAACAGCAGTTGATGTTAAGACAGCGGTTGAGCTTTCTGATATCTGTAAGGCAGCTGGTGTTAAGAACGGTGTTGTTCAAGACAAGCTATGGCTTCCTGGTTTGGCTAAGCTACAACGCCTTATCGACACAGGTTTCTTCGGTCGTATCTTCAGTGTTACTGGTGATTTCGGATACTGGGTATTCGAAGGTGATAGCATCCCTGCACAGCGTCCTTCTTGGAACTACCGTAAGGAAGACGATGGTGGAATGATCATCGACATGGTTTGTCACTGGCGTTATGTTTTGGCTAACCTTTTTGGTAAGATCGAATCAGTATCTTGCCTCGGTGCAACACACATTCCTGAGCGTGTTGACGAGTACGGAAAAACTTACAAGGCGACTGCTGATGATGCCGCGTATTCAACCTTCCAAATCGAAGGTGGCATCGTTGCTCACATCAATTCTAACTGGTGTACACGTCCACGTCGTGACGATTTGTTCATGATGCAGGTTGACGGTACTAAGGGATCTGCAGTTGTTAGTTTGCGCGATCTTTGGTTCCAGCCTTACAGCGGAACTCCAAAGCCTACTTGGAATCCTGATATTGCACAACCAATCGACTTCTATGACGGTTGGCAGAAGATGCCAGAGCAAGAGAACTTTGACAATGCGTTCAAGGTTCAGTGGGAAATGTTCCTCAAGCACGTTGTTCTCGACGAGCCGTTCACATGGGATCTTCTCGAAGGTGCACGTGGTGTACAGCTTGCTGAGTTGGCCCTTCAGTCATGGGCTGAGCGTCGTTGGGTCGATATCCCTGAATTGGGTTAATCGTCTTAATTGAGACTACTTTAGATAGGGATGTTTGTTGGTTGTTGATACCAGATGGGCATCCCTATCGTTTTTTTCTAACATAAACATAAGCAAATAGTTCTATGAAAACTGCACTCGTAACAGGTGGATCGCGCGGTATTGGTTTTGGCGTCGTAAAGGCGTTAGCAGCCGAAGGTTGGAATATTCTCATCAATGGAATGCGTCCTGAAGAGTCGGTGGCGGCTGTGCTCGAAGAGATTCGTGCGTTTGGCGTTGAGGCTGGATACGCTCAAGGTGATATCGGTTCTGCGGAAGGTCGTGGAAAAATCATGGCGAAAGCAAAGGAGTTTACTGGTGGTTCATTGAATCTCTTGGTAAACAATGCTGGAGTTGCTCCTAAGGAACGTCTCGATGTTTTGGAGACTACGGAAGAAAACTATGATTTCGTAGTTGATACGAACCTCAAGGGTGCTTTTTTCCTTACTCAGGCGGTTGCGAACGAAATGGTCGTAGCAAAGAAGGCTGACGATTCCTTCTCTGGGGCGATCGTTAATGTATCATCAATTTCTGCGACAGTGGCTTCCATTAACCGTGGTGAGTATTGTATCGCGAAGGCAGGCTTGAGCATGATGACTCAGTTGTTTGCCGTTCGTATGGGTGAGTTCGGAATTCCTGTTTACGAAGTGCGTCCTGGTGTAATCAAGACTGATATGACGTCTGGTGTATCCGGTAAGTACGATAAACTTATTGAGGAAGGTTTATGTGTCACTAAGCGTTGGGGCTTCCCTGACGACATTGGTAAGGCTGTTGCTGGTCTTGCTCGTGGCGACTTCCCTTATTCAACCGGCCAAGTCATTATGACTGATGGCGGTTTAACCATTCCCCGATTGTAATCCGATAATCGCAATCACGCCTCGATAGGAATTATTTTTCTATCGAGGTTTTTTTGTGCCTGAGCTCTGTTGATATGCAGTCGACTACAGTAAATCCCCGTGTGTAGCTTGGCCAAGTCTTCGAGGTTTTATCCTGTAGAAAAATCGATTGTCTTATAAGGGCAATATATACGGTGGAGACTTAGACGATTGTTTGGAGGTGGCAGGTCGTCGCCTTTTTTTTAAAAAAAAGGTGCAGTCGTTAACGACTGCACCTCTTGGGAAAACTGTTTGTGACTGTGACCTTACTTTTTGCTGGCGGCTACCATTTGGTAGAACTTTTCGAAGTTCGGGTTGGCGTCGCTTGGTCCAGGGCCCGCTTCGGGGTGATATTGGACTGAGAAGACTGGTTTGTCTTTCAGGCGGATGCCGGAGATGGTCTTGTCGTTGAGGTTGAGCTCGGTGATGATCGCTCCACATTCTTCGAGTCCTTCTTCTGAAGTGGCGAATCCGTGGTTGTGAGCGGTGATCGCTACGAAGTCGTTTTCGAAGTTTTTGACGGGCTGGTTGCCGCCGCGGTGTCCGAATTTGAGTTTGTAGGTCTTGGCCCCGATGGCGTGAGAGATGATTTGGTGACCGAGGCAGATACCGAAGATTGGATAATCGTCGAGGAGACCACGTACGGTTTCGTGTACGTAGGTTAACGGTTCTGGATCACCAGGGCCGTTGGAGAGGAAAATACCGTCTGGGCTGATAGCCTTGATTTCTTCGACCGATGCTGTGGCGGGGAAAACGTGAACTTCGAAGCCGTGCCATGCGAGTTCGCGGAAGATAGATTTCTTCGCTCCGAGATCGAGGGCCGCAATTTTGAAGCTCTTTTTGTGCTTTGGTCCGGCGGAGCGGATTTTCGTGCCAATTGGGTTGTAGGGCCACTCGTCTGCTTCGTCGGGCGTGTAGACGTAAGCTTTTTTGCAAGTGACTTCTTTTACATAGTCGACTCCGACAAGGCCTTCCCAGTCGCGAGCACGCTGGATGGCTTCTTCGTCCGAGATTCCTTCGGAGCTGATACATGCCTTCATCGCACCGGAAGTCCGTAGCTTTTTAGTGAGGGCACGGGTATCGATGCCTTCGATGCCGGGGATGCCGTGTTTTTTAAGGTAGTCGTCGAGTGAGCCTGTGCTCCGCCAGTTACTGGCGATTGGGCTGAGCTCTCGCACGACCAAACCGGCAGCCATTGGCTTTTCCGATTCAGTATCTTGCTCGTTGACTCCATAATTACCAATCATCGGCGCAGTCATCGTAACGATCTGTCCGTAGTAGGAAGGATCAGTAATGATCTCCTGATATCCAGTCATACTGGTGTTAAACACCACTTCGCCAGCAATGGTTTTGGCTGCGCCAAACCCGATACCGCGAAATACCGAACCATCTTCTAATGCTAATACACCTGTTCCGTTCATTCAATTTGTGACAAAAGGTAGTTTACCTGTGCCTGCCAATTCATTTTTGTGTCGAAAACGTAATTTGAATGATGTTCGATGAAACTCGAACATACTTTGGATGCTGAACACCGAGTATTTTTACCAAAAAACGCTAAATTTGTACCATGCCATACACTGAGGATAGAAAAAGTTGGAGTTCCGGACAGGGAATATGGGAAGATGTGCCTGCATCGGACTGGAACAACTGGGTTTGGCAATTGAAGAATCGAATTACTTCGT
>CAWVWU010000250.1:0-4713 GCA_963933925.1 uncultured Puniceicoccaceae bacterium
GCCGCTAGGGCGAAGAGGCGCTGAGTGCTTTTTCGTCTCCAAATAGGGAGACTTGCGTTTTCCATACTCGCTAGGAGAGAGGCACGTAGATCGTTCGGGACGGGAGCTTGGGCGAGAGTACTTTTGATGGCTTTATCTTCGGACTGATTTTGCTTCCACCATGACATGAGTTCGGGGGAGGATTGAGCACAGGCGAGAGCTTCGTCGAATTTGGAATCGTCCGTAGGAGTGTTGTCCAGGGTGTAGCTGGCGAGAATTAGTTTGGCTTCGTGTTCATCCATGGCGGATCTTTCCTTTTTTGGATTTTTCGGAGAAATTGACAATTTTTGCGTTGGTGTCGTCGTTATTGAGTTTTCGTTTTAGGAGGTCTTTGCCTCGTGATAGTCGGGACATTACGGTCCCGATTGGAATGTCGAGGATCTTGGCGATCTCTTTATAAGAGTAGGACTCGAGATAGTAGAGGATCACTACTTTGCGGTATTCGAGTTTAAGTTCCGACAGGAGTTGGATGACTCGTTCTTGATCGTATTTTTCGGTGTCGGGCTCTTGTTCGTCTATCGTGTTATTAATTTCCTCGTTTTCGTCCATTGGGACGTAGCGTTTGGAGCGTTTGGCGGATTTTAGAAAATTTCTGTAGAGAGTGGTGTAGAGCCATGATTTTGCCGCCTTGCTTGATCGCAGGCTGGAACCCTTTCGTGCCCATGCCAAGAATGCGTCCTGAGTCAGGTCCCATGCGTCGTCGGGCGATTTGCATAGGCTGAGGGCGAAGTGGTAGAGGTTACGGTAGTGAGCGTCTACGATGTCCTGGAATTTCGGGAGCATTGAGGGTGTGGCGAAGCGGCGTTGATCGTACCCTTTGGGGGACGATTTGGATGCTTCTTTGATTTCTTTATATTTATCGGCATGATGTTTCTAAGAATGAGAGCTTTCGGGGCAGTCGTTTATTCCGGTTTTTTTTGAAAGAGCTAGCGGTGCCAAGGCTATAAGCAGTAGATTGGTTTCAGCCTTCGTCCGCTGGGCTAGGCTGTTAGCTTTTTTGAACGGCTAATTGATGCGGGTTTTTTATGATTTTGGAGATGTGGTTTTATTTATCCGCAAAGATCGCTAGGGATGATTAGAGCATTGATTGGGAATTGGTTGAGGGGTGGCCATCCCAACTACGCCCTTCAGGCTACGATGGGCACGCGGGGACGATGTGCCGCTACCTGATTGGGTTGTGGTGGTAGAGGAAAGCGGCAGGATGCCGCTTCTACGTTTTGGGGCTCTGGGATTCTTTATGGGATAGATGAAATCCTATTTTTACGTTGGGTGAAAAACTTTTTCAGATTGTTGGGAATAAATGGAATGGGTGGGGGCTCTTTGTATTCGTTAGTTAAATTCTGCTGTGAATGTGGGTCGGTTTGTTTTTCGAAATCGTTACCTGAGCAGCGTAACCCCAACATAATACTGAAAATGTTATATCGTAAAAATAAACACTCTTCTCGTTCTGTTACCTCTGCTATCCGCATGCTCGCATGTGGGGTCAGTGTGACCGCTCTTTCGCTAACTGTTCAGGCTCGTGAATACGAGGTTGAGATCGTCCAGACGGGGCTTTCTAGCCCAATGGGTATTGCCGCTCAATGGAAGTCTTCTCTCTATTTTACAGAGGTTCCCACTCCTGGAGTACCGGGAACAGAAGGAGGGACGAATGCTGTGAAACGTCTAAACTTGCGCAATGGTTCAATTACCTCGGTGAGTGAGGGTGAGCCGTATCCAAAAAATGTTGCATTGGATCGGCACGGGAGCGTGTATTGGACCTGTCAAACAGCGGGTGTGATTTTGAAGTATGATCGACGTAATGGTAAGCAGTTCGTTCTGCCTGCTGCTGGTTTAGATGCGGCACCTGAAGAGTTTTTGATGAGCCCGAGTGGCATCTCAGTTGATCGATATGGAGATGTCCTGTTTACGGAGGTTCCAATGCCAGGTGAGTTTAATGCTAATCTCGTGTCGGTGACCGATGGAGAGAATATTACTATTATTTCTGATTTCGAGCCAGCCCCTGTAGACATCGTTGTGTCTAGTGGTGGTCAGTCGTATTGGACGTGCAATACGGCGGGAGTTATCTTTCAACGCTCAGCGGCTGGTGTTGTGAGCTTGTTGACCGATGGTCTCGAATCTCCGATGGGTATCGCAGTAGATGTTACCGGACGTCGTCTTTTCTACACTGAAGTGCCAACGCCAGGAGTAGCGGGGGATGACGGAGGAACCAATCGAGTGATGGAACTCGACCTTCGTACCATGGAAAAGTCGGTGGTTGCGGATGGTTTTCCTTATCCTGCTGATGTGACTGTTGCTGTGGACGGAACGGTTTATTGGACGTGTAAGGCTGCGGGAGTAATCGCGAAGGGAACTCCTAAGAAAAAGAAGCGCTCTCACTACCGTTGGTGGTAAGCTTTTACTTGTATTGAATAAAATAAAGGCGGGACCGTTATAGCGGTCTCGTCTTTTTTAATTTTAGGGGAAGTTCGAGTTGTTCGAAATTTTGGGGAGCACTCGTTGGGAATCGAACACCGACGCCGATCAAGCGCACTGCGTTGTCATTTCGGGAGAAGGCTTCGGTGAGAAGGGGAAGGAATTCAGTGATCGTGGCATCGTAGCCCGTGCGTTCTTTGGTTGTCGTTTTGAAGTCTGAGAATTTTAGCTTTACGAATATTTTGGCGAAGTCGTCGTCGAGTTTGGCTTTGGCGAGATCGGCCTTGAGCTCGTCCACTATTTCGGGGAGTTCGGCTTCGCAATCTTCGAGGGTGGTGAGGTCGTTGGAGAAGGTGTGTTCGACGCTCATGGACTTACGAATGCGTTCGGTCTGAACGTCGCGATCGTCGATACCGCGGCATAGTCTGTGTAGTTCGTATCCCCAGGTTGGTCCGAATCGGGTCATTGCTTGGTCGAGTGAGAGTTCTTGAAGTTGACCGCAGGTATCGAGGCCGAGGCTGGCGAGACGTTCGGCAGATTTGGGTCCAACGCCCCAGAGCTTTCGCACCGGCAGGTCTTTCATGAAGCCTTCGACTTGGTCGGGTACTACAGCGAATTGGCCATTGGGTTTTCGCCAATCGGAGGCAATTTTAGCAATCATCTTATTGGCGGCAATTCCGGCACTTGCAGTGAGACCGGTGGTTTTGAAGATTTCGGCTCGAATCGTCTTAGCGAGGTCCCATGCGTATTCTTCTCGGTGGGAGACATCGAGATAGGCTTCGTCGAGGGAGAGGGGTTCTATTTTGTCGGTGTAGCGGGCGAAGATTTCTCGAATTCGTTGGGATTCTCGTTTGTAGACGTCGAAGCGGATGGGTTTGAGGACCAGGTGTGGGCAGCGTTTTTTGGCGAGGAAGACAGGCATTGCGGAGTGGCATCCGAATTCGCGGGCGATATAGTTGCAGGTTGTGAGGACGCCGCGTCCCTTATCGCTGCCCACGCCGACCGGCTTGTCCGCCACGGAAGGATCGTCGCGGCATTCGATCGCCGCGAAGAAACAGTCCATATCGACGTGGATTATTTTTTTCATTGATTGGGTTGTGGGGTGTTTGGAACCGTGAATCAATACGGATTCTCAGGATGGAGTAGGGTTGGATTTTTAAACCGCTAATGAATGCCAATAAATGCGAATGAGTATACTATTTTCATTATGAAATAGGGATGATTTTGCCAGGATCCGCTTTGCGTATGCAGGTTGGCTTCTCTCCAGTTGAGTTTTTGTAATGTGTTCTGTTAGGGGTCTTGATCATTTGGACTCTTCGGTGTGCGAGCTTTCACGTCCTACCTTGGGAGTGTGGTATGAATGAAATTAATACGGGTCTTCGTGTTTGAGATCTGTAAAGAGTGTGATATCTTGTTTTCTACGGACAATCCCTTAGTCGGCGGGGGTTTAATCACTGTAACGTGCCCTTTAAAAAGCTAAAATGGGGTCACTTTCGATTTGCCCCAAATGCTTTAATCGCAATGCTGGCTCACTCTTCAACACCCATAGAAACAACTTTAGATTATTATGGCACTAGCGACTGGCATCAAAGCCCCTGACTTCTCTCTAAAATCCAAAAACGCGGAAGGTCTATCCGACGTCGTTTTGAGCGCAAACTTTGGAGCGAGTGCTACGGTTTTGCTCTTTTTCCCTTTGGCGTTTACAAGCGTCTGTGAGGATGAACTTTGTGGTATTCGTGATTCTTTGGCAGATTACGAAGGTTTGAATGCGAAGGTTTACGGAATCAGTGTTGATAGCCCATTTTCTCAGGAAGCCTTTGCTCAGAAGAATAGCCTCACATTCCCATTGTTGAGCGATTTCAACAAGGACGTGAGTGCGGCATACGGTGTACTCTTCGAGGATTTGCTTGGTTTTAAGGGTGTCTCTAAGCGAGCGGCCTTCGTTATTAACAAAGATGGAAACATTGTTTACAGTGAATCAAGCGATGATCCAAAACAGTTGCCTGACTTCGCAGCTATCAAAGCAGCTCTCGCATAACGCTTCTCTTTAGTAATCCTCTCAGTTAGAGCCGATTAAGTAAGGTCTTATGGCGAAAAACGCCGCATATTTAGTAGATCCAGACTCGAGCCCGGTCGCGATTAAGATCGTAGGTCGTGCTTCGTTTATGAACGTGGCTCCTTTGAAAGGTTTTTTGAAGGGGTCTATCGGATCTGGTGTTGTTAAGTTTGTCGTCGATTTTAGCGAATGCGATGGCATGGACA
>CAWVWU010000251.1:0-4703 GCA_963933925.1 uncultured Puniceicoccaceae bacterium
GTGAGTTGGCGTTGACGAAGTTGGAATCTGACAAGGATTACGTGGAAGATACTATTCGGAAAAAGCTTGGCTATGCTAAAGAAAATGAAGTGATTTTCCGTTTTGAGTAGCTTACTTTCGATCAATTGGCCTTTAATTTGGGCTAAATTGAAATGCTGTAACGTTTATTAGAACAAATGGAAATTCAAGAACTCTTTGAAAAACACGGGCAGGGGCATGTATTTAAATACTGGTCTGAATTAGATGAATCTGAGCAGGCAGCTCTTCTTGAGCAAGCAGGGGAAATCGATCTTGTTGAGTTGGACGAGTTGATTGAAACCCTCGTAAAGGGAGCGAGTGAGCAAGCTGAAGTCGATTATAGTGCATTGGAGCCAGCTCCTTACACTCCTCGACCAGCTGATGTTTCCATTGATTCAAGTTGGCAGGAAGCCAAGGAATTAGGTGAGGCGGCGATACGAGCTGGAAAGGTCGCGTTGTTTACTGTAGCCGGTGGGCAAGGAACTCGATTGGGTTACGATGGGCCAAAGGGCACTTATCCCGTGAGCCCGATCAAGAAGAAGACTCTTTTTCAGGTGTTTGCAGAAAAGGCCTTGGCTGCTCGAAAGCTCTACAATGCTGCTATTCCGTGGTACATCATGACGAGCCATTTGAATCATGAGGCCACTGAAGAGTTCTTTAAGGAACATGACTATTTTGGTCTAGGAGAGGATACGGTTGTATTCTTTAAGCAAGGGCGGATGGCCGCAGTCGATTTTGAAGGTAAGATCATTTTGGAGTCAAAGGGGCAAATCGCGATGAGCCCGGATGGGCATGGAGGTGCGTTGCGTGCACTGGATCGTAGTGGTGCGATTTCTGATATGCGTGCGAAGGGAGTAGAAGCTTTGAGCTATTTCCAAATCGACAATCCGTTGATTCAGACCATCGATCCTTATTTTGTAGGTTTCCACTTCAAGTCGGAATCCACGATGTCCAGCAAGATGTTACCGAAAGCCTACGAAGGTGAAAAGGTGGGGGTCTTTTGTTCATTGAATGGAGAACTTGAAGTCGTCGAGTATAGCGATATGCCAGATGATTTGATCTCGAAGCGAGATTCTGATGGGAAGTTGGTTTTTTTCGGGGGAAGTATCGCTATCCATATTGTTGCAGTTGATTTTATTGCACGTTTGGGCGCCCCTGGAAGTGACGTTAAGCTGCCTTTCCATAAGGCGGTTAAGAAAATCGCTTACCTTGGTGATGACGGTGAGTCCGTAAAGCCGACTGAAGCGAATGGCGTTAAATTTGAGCTTTTTGTGTTCGATGCGTTGCCATTTTCCTCGAATCCATTGGTGCTTGAGACGACAAGGCTTGGCGATTTCAGTCCGGTAAAGAATGCGGAAGGAATTGATTCTGCTGAATCGTGCAAAGTGGACCAAATGAAGCTTTTTGCTGAATGGTTGGCGACAGCTGGAGTTGATATCGAGGTCGATGAAAAGGGCGTACCAGTGGTCGAAATCGAGATCGCTCCATCGTTTGGTTACAGTGCGGAAACCTTTGCTGCTGCGTGGAAAGCACGTGGCATTTCTGTCGATTCTAGTTCGGAAATCTACCTCGATTAGAAGGGGTCTTCCGGATAGATCTCCATACTAGCAATTAATTTACAAAAGACCAAAGGGTTTTCCCTTTGGTCTTTTTTTGCGTTTTCACTTTTCATTTTTTTATAACAAATAAATGATTAGATTGACTTAAGTCCCACGACTCTTGCTTGAAACTGAGGTAATGATGGGCAGCATAGCTTCGAGTGCTTCGTTCGTTTTCTTAAAGGAGGAAGTGTGTCTAATTTATCATATCAAACTATAGTGATGCACCTGGTGTGTATTGTTGTGCTTTTTTCCTAAATGGGGTCCTTGCCAGTTCAGTTATTGTTAGTTGATCACGAATCACGTCGTTCGGACCATATTCTACAAAGTGTGGTAGGTGGTGATGAGGCTGGGTATGAGTTGGATCGAGCTTCGTCTTTGAGCGAAGGGTTGGAGCGTTTTGATTCGAGCGATTACCAGCTTGTTATGACGCGCTTGGATTTGCCGGATGCTAAGGGGCTTGATGCCTTGGTCCGTTTTCACCTCGCGAACCGCGATATTCCTGTAATCGCGATTTTGGACGAGGAGGAGGATAGTTCAATTTTTGATGCTATTCAGAGTTTGTCTGACGATAGTATTGTGTGGAACGATGTGGGGCAAGGGAAGCTGCTGCAAACGATTCGCTATGCATTAGATCGGAAGGAGATGTTGCGCGAGTTGAAGTCTCGCCAAGAGCAGGCCTCGACTACGTTGATACGGACACCGTTTAAGGGGTTACTTGATCGGATCGATGAGGCCCTGTTTTTAGTGTCCCGTCCGGGTGGAGAATTGCTCTATGTCAATGAAGTCGCTCAGGCTTGGTTTGGGGCTAAATTGGAGCAGGCATTGTTCAGTGTTTTAGATAAGCGGCTGATGACGGTCGATGAGTTTGAGGGAGAGGTCCAACTGGAAGAGTTTTCAATTCCCAATGCGGAGATGCGTTCGGTGATGTTGACCTGGAAAGATCAGGATGTCCTTATGGTTACCTTGCGAAATATTTCGAAGCGGAAGCGGGCGGAGAATGCATTTATTTCCAGCAAGCGCCGTTTGGAGTTAGCGATTAAGGCGTCGAACATCGGTCTGTGGACCTGTGACTTTCGAGGTAATAAGATCAACTTTTCAGAACGCTGGAAGGCATTGCTTGGATATTCCGGGGGAGGTTTTTCAAATTCTCTAAAGACGTTTCGTGCTCATTTGCATCCCAGTGATCGCTATGAAGCTTTTAGTAAAATGAAGGCTTTTTTGAGAGAACCTTGGGCCGATTTCGAGTGTGAGTATCGAATGCTTCACAAAGATGGCGATTATCGGAATATTTTGTGTAGAGCAAATCTGGTGAAAGATAAGCAAGGAGGTCTACTCAATATTGTTGGCTCACATATCGATATCACTGAGCGACGTAAGCAGGAGGAAGCCCGTTCTCTGTTTGAGAAGCAGCTCTTGGAATCTCAAAAATTGGAAAGCATCGGTATGATGGCTGGAGGCATGGCTCATAGTTTGAATAATTTAATGACGAGTGTTTTGGGTAATGCGGCACTTGTGAAAGAAGACTTAGGAGAGGATTCATCGCTTTCTAAGCGTATCCAAAACTTGGAAGATTCAGCATCTCAAGCTTCCGAGTTGTGTCGTAAAATGTTGTCCTTTTCAGGAAAGGGGAGTTTGGCTGTCCAGGAGGTTGAACTGACTCAATTAGCAAAGGATAGCTTGGAGCTTATTAGTATCTCGTTACCTGAAGGTACCACAATGCATTCTTCTTTTGTCGAGGAAATGCCAGCGATCAAAGCGGATCCTTCCGAAATCCAACAATTGGTGCTCAGTCTGGGGTTCAATGGTGCGGAAGCAATTGGTGAAGACGGAAGTGGATCACTGGAGTTTGCGACCGAAATGTGTTCGATGGATCAATCGGATCTTGTGGCTCTTTCTCATGGTTTAGATGCTCAGCCGGGACTGTTTGTTTATTTGGAGGTCAAGGATGATGGGCATGGAATTACACCGGAAGTGCTGCCGAAGATTTTTGATCCGTTCTTTTCTACAAAATTCAAAGGACGTGGGCTCGGATTGGCGGCAGTGCAAGGAATTGTACAGGCTCACTTTGGAGCAATTGATTTTGAGTCGGAAGTGGGAGTGGGTACAACAGTGCGCGTTTATTTGCCGGCTTCAGAGGCTTGTGATGCGGTCTCGGAGGATGTTGTTGAGCCCGTTGAGGACAACGATGCAAAAATGGTTCTTTTGGCGGATGATGAGGATGTTTTGAGAATGGTGATCGCTTCGATGTTGAAGCTTTTTGGATACGAACCAATTTGTGCGAGCGATGGCGAAGAGGCCGTTGCATTGTTTGAGAAGCATTCCGATGAATTAGCATTCGCAATACTGGATCACAATATGCCTAATATGAATGGCGATGAGGTTCATGAGGCGATTCGGGAGAAGAGGGAAGATTTACCTGTTATCATCATGAGTGGAGATGGAGAGCGGGATGAATATCCGGATATCGAACGCTATCCCTGTCGCTTTTTACATAAACCGTTTGGTTTAGATCAACTAAAGCATTCAGTTTCCTTATTAATGGAGGGTTCAAGCAAATTGCGTATGGACCTTGTGGGACAAACGAGTTAAGGTTTTCAAATCGCTTACATGCGAATGTGGGCGAGCTCGTATGCGTCTTCTCTATTTTTGGACGTATTCATTGTTAACCTCAAGCGAAGTACTGTCCTTATGAATTCGAACATACAAGGAACTACCGTAGCTCCAGAGTGCAGCTACCCTATAAATTCGGATGCCCCCACATCCAACGTTGATGTTAATCGCTGGATAAAGCGAATAATTCATCTCGTTCAACCGGATCAGGTCCATTGGGTTGATGGAAGTGATGAAGAAGCGGCTGCCTTATTTGATATGATGGTAAGGCGGGGCGATTGTGTGAAGTTGGATGAAGCGAAGCGGCCGAATAGTTATTTATTTCGTTCGGATCCTCGTGACGTCGCTCGTGTTGAGAGTCGAACGTTCATTTGTCCTGTATCAAGAGATGAGGCAGGGCCGACGAATAACTGGATGCACCCTGAAGTGGACCCCGAAAACTGGACAGGTGGCTTAGTTGGATAGATAACCGAC
>CAWVWU010000252.1:0-4686 GCA_963933925.1 uncultured Puniceicoccaceae bacterium
GAATTCGACGTCCATGCTCAGTTCGCCGATTTTCTTGTATAGTTTCTCTTGCTTGTTTCGTTGGGGTTGAATCTGGTACGAGCACTTTTGTTATGAAATTATACCTCTCTTTATTCATCTTGGTACTTGTTGGTGGGTACCACGTACAGGCGGCTGATAAGCCAATGAACATTTTAGTTCTTTATGCGGATGATTGGCGTCATGATACTTTGGGCGTTGCGGGGCATTCAGTGGTCCAAACTCCGGAGCTCGATAAGTTGGCACGTGAAGGAATGCGGTTTACGCAGAACTGTGTGACGACGGCGATTTGTGGCGTGAGTCGATCTTCGATGTACACAGGGCAGTGGATGTCGCGTCATGGGAATACGAGCTTCAACTCAATGACGACTCCGTGGGAGGAGACGTTTCCGGTCCTCTTGCACGACAATGGCTATTTTGTCGGTCACGTTGGGAAGTGGCATGTAGGGAAGTTTCCTAAAGAGGTATTTGATTTTGGGCGGAGTTACATGGGGACTCACTGGATTAAGCAGGATCGTAAGCGTCAGATTCATGTGACGCAGAAGAATGAAGATGACGCGTTGGATTTTCTGACTGAGCGACCAAAGGATCAACCGTTTTGCCTGACCGTTTCCTTTTTCGCGACTCATGCTGAGGATAGGCATCCGCTTCAGTATTTGCCGCAGCCGGAGAGTCTCGGGTTGTATGTCGATGTGGATATTCCGGTGCCTGTTAATGCGACTCAGGAGTCGTGGGAGCGTTTGCCGGAGTTTTTTGGAGAACGGAACGAAGGACGCAATCGCTGGCGTTGGAGGTTTGATACGCCGGAGAAGTATCAGGCGATGATGAAGAACTACTATCGCCTCGCGACGGAAGTGGATTCGACTTGTGGTCGGATTCTGGCTGAATTGGAAGCACAGGGCGTCTTGGAAAATACGCTTGTGATCTTTACAACAGATAATGGCTACTATCACGGAGAGCATGGACTGGCCGATAAATGGTATCCACACCAAGAGAGCATTCGCGTGCCGCTCATTGTGGTTGATCCTCGTATGGCCGATAGCAAAGTGGGGCAGACTAATGACAGTTTTACCTTAAACGTGGATTTGGCACCTACCATTTTGGGTGCGGCGGGAATCACGGTTCCGAAGGGAATGCAAGGTCGTGATATGGCGGTGCTTTTTTCGGAGGAAGAAAAACCCGATTGGCGAGAGGAGTTTTTCTATGAGCACGCAACGTTGAGAAATCAGTCTTTTATTCCAGCTTCTGAGGCCCTTGTGCGTAAGGATTATAAATACATTTATTGGCCGGAAGCGGAGTTTGAGCAGTTGTTTGATTTGCAGGCCGATCCGATTGAGGAAAACGATTTGGCACAGGACCCAGCACAGACCGAGCGACTCGCGGAAATGCGTGTTCGATTCAATGAGCTTAAGCTCGCGGCACAGTAATTTCTCTGGTTACCTTTCGACGGTATGAAATCGTTTTTTAAGTAGGGTTACTACAAAATCAGCATGGCGTCGCCGTAGCTGAGGAATCGATACTCTTTTCGGATGGCCTCTTCGTAGATCTCTCGTAGCCACTTTACGCCGTCGGGTTGGCCTGGGGTGAGGAAGGAGGAGACTAAGCAGAGGAGGGTAGACTTCGGTAGATGGAAATTTGTGATAAGGGCATCCACTCCTGCGAATTGGCGAGGGGGATAGATAAAAATGTCTGCTTCGCCGAGAAAAGTCTGATCGGTGATGTCGTTGGTTTTGACGAGATAGTCTTCGATGCTGCGCACGCTGGTGGTGCCGACACAGACGCGGCGCTTGCCTTGGGCGGCGGCTTGGCGAATGGCTGACTGAGTGGCGACGGGTACTTCGTAGACTTCGCGATGGATTTCGTGGTCTTCGACGCGTTCTGCTTCTAGGGGCTTAAAGGTTCCCATGCCGACGTGGAGGACGACGTCGTAGAAAGAAACCTGCTGAGCTCGCAGCAGCTCGGTGAGCTCTGGAGTGAAGTGTAAGCCGGCTGTCGGGGCGGCGGCGGCTACCATACGGTCATCGTTGGCGTAGGTGGTCTGGTAGCGTGAGGTGTCTTCGCCATCGTGGGAGTCTTCCTTCTCGCGTCGGATGTAAGGGGGGAGGGGCATTTTGCCGCATTGCTCGGCCAACTCCGGTACTGAGGAACAGGTTAATAGGTCGAAGGTGACTAAATACTCCGCTTTTTCCTCGTTCTTCGCGATGACTGAGGCACGGAAAACGCCCTCTAAGGAGAATGTTGAGCCTGTTGGGAGCTTCTTGCCCGGCTTTAAAAGACACCACCAGCTGAGACCGTCCTCGGATCCCGGACGCAATAGGAGGCACTCTACGCGGCCGCCAGTGACCCGATTTGCGAATAGACGAGCCGGGAGGACCTTGGCGGTATTGCGAAATAGAAAGTCGTTTGGACCCAAAAACTCCGGCAAATCGCGAAAGGAGCGATGTTGCAAACTATGATCTTTGCGGTTTACCACCAACAACTTAGAGGCGTCACGTAGAGAGGCGGGCTCTTGGGCGATCCGTTCGCTCGGTAAGTGGTAGTCAAATAAGGCCGTGTCCATAGTGAGTTGAGCTTTTGAAACTCGCTCGCCGAGTCGAGTGCAATGAGCCTAATTTCGACAGAATTGAAAATAGTTAAATTTACACTTGATCTTTAAATCAAAAAACAAATGGTAGCGGCTTCTCATTTGGTAAGATACTCAAGCGGCCAACGAGGGGAGACTGTAAATCTCCTGGGGCAACCCTACACAGGTTCGAATCCTGTTCTTACCACCATTTTTTAAAACGACGAGTTCCGCTACTCGTCGTTTTTTTGTGCCCGAAGGTGGGGAATAATAGGATTAGTTCGAGGCTGAACGCCGAAAATATCAGGCACGGAGTGTACCGGAACAGTACAAGTTCGACGGAGCGAGTTCTTGAAGGGATCTTCCCTCGTCTTATTTTTTAACCGCGAAAGACGCTAAAATGCACGAAAGGGGATATTTTTTGAGCGGTTAGTTGGGGCAGGTCGTTTTTTCTAGAAGGGCGTTATTATATAACTTGTTTGAGGATATTAATTCTTGGCGGAGTGTCCAGAAGTGGCCTACGCTTTTATTTTGTTTATTTGCTGTGATGGGGTGTCTTGAGAAGTCTTCGAAGATGTCTTCTCGAATTCCGTACTTCTCGCCAATGATCCAGAAATAGTGAGGGGTACGTTCCATGGCTAATAGCTCTTTGGCCAGTTTCTGCAGCTTGAGGAGTCCGAGTGCTCGGAAGTGTGGGTGTTGCTCGGAGTACCTGTCGGTTAAGGTTTCTATAATGGTGTAGTTGAGACCGAATTTGTTGATGAGTTGGTGCCGTTTGTCCCGAGTATCTGTGGTTTGAAATCTCATGAGAAATTTCTCTCTATTGGAGCGGATTTGTGGGATGTGGCTGGGTGAGAGGTAGCGACGATTGATGGTTTCTTGATTGGGATAAGGGAATTTTTCAATTCCATCGCTGCATGAGATGCGGATCCATTCGATGAGTTCTTGCAATGGTGTGGGGCCATTTCTAATGATGGATTTGTGTAGGTGGTCATCAATGTTCTCTGGGACAGTGAGCTCTACATTCGCATGCGGGAGTTTTGGGGATTTGCCCCCGGGGCATTCTCGGTTTTGATAAAATGACTGGTAGCTGATCTTGAGCGTCTTACTCATGTTTAATGTCTCTTCGAGACAAGTGTAGAAGGTGCGATGCATGTAACGGTCAAGAAGTTCGATCATTAGCTCGGTCTTGTCTTGCTGGCACTTCTGAGAAAGGTCGTTGTTGTCGATGTAGTCGAGAGGGAGCCTCCAATATTTCCTGCAGTCGCTAGATAAATCTCTGCTATATACTCGGTTAAGTTGTTCGTGCAGGGTGCAGGTTTTCGCTTTCATTCGCTCGATGGCGGGATGAGCGACTTTGCGGAACTTGTTGGATTGGAGCGTCTCGTTTAAGAGTACATCGAGTAGTTCGATGAAAGTGAGGTTGTGCTGGGTTCTATGTCTGAAAACAGGAGTATTGTGTAGGACTGATTCCAAGCGATCGTTTAGCCTACAACCGACGAACAAGGTGATGTCTGCTATGAATGCGTTCAATTTATTTGGAATGGGGTGATCGGCTTGGGTTGTATTCGAAAATGGTATGACAGGTTATGTTGTTTCGAACCAATAGGTGGTGGGGAATCAGCTGCGGAGGGGTAATTGAAGTGTTGTTGAGACTGTCGGTTTTTTCAAAATTAAAATGGGGGAATGAAATAAACATTAGGAGGACTGTTTTGGGGTGTTAGATGAGATTTTTGATTATTGTGGGAGTTGATTCGGTTCCGTCTTCGTTTCTCTACGCCGTGACAGGTGTGGGTTCTTTAACGGCAGAGTTCGCGGAGGGAGATTCGTCTCCTCTCCGATACGCCGGGACAAGTCCGTCTCCTCTCCGATACGCCGGGACAAGGTGGGGGGAGATCTGGTTTCGATTTTCTAGGTCGTGATGAGGAGAGGAGTTGAGAGGGATATTCAATTTTCAATGCGGCGGAGCGGCCTCGAGTTTACCTACCCAAAACGTGAACTTTCCGAAAATTGACAATCTTAGGGTGAAATGGGACTGGAAATATCCGGTCGGCAAATAGGTTGTAGCAATGCAGCCCTTTGTTTTTTTCTACCCCCAGCCAGTT
>CAWVWU010000253.1:0-4666 GCA_963933925.1 uncultured Puniceicoccaceae bacterium
TTTTTGCCTAAAAGTGTATTTTTCATAATTCTAAGAGGTAGGTGGAAGGTTTCTTCCGTTTGCTTAGACCCACGTTAGCATCGAACTAAGTGCTCGACGAAAGTGTCTGGTATTAGCTTCGATTAAACGTTGATTGTAATATCAACACCTGAGGGAAGATTAAGCTTCTTAAGCTCGTCTACGGTTTGGGCTGTTGGCTCGATGATGTCCAACAGGCGTTTATATGTGCGGATTTCAAACTGCTCCATGGATTTCTTATCCACGTGAGGTGAACGATTAACGGTTACCTTTTCGATGCGAATCGGCATGGGCACGGGACCGGAAACACGAGCGCCTGAGCGTTTCGCAGTATCCACAATCTCGGATGCCGACTGGTCGATTACTCGATAGTCGAACCCTTGCAATCTGATGCGTATTTTCTGACCTGTCATTTTTGTATGTGTACGGTTAACTCCCCCTTTAACGGGTTCGGTTGTCGACAATGGTTGCGAGAGTACTAGCTGTCACTTTCTCAAAATGAGAAGGTTCCATTGAATAACTAGCACGCCCTTTTGATAGGGACCTAACATCCGTCGCATAACCAAACATGGTTTCCAAGGGAACACACGCGGACACTATCGCGAGGTTATTCTTGCTTTCCATATTATGGATCTGACCACGACGGCGATTAAGATCACCAATGATATCGCCTTGAAATTCATCAGGCGTTGAAACTTCCACCTTCATGAGAGGCTCAAGAAGGACGGAACCGGCATTGTGAAACGCATCTTTCAATGCGAATATACCAGCCATTTTAAAGGCTGCCTCTGATGAGTCCACTTCGTGAAATGAACCATCTACAAGACGTACCTTGAAATCTACTACAGGATAACCAGCGACTACGCCGTTTATCGATGCTTCTTTTAAACCATCAAGTGTTGGCTTAATAAATTCTCTCGGAATGGATCCACCGACGACTTCGTCAATGATCTCTATCCCTTTCCCCTGCTCCTGAGGCTCAACCTCCACGCGAGCGTGACCATATTGGCCGCGTCCTCCAGTCTGACGAACGAATTTCCCTTCGCCCTCTGCGGATTTTGTGATTGTTTCTCTGTATGCGATCTGTGGCTTACCGGAAGCAGCACCCACCTTGAATTCGCGAAATAAGCGATCACGGATGATTTCGAGATGAAGTTCACCCATCCCTGAAATTATAGTCTGCCCTGTATCCGAATTTGTAGACACGCAAAAAGTAGGATCTTCTTCCGACAAACGCGAAAGGCCTAAAGACATTTTTTCCTGATCGAGCGAAGTCTTAGGCTCGATTGTCATCGAGATAACGGGCTCTGGAAATGTAGGAGGCTCCAGTGCTATATCAATCGACTTTGCGCAAAGCGTATCGCCAGTAACAACACCACGAACACCAACTGCTGCACAAATATCTCCAGAACGGGCACATTCTATGTCTTCACGAGAATCAGCCTTCATCAAAAGGAGGCGACTTACGCGCTCAGACTTTTGAGTTCTTGGATTATAAACAACATCCCCCTTGCGAAGAACACCGCTATAAACGCGGATATAAACGAGTTTTCCAACGAAAGGATCACTCCAAAGCTTAAATGCTAGTGCTGCTAAAGGCCCGCGATCATCAGCTTCAACCTCAACGGCAACTTCCCTTTTGTTATGACCCTTTACAGCAGGCATATCTAGTGGTGAAGGAAGATAACTTACAACTGCATCGAGAACATTCTGAACGCCCTTATTCTTAAAGGCTGATCCAGGAATTACTCCGACAAATTTCTGGGCTAAAGTCACGCGACGAATTGCCAACGACAATGCTAACTCGGAAATTTCTTCACCAGACAAATAGAGATCTGCGAATTCCTCGTCCCAGTCGGCAACCGCATCGATCAAAGCCTCGCGGTAAGCAGCGACATCATCGGACATTCCAGCCGGGATATCAATCGACTCGACATTAACTCCCATGAGATCGCTCTCATCAAAACGGAATGCAAGCATCCGGACGAGATCCACCATTCCTGAGAATTCTTCCTCAGCTCCTATCGGCAAAAACAAAGGATGAGCATTAGCACCCAACTTAGTGCGCATATCCTCAACCGCTCCAAGGAAGTCAGCTCCCATGCGATCCATCTTATTAATGAATGCAATACGGGGAACCTCATACTTGTCGGCCTGACGCCAAACCGTTTCCGATTGTGGCTGAACACCTGCGACTGCACAAAAAACTGCGACCGCACCATCCAAAACTCGAAGTGAACGTTCAACCTCAGCCGTAAAGTCGACATGGCCCGGAGTGTCGATGAGATTAATCTGATGATTAATTCCTTCGTTTGGCCCCGAACGCCCCTTCCAATTACAAGAAACCGCAGCAGAGGTAATAGTAATCCCCCGCTCGCGCTCCTGCTCCATAAAGTCCGTTACTGCGTTACCATCATGCACTTCACCAACCCGATGCACAACTCCAGTATAATAGAGTATGCGCTCAGTTGTAGTGGTCTTTCCTGCATCAATATGGGCAGCTATGCCAATATTGCGTGTCCATTCCATAGGAACGGGACGGTCAGTGCCATTTCTGGCTGAAAGATCTGTAACGGCAGTGGACATTAAAAACTACCAGCGAAGGTGAGCAAACGCTCTATTGGACTGAGCCATTTTGTGAGTGTCTTCCTTCTTCTTAACAACCGAACCGGTGTTATTGTAAGCATCGACGATCTCATTAGCCAATGCATCACGCATTGGAAGTCCCTTACGAGCACTAGCTGCGTTGATAATCCAACGCATCGCCAATGATTCTTGGCGATCGTGAGAAATTTCAACAGGAACTTGATAAGTAGCACCACCAACACGGCGGCTCTTAACTTCCAAGCGAGGACGAGCGTTTTCTAAAGCACCCATCAAGAGATCAACTGGATCCCCCTTCTCGAGCTTTTCGCTAATGCGCTCAAAGGCGGCGTACACAATACGCTCTGCCAAAGTCTTCTTACCATCACGCATGATGGTGTTTACGAGGTGACCTACCAAAGCACTGCCATAACGGGCATCTGTCTTTACTGGTCTCTTAACTGCTCTTCTACGGCGTGACATTATGTATAGAAATTTGTGGTTTATTTAGCCTTAGGACGCTTAACACCGTATTTTGAACGGCTGCGACGACGCTTATCGACACCCATAGCATCAAGGGTACCACGAACGATGTGATAACGAACACCAGGTAGATCCTTAACACGACCACCACGAACAAGTACAATACTGTGCTCCTGAAGATTATGTCCTTCATCTGGAATGTAAGCGATTACTTCGATACCATTTGTAAGACGAACCTTAGCTACCTTACGGATCGCGGAATTCGGCTTCTTAGGCGTACGAGTCATCACTTGAACACACACACCGCGTCTAAACGGATTGGCATCCAAAGCTGGTGACTTGGACTTCGCCCTCACAGTCTTGCGAGGCTTTCTGACGAGTTGATTAATGGTAGGCATGTTGAGAATTCTTTAGAAAAGAGCGTGAACTTATGGTTAAGGTTTTTCTCGGCAAGTGTAATCGGCCGAATAACGAGTAAAAAGCATCTATCGGGTCAGCAACTTAACCAGATTTCGCTTCTCATATGAGTAAATGGGCGGCACCCGATTTCCCGAGTCCCTATGTTCAGCTACGATTTTGAGAGCCGGAACTTGTGAAGAAGTCCGGAACGCGCATCAAGAACAATCTTCGATTGCGCAAAGAAAGTTGTAAACACCCGAACTCGAGAGCAAAAAAAAGCCGCGGACACAGTCCGCGGCTTTGAAATTCTCAAGAAGAGATTACTCTCTATTATACAGAAGGGCCTTAACCAACCTCAGGAGTCGCTTCAGGTACTACTGCTGCAACTTCCTCTTCGGCCGCCTGCTCTTCGAGCTCATGGCCAAACGGTAAAGTAATACGAAGATCACGATAAGGAGGGAGACCTGTACCCGCTGGAATCAAGTGACCCATGATTACATTCTCCTTAAAGCCTTGCAACGTATCGATCTTACTCAAGGTAGACGCATCTGTCAAAACACGCGTCGTCTCTTGGAACGATGCAGCCGAGATAAAGCTCTCTGTCTCGATTGACGCCTTAGTAATACCGAGAAGAACTGGCTCAGCTTCCGCCGGCTTACCACCCGCTTCAATGATCCGGTTATTCTCACGCATGAACGTGGTCTTTTCAACCTGCTCACCCCAAAAGAACTCACAGTCACCTGGATCAGTTATACGAACCTTACGCAACATCTGACGAATAATCAGCTCGATGTGCTTATCGTTAATCGTAACACCCTGCAAACGGTAGACCTCTTGAACCTCGTTGATCAAGAATTCGTACAAACGATTTGGCCCGAGGATATCCAAGATTTCATGAGGATCCGCAGAACCTTCAGTCAAATGCTGCCCCTTGTGAACAACATCACCCTCTTGGACGATGATCTGTTTGATGTGAGGAATGAGGTGTTCTTCCTCAAGCCCTGTGTCTTCGTTGGTAACAATCAACTTACGCTTCGCACGTACAGTTCCACCGAAACTAACAACACCATCAATTCGAGCCATCTCCGCAGCTTGCTTAGGTCGACGTGCTTCGAAAAGCTCGGCAACACGTGGCAAACCACCAGTGATATCCTTTGTCTTAGAAGCCTGACGTGGCGTCTTA
>CAWVWU010000254.1:0-4645 GCA_963933925.1 uncultured Puniceicoccaceae bacterium
AAAAAAAGAAAAGGGACCAGAATCAAATTCTGGTCCCTTTTTTTATACCCATCCCCATGGTTTCACTAACCCCTACCTATCGAGGTCCCTAAAATTGTCAGCGAAGACGATCACTCTCTCCCATCGAGAGGCTAACTAAATTAGCACTCATCATCTTCGCCGAGTTCATGATTCCCTTCCCATGCCACGCATTAAAACACAGTCACATGACAAAACACCCCACCCTATCATTACAAAGCTGTAACTCGGCACAATATCCTCACGTATCAGCCCAATTTAATTCAACAACACAAAGCACAAGAGGCACAAAATAGAAACTTACTTACTGCCCATTCCTTTGTGATTTCTGTGCTATTGCTTCGTCGCCACGCTTCTCCTAACGAGACCAGAGGTCGACACTCGCGGAAAGCAGTGACAAGACATGTCGTCAGAAGCTTCCTCGGAAGTGGTTCCAACTCAGCCTTATGAGTTAATAAAAGATCTCCCGAACCTGCCGTCGCAAAGCGACACCTATTTGAGCAAAGCCACTCGTCGCGGCGTAGAGCAACAAAGCCGGAACCGACAAAATATCAAGTCTTCAAAATCGCCTAGCAAGGCCCGTCGTCCAAAATGATTCACCTCACCGGCGAATCTTCAGCCCAATACAACCCGATTCAAAATCGGGCCTAGAAATCTCCACTTCCAAGAACCAATCACCTAGCACCTAGCACCTAGCACCTAGCACCTAGCACCTAGCTTCAATCGTTCAAAGATTTGAGCTGTTCGCTCAACCAGATCTTTCGCTTCCAGCGTAGATTCTTCGAAGACATATCAATCGCATAAAGGCTATTGTCTCCCATATCTGGTTTTGGAATTCCCAAGATATGGCAAAGGTTCATCGCCAACCACTTCTCAAGTTTCAGAACAACCATCTTCTTGCGCAAGCGCCCTTGAACATCACGATTCAAAACTGTCGGAATCGTATTCAGTGTTAGAATCTCATCGATCGATGTATGGGCCATCTTCGAACGTCCCTCATCACTCGCATAGAAATGCGATACTGCAAAAACAGTCTTTCCAGGATTGATCTGCTTCAAGAACTGACAGGATTTCACAACAGTGGTCCCGGTCCTCACCATATCGTCAAACAAGACGATATCGTGTCCATTAATATCCTCGAAAGTCGATTCGCTTTCCGCGTGAAGCTTGATCTCTACTTTGCGCTCACCCGTACGAACTTTATCGAGAAGGATAAATTTAGCCTTCGGTAACCCTAAGCGACGAAACATCTCTTTCACAAAATCCCGTGCACCCTTATCCGGAGCACAAAGAGCCAAGCCCTCTCCTCCCGGACCATAGTCCACCATATTGGAATTCAAAAGATAATCCACGTAGATATCGTAGGGGATCAAGTTGTGAAACTTCCCTTCGAACACATCTGTGAACATCGCCTGCACGGAATGAGAGTGATTATGAACCGTTACCACACGATCCACTCCAGAAGATTTTAGCAGCTCAGCATAAAGCTTCGCAGTGAAGAGCTGACCATCAAATTTCTTAAGATCGTCTTTATTACGATCAAAGGCAACATCTCCCAATTCCAAATGAGGGCCACGATCCTGTGCACTGTAGTACAAGTCCGGTTCAACAAGAATCACCTCGTCCGCCCCGTTTTCCTTGGCAGCACGAGCGATCATGAAATTACGCATCGCAAGACTCTGGCGGCTCACCACGAAATTACTCGCACTCACGATGATCACGCTTTTGCCATGAAGCTTATCGCCGATATCCGCAAAGTCCTGCTCGTCCGATATGAACCGTGGGCAAAACTCCGAATTGGCGAACTTCTTCATGCTGATCAAATCAGCCACGTCCTCGATCTGCCCCATACTAAATGCCACGTCGATCGCGAATGGATCGTCCGAGCAATTTCCGACTACAATGTATTTGGGTTCAGCCTGACTCACAAAATTTATCTCCGTTATTTAACCAGTGGGGGGAAATCGTGATAAAGCGATTTCGAACCAAAAAGATCGAGCATAATCATAAGTATCACAGATTTCACTTAGTCGCTTTCATACTCTTCAGCCTCAGCAGCCAATTTCCGACGCATTAAAATCGCAGCAATCCATATCGACAACTCATACAAGAGGTACATCGGTGCCGCCATCATGACCTGCGTTACCGGATCCGGTGGCGTTAATATCGCTGCGAAAATGATCAAAATCATAACCATAACACGCCTGAACCGCTTCAACATCGCCACCGTCACAACACCAAGTTGCACCAAGACCATAATCGCTACGGGAAATTCAAACGAAATCCCCATCCCTAAAACGATCCACGTAATAAAACTAAAATAACTATCGGGGGACCAAATCAACTGAAAGCCCATCATCCCATTAAACCAAATCGTAATATCTATGGCCTGAGGCAGCATAAGGAAAAAGCTGAACGAACAGCCAAGGAGAAACAAAATCAACACCGCGATACATCCCGGGATCAACATACGACGTTCTTTATCGTTTAGTGCCGGACCGAGAAAACGCCCCAAATAGTATACAATAAATGGCGACGCCACCGTAGCCCCCACCATCAATCCGATCTGAAACATGGCCGAATAGACCCCCATCGGGTTACGCGTCGCCAAGCCTTCAAAGGTAGCACGACCTTCCTCAGTTAGGGAATTCGTAAGCGGCATCAACAACAGATCCTTAACGTCAGAGATAAAAACCATCACCAACACGAACGAAATGATAAACACCGCAAGTGGCTTGATCAACGACCACCTTAAGTCCTCCAAATGATCGAGAAAGCCCATTGGCTCAACGCCCGGTTGGCCGTGTAGGCCATCGTCCTCTTCATCTTCATCGTTCTGTGGAACCAATTCGCTCATCAAATATTTATCTCCCTAAAAGCACGTCAGTAGAGTTCATCGACAAACAAGCTCAACACCAAATTATACCACTTGATCAAAAACCTCATAACTTCTCCTTATATACCCCTCTAGATCAATGCCATTGACAGGACGCGTGCAGTCACTAATAAGGCACACTTTTCAACTAGAGAAGTTGTAAGGTTTCAATTTCTCAAACTTAGCGTATAACCAAAAAGCAAATCAGGATGGCAAAAAAATCCACTGCGAAAAAAAGTTCGGTAAAAGCAAAGAAGACAGTCCGTAAGGCAGCTTCCAAGGCCGTGAAATATGTTTACTCGTTCGGTAAGAAAACCGACGGTAACGCGACAATGAAGAACCTCCTCGGAGGTAAAGGCGCGAATCTGGCAGAAATGTCCAGCATCGGTCTTCCCGTTCCAGGCGGCTTCACAATCACGACTGACGTTTGTGTAGAATACTACGACAACGGTCGCAAATACCCTTCAGCTCTTAAGGGTCAAATCGCTGACGCGATCAAGATCTGTGAAAAGGAAAGCGGCAAGAAGTTCGGCGACGAAAAGAACCCTCTTCTCTTCTCTGTTCGTTCAGGTGCTCGCGAGTCGATGCCCGGTATGATGGATACTATCCTCAACCTCGGTCTTAATGACAAGACTGTTGAAGCTCTCAAGGTTCAGTCTGGCAACGGACGTTTTGCCTACGATTGCTACCGTCGTTTCGTTCAAATGTACGGAGACGTAGTAATGGGCGTTCAAGCTCGCACAGAAAACGAGCCATGTCCTTTCGAGCACGCTTTGCATGAAGTGAAGGCTGAAGTTGGCGTTGAAGTCGATTCCGACCTCACCGAAGAAAACAACAAGGAAGTCATCAAGCGCTTCCAAGCTCTCATCAAGGACCGCACTGGTGGAGCATTCCCTCAGGACGTGAACAAGCAATTGGAAGGCTCTGTTGGAGCAGTATTCAATTCTTGGCAGAATGAGCGCGCTACTCTCTACCGTCAAAAATACGGTATCCCAGCAGCATGGGGTACAGCCGTTAACGTTCAGTTGATGGTATTCGGTAACTTGGGCGACACATCTGGTACTGGAGTTGCGTTCACTCGTGACCCTGCAAACGGTGAAAACGTATTCTACGGCGAGTACCTCATCAACGCTCAGGGCGAAGACGTGGTAGCAGGTGTTCGTACACCGTTCCCAATCGCTCAGCTCGCAAACGATATGCCAAAGTCCTTCAAGGAACTTTGTGTCGTTCGCAAGAAGCTCGAAAAGCACTTCGGCGATGTTCAAGATTTCGAATTCACGATCGAAGATGGCGTCCTCTACATGCTTCAAACTCGTAACGGTAAGCGCACGGGTCTCGCAGCAGTACGTATCGCTGTTGAAATGGTGAAGGAAAAATTGATGACCCAAAAGGTGGCCGTCACTAAGATCCCTGCGGATCAAATCTCTAGCCTCCTCGTTCCTATTTTCGACGCCAAGGCGATCAAGAAGGCGAACCTCATGGCAACAGGCCTCCCAGCAGGTCCAGGTGCAGCTTCCGGTAAGGTAGTATTCAACGCAGTCGACGCAGAAGCAGAAGTTGCCAAGGGTAACTCAGTCGTACTTTGCCGTGAAGAAACTTCACCTGAAGACCTTCGCGGAATGATCGCTTCCGACGGTATCCTCACTTCACGTGGGGGTGTATCGTCTCACGCGGCTCTCGTTGCTCGCCAAATGGGCAAGGTTTGTATCTGTGGCGCATCCGATATTCATATAGACTACGCAGCCGGTACAC
>CAWVWU010000255.1:0-4565 GCA_963933925.1 uncultured Puniceicoccaceae bacterium
TCAAATTTAAATGAAAGCTTACTCCAAATGCCGCGAAGCGGCTTCGTTCAACTAGACGCTCCACGAAACCCAGACAAGCCGGTTTCGTGAGCTCGACGTTAGCCAATGTGTAATCATGAAAACTATAGCAAATCTAGGAACCCTCCAAGAGGCCCAAAGCCTTAAAATGAAACTAGAGTCTGTAGGCATCGAAGCCTTTATCCCTGACGAATTAACTGCCGCCATAGCTCCCCATCATTTCTTAGGGCCGTCAGGTGTTCGGCTTCAGGTAGCAGAGGAGTATGAATCTGAGGCTATAGAAATATTGAATATCGATTTCTCTTCAGCTGAACAGGCAGACTCCGTAAGTCATAAAAAACGAAATGCCTAACCAAGCATCGCCTACTTTTCCTTTGTCCAACCCCTGGTTGAGTAATGAAGGTACATCCATACGAATCGCACTTGTCCTTGGGCTAAACGATTGTATATACAAAGGGACCTAATAAACAACGTTCAACAGAGTTGTAGAACCTGTAGCTCAACAATTGAACCAGCCAAATTGTGGAAAATAATAGAAGACAAATTTATTCAGAATCACATAGATACAATTTACAGACTGTTAGCCGACCTAATGCCCTGTTAATTCGGATCGGCCGCGTGCTCGCCTTCAAAAACGCATTGGTTGTCGTGGCGACCTACTTCGCAATCATTTCCTCCATTGCGACTACTTCAGGAGATACTGTCACACTGTATGGCAATATCCCTAATCCCATTGTGAAGATAGCAGAACTGAGAAGCGGCCCCGACTTCTTCCCCCAGGATGAGAATAAGCACACCTTGGCGGCACAACCATTCGTCACCGGAGAACTTGGACTCGTGTCTTCGATCAGTCTTCCCGTCGCCGTAAACGGATCCCCAACTGGCGTCGTGCATTTTGAAATTTGGGACGACAAGTCCGGTGCCCCCGGAAAGAAAATTGCTTCCGTAGGAGATATCGATCTGGATAATTGGAGCGGAGTTGATCTCGAATACCAACTAGTGACGTTCGATCGCCCCGTAACAGGACTTGAACCTAATACCAAATACCACTTGTTTTTCACTAACAGAGACACCGATGTATCCGGAGCTTCACACACCTGGTTCGCTCGAATGACCGCCAGTAGCGAAGGCACGAACAATGCAGGGAAATTTCAAATTCCACCTGGTGGGAACTGGAGACCACGCGGTCATGCCGAGAACCAACTGGTGGTAGAGATCCTCGAGATTTCACCGTCGCCGAATGACTAGTTCACCCTCACTATACTCTTAAAAAGTTCTCGAAAAACAGTAGTATGTAAATGAATACTCAAACAGTCCAACAAGTCGGTTTACTAAACCCCGAGCAAGCTCCGCCCGCTCTCCATTAGTATCCTCGACGTTCTGAGACGGAAATACCAACGATTACTAAAAAAGAAAAACTATGAATAATACAACTAAGTTTTTACCTGTCTGGGTATGGATAATCGTACTATTTCAAATTGGATTGGTGCTTTTCTTTTCTGCTGGCACCGCCATGAATCCTGCACAATTCATCCCAGATGTCACTGAGTTGAATTATGTCACTCAGCTTTACATCACCCGAAACGTAACTGTGGCTTTAGGGATTATTATAGCATTGCTTCTTAAATCTCATAAGGCGCTTCTATTAATACTGATTGTACGGTTACTAACTGATATATCTGATGTTGTTACAGTCTATGTCTTAAATGTAGAAGTTATTAAAGAAAGCGTGCCAATGGTTGTTGTCCTGCTCATTGTTCCCGCACTCGCTGCTGTCGGTTATTTATTGAAGCGCATCAATAAATCATGCACACTAGAAAGCTAACAATTAGCCCCAGCGGACAGTTTAATACGTGACTTGTTTTGCTTACGCAAAAATGTGCCACTTTAAACTGCCGTCTCAGCGTTGCGTTATGTGTTTCTGAGATACCCAGTTTTATGCAAAGTTGTCAGCATAAGACTCAACTACACTTGCCAAGCTTGTGATATAAAATAATGACACGATATCGAAATGCTCTTCCTCAGCTTTCTGGGGGCCTTTTCTTGAACGATGCTGGACTAGAGACAGATATCATTTTCAACAAGGGAATCAAAATTCGAGAATTCGCAGCACATACGCTCCTGTCTGATCCTGAGGGCCGCGAGGTGCTGTCTATTTACTTCCGCGAAATGTTGTCCCTCGCGAACACAACAAATGCTGGCTTCGTCTTGGATTGTCCGACTTGGAAAGCCCATATGCACTGGGCAAAAGACCTCGCCGCCTCTGAAGATGATATTCGACGAGCAAACATTGGCTCGGTTGCGTTTGCTGCTAGACTGCGTGATGAGTTTTCGGCCAGTGAACAGCCAATCGTACTTAACGCACTGATCGGTCCACGAGGAGATGCGTATGCCCCGGAAGCGGCCGTTACAGCTACCGAGGCAGAACAGTACCATGCACAGCAAATCGGTTGGCTTGCTGCAACCGAAGTAGACATGGTCTCTGCCCTCACATTCACGCAAGCTGATGAAGCCATAGGCGCTGTGCGTGCGGCGAAAACGTTCGGTCTACCGATCGTTGTTTCATTCACAGTCGAAACTAACGGTAAACTCCCGACAGGACAGACACTCGGAGATGCGATTCAACAGGTCGATGCTGCTACTGACAATGGGGCTGCTTATTTTATGATTAACTGTGCCCATCCCGAGCACTTCTCAGAGATTATTGATGACCTCCCCTGGGCAAGGCGTATTCGCGGACTCCGCTGCAACGCCTCCCGCTTGAGCCACGCAGAGCTAGATGAGTGCGAAGTTCTTGACGACGGCAACCCGGTTGAATTGGCAAAACAGTATGTAGAGCTTATAGAACAAATGCCTTGGCTAAACGTTTTCGGAGGTTGCTGTGGCAGTGATCTTCGCCACATCACAGAAATCGCAAAAGTAATGTCGGCCATCCGCGAGGCGTAATCGACTATCGCTCAGAATGAAAGCTGATCATTTTGTTGATGAGCATGAGACGCACTGATTTCCAATGAACGGTAGGAGTTGGCTGTAAGCAGTATTAAGGAATCACCTACAATACGATGCGTTCAGCATGGAGTAATCAGCGTGTGAGCTTGGGCGATATGTAGGTAATGATGATTCGGTTGTACTAAATAATTTAGGACGGAATAAGAATTATTAAATTTAAAAGTGATAATTGAACTGAAGAACGAAGCGGGCATACCTAGGAGCTGGTGGACTACCGAGCGCCAGCGACACCTCAACGAGCAAAGCGAGAATAACATTCTGCCAAGCACGCCCTGACTTTTAAGCATTGTCTCGAAAGGCAGATTCACCCCTACTAAGTGCACTATGAAATGTTTTATTGAGTTATGGAAAGCCAAGGATGCGTGGAAACAACTATCCAAAGAAGATAGAGGGAATTATGTGGGACAGATTGGTCCACATATTCAAAACATCCTGGGAAAAGGTGTCGAGATCGTCAGCTGGGGGTCCAACGAAAACACAACAGAGCATAGGGCGGACTATGATTTCTTTGCCGTGTGGAATTTTCCAAACCAAGAATTGCTGGATGAATTCGAGGCAATCGTTGAAGGAGCAGGTTGGTATGACTATTTCGAACAGGTTAATTTGTCTGGAGAATCTACTACACCTGAAGAAATCATTGGTAAAATGGTCAATTTATAAGCAAGAACGAAAACACCGTACGTTCTTCCGCATCGATAACTCCCCTACTCGACCTCAATTCCTTCAACTTGGGATAGTCGAATCTCGTATCCCTCATCTCCTTCTATCAAAGGAACACGATTTACATGTATAAAAGTATTCTAATTGAGAAAGATGAAGCGGGCTACCGTACGTCGTTAAAGGAGCTTAACGAGGACCAATTACCCGATGGCAATGTGACAGTTAGGGTGATCTATTCGACGCTCAACTACAAAGACGCACTGGCCATAACAGGCAAAGGGCCGGTAGTACGAAAATTCCCAATGGTACCCGGCGTTGATCTGGTCGGTACAGTAGAGCACTCGTCGCACTCCGATTACGACAAAGGTGATGTGGTAATCCTAAATGGCTGGGGAGTCGGCGAGACCCACTGGGGGGGCCTCGCTCAAAAGGCACGCGTTGATGGGAACTGGTTAGTCCCCCTAAGAGGACGATTCACCCCACAACAGGCCATGTCCATTGGCACCGCGGGCTACACCGCTATGCTTTGCGTATTAGCACTGGAGCGGCATGGCGTAACTCCTGAACAAGGAGAGATTCTTGTAACGGGTGCGGCGGGTGGCGTTGGCAGCGTGGCGACCGCAGTTCTCAGTAAACTTGGTTTTTCCGTTGTTGCAGTAAGTGGAAGACCTGAGGAAAGAGAATACATCAAGAGCTTGGGTGCCGTGGAGGTATTGGATCGTTCGGAATTCTCTGGCTCCGGAAAGTCCTTGGGCAAGGAGCGCTGGGCTGGTGCTGTGGATGTCGTCGGTAGCCAAACACTGGCAAATGTCTGCGCGACCACCCAATACCGAGGCATTGTTACGTCCTGCGGCATGGCGGGCGGAATGGATTTCCCA
>CAWVWU010000256.1:0-4559 GCA_963933925.1 uncultured Puniceicoccaceae bacterium
CGATGGTGTCGATTCCGTCGAGAGTGGTGGCGGAGAGGTCAATGGTCTGGCTTGAGGCGTCGCCCGTGATTTTGACGCCCTCGTTTCCTCCCGAGGAGATGTTCTCGATGGAGTCCGATGTGGTGAGGTGTCCGTCGAGCTGTATGTCGGCCCCGTCCGTCGAGACGACGGTGTCGTTCCCGTCGCCTCCGTCGAAGTTGTCCCATCCGTCTCCGTCCGAGACTTCGAAGGTGTCGTCTCCGTCGCCTCCGTAGAGGTTGTCGTTTCCTGTGCCGCCAATGATGGTGTCGTCGCCTGCGGATCCTACGATTGTGTCATGTCCGTCCCCGCCGTCGATGGTGTCGATACCGTCGAGGGTGGTGGCGGAGAGGTCTATGGTCTGGCTTGAGGCGTCGCCCGTGATCTTGACGCCATCGTTGCCTCCCGAGGAGATGTTCTCGATGGAGTCGGACGTGGTGAGGTGTCCGTCGAGCTGTATGTCGGATCCGTCCGTCGAGACGACGGTGTCGTTCCCGTCGCCTCCGTCGAAGTTGTCCCATCCGTCTCCGTCCGAGACTTCGAAGGTGTCGTCTCCGTCGCTACCTACGATGGTGTCGTGTCCGGCACCGCCGTCGATTGTGTCGATACCGTCGAGGGTGGTGGCGGAGAGGTCAATGGTCTGGCTTGAGGCGTCGCCCGTGATCTTGACGCCATCGTTGCCTCCCGAGGATGTTCTAAAAGTCGTTAACGATGATTACGACGAGGATGTTCGGGCTTTGTTTCCTGAGGTCGGTGCCTTTGATTTAAATGATCAGGGCAAGGATTCAGCAATTTCTGTATCAGTGGGCGAAGGCTTGTTTACGGCCCATGTGAATGATGCCGATGGCGGAGTTGGCCTCGTGGAGGTTTTTCGCATTCCGAGTGCGGGAATAGAGTTGGTTAATCTGTCTGCTCGAGCAGTGGTTTCCGAGGGGAGCCGAACTTTAATCGGTGGCTTCGTGTTGGATGGCGAAACTGTGCGGACTATATTGATACGAGGTATTGGGCCTGGATTGGATATGGATGGAACCTTATCGGATCCTGTTATCTATTTGTATAAGGGTGAAGAACTCGTTGCCTGGACGGATGACTGGGGTGGGAATGTTTTCTATAAAGACTTTTTTGAAAAGGCGGGTGCGACTGGTCTGGCCGAAGATTCTAAAGATGCGGTACTGGTGCTACCCTTGCTTCCAGGAGCGTATACAGTACACTTGGTTGGGAAGCAGGGTGAGGAGGGGATCGCCTTGTTGGAGCTCTATGATTTGGGAGACTAGTTTTGGTTGGTGATTAAAATGAGAAGTTCGATGCGTTTTATTATTCTATTTTATTTTGTTGTTTTTCAGTTTTGCATCGGCTCGTTGGGGGCCAGTGGAGATTGGGTGTTTGTTGGGCCTGAGCGTCCCCCTGAACAGTTAAATGCGGTAGAAGGAAACGGAGAAGGGGCCTTTGTGGCAGTCGGTGATAATGGAGTGGTCTATTGGTCGCCAGATGGGGAGCAATGGGTGTTTCTGCAAGTGAATGGATTACAGGGAAATGTGATGGATGTAGCATTCATCAATGGAGAGTGGCTCCTCGCTACCGCAAGTGGGGAGGTCGGTGTGTCGGAGAATGGACGAGTGTGGGAGATTCAAACATGGGAGAATCTCTTTGGTTCATTTTCTGAAATTGTTCGGTTCAATGACCGGACGTATTTGGTTGGGAAAGGTCTTTTTGCGAGCTCGTCGGATCATCAGAATTGGGGTATTGAAGCATTCGATATCGACCCTGTCCTTGATGCGTTTGTTATGGATGGTAAGTTGACTGTAATAAGTTTTTATAGAGGTGTTGACGGCATCGGAACGTTAGAGGCTCGTAGTTATGATGGACATAATGATTGGGTTCTTGGCGGTATCCAGGTACCCTATAACAGTGTTGACGATTTGAGTGTCGCGGTAGGCGATGGAATCGTGGCCGTAACGGTGAATGGAACACGCTTGTACACGTCGACTGATTCAGTCACTTGGCAGGAATTAAATAATCCGACCGTAAGGAATGCAAATTTGGAGTATGCATTTGAGCTTGATGGGCGTGTTGTTATGTATGCTCGAGAATATGAGTTTATTGATGGGGTGTATGAATTGACTGACGGAGGTTCTTATATCTCGATGGGAAGTGATGGTGCTTTTCGGGATGAAGACTATACTATTCCAGTAAATACAACGGTTAAACGGGGAGGGGGCTGTCTCTTCTCCGGTTTATAGTGCAGACGGGCGTTTCTTTGCGTTTTCTGACTTAGGGAGTATGTATTCATCGAGTGATTTAAAGGATTGGAAATTAAAATTCACTGGCGTTGATGATGATATTATGAGCGTTTGGGGTGAGCCGTCGAAAGGGGTAGCCTTTGCGGTCACTCAGTCTGGTACTATATTGGCCTCTGAGAATGGAATATCTTGGGTTGGGGTACACGAAATCGGTTTTGGAGGGCTCCATGACATTAGTTATGAACATGGTATTTTTTTGATTCGAAGTGGTTTTAATGACGTCTACTCGTTGGGTCTTAATTATCTTTATTCAAGTTATCGATATGAGCGACTCAGTCATTCGCGTGACGGCATAAATTGGGAAACGATAAAGCTGAGTGCTGGAAATTTACCTGATACGTATGATGGGTTTGTTTTTAATGGCGATGTTGCGTTGGCTGTTAGCAGAGCGGGACATGTCTTTCGTAGTCGTGGGGGAATGGATAAATGGGGGCGTCTTGGTACGAGGTTTCCCGATGTGAAACATCCTTATGATTCATCGTCTTCATCTCTTAGGCGGGACAGGTTAGGGTTGGAGCTCTACGATGATGGTACGAGTTTCTGGGCACGGTCTATTGAGAAGTCTTATGTATTGTTGCCAAGATCGACTATGTATTCAAATTGGTATCGATCGGATGATGACGGAGAAAGCTGGACCTATGTGTCGGATGCTTATCCATCATCGATACCTTCGACTGAGATTAGAACGTGGCCATTTAAAGATTGGATAGGTCAAATACCAAGCGGAGATGAGGCGTCAAAGGGAACTCGAATCTCACGGGCATTTGCTTTTGGAAGGAATATTAGGGTTGGGGATGACTATCGTATCGAGTTGTCTAATGTTGTAGCTTTCGCAGATCGTACTCGCTTGGTGAATTTGTCTGCTCGAGCATATGCTGGAGAAGGGGATGCGACATTGATTGCTGGTTTTGTGACTTCGGCAAATGAAGAATATGTGGATTTAGGAGGGCCTGATGTTCTTTTGCGTGGAGTGGGGCCTTCGCTGAAATTGTTGGATTCGAATCTTTCAGATGAGTCGGCTAAAGATCCGAGTTTGACTTTGTTTCGTGGCCAGGAAGTTGAGGCGACGAATTATGATTATGAAGACGGAGTGAAGACTTCGTTCGCTCAGACTGGAGCATTTGATCTTTTGGAAATGAGTAAAGATACTGCTCTAACGGCAAATGTTGGGGCTGGCTTGTTCTCGGCACATGTCACGGATTCCGAGGGAGGGATCGCTTTGGCTGAAGTGTATCGAATTCCTAATGTCGGAATTGAGCTTGAGAATTTATCCGCAAGGGCAGTGGTTTCTGGGGGGGGGCGACTTTGATCGGGGGCTTTGTTTTGGAAGGAGAATCGGTCCGTACTATTATGATTCGCGGCGTTGGACCGGGATTGGATTTGGAGGGAATTTTGGAAGATCCCGCGATCAATCTGTATCGTGGTTCGGAACTCATTGCTTCGAATGACAACTGGGGTGGAAATGTTTTTTTTAAGGACTTCTTTGAAAAGGCCGGAGCGTTTGAGCTCGACGATAGTAGTAAGGATGCTGCCTTGGTTCTACCTTTGGGGCCGGGAGCGTATACGGTGCACCTTGTAAGTAAGGAGGGGCAGGAAGGCATCGCCTTGCTGGAGCTCTATGATCTGGGGGATTGAGTGATTGTGGCTCGTCTCATCCAAAGTTAGCGGATAATCCCACAGTGGACGGAGGTATGTCTTCGAATCAATTAGTGTTGAATTGACGTATTGGATGTGAAGGTTGCGTCTCAGGGTGTTAAGTCATCTTGGACGAAATTGTAATTATTGAATGAGCGGTGGGCTACCGCATCAATTTGACCCATGTCCTCAACCATTTCTTAATGGACGGAGTGAGTTTTTCAAATTGGTACATGTCTGCGGCACGTCGAATGGCTTCCGATCGGGTGGGATATGGATAGATTGTTTTAGCGAGATCGTCGAGTTTTGCTTTAGCGGTGATAGCCGCACTGAGTCCGCCTATTATTTCTCCCGCTGCGTGGCCTATTGCGGTTGCAGCGACCAGTCGCTTTGATTTGGCATCAGCGAATAGTTTTATAAATCCCTGAGTGCTTCCCTCGATTTTTGATCGATCATTTTCTGCCATCTGAGCCTTGTAGCTAATAATCCGGTCACCTGCATTGTTGAGTTTTTGAAGTGACCAACCGACATGGGCGATTTCCGGATCAGAGTATTGAAGTGGACCCCATTAGTGAGACAGGGGTAGCCGAGTTGTTAGTTGGTTTA
>CAWVWU010000257.1:0-4547 GCA_963933925.1 uncultured Puniceicoccaceae bacterium
ATGTGGGGCTTGTTGCGTCGGATTCCATGGGTGAACTATTGGGTGAAATCCCTTTTATTGGGAATCACAAAAATCATTGAAATAATCGTTTCAGCGTCAGGCACTATTGGGTTATAGAATGCCAATTTTGATTTGTTCGAAGAGTGGCTAGTTCTGCTGTTTGTTTTCTTTTCGGGCGAATTCGCGCATGTCGATGGCTCGGTCGTCTTTTTCGAAGATTTCGCGTCCTATGATGTATTCAACAATGTCTTCCATGGTGACAACTCCAGCCAAGGATCCGAATTCGTCGACGACGACGAGGAGTTGCTGGTGAACCTTGATCATTGTTTCCAGAGCGGCTGCGACGTTGATCGTTTCAGGGACAAAGGTGACTTCGCCCATGATTTCGTCGATGGTTACTGAATCAAGGTCTTCGGCTTTCTTTTTCAGGAGATCACGTCGGCGTACGACCCCTACTATATTGTCCATTTCCTCGTCGTAGACTGGGAGGCGACCGAAAGCTATATTGGGGGTTTCGAGAAAGACTTCGCCGACTGTATTGTGTTTTTCGAGGGAGTCGACCACGACGCGCGGTGTCATGATTTCGTTTACGAGGATATGGTCCAACTTAAGTGCATTGGTGACCATGTCCGATTCGTCGGACGTTAATTTCCCCTCCTTGGCCCCCTTCTCTGCGAGAAGAATGATTTCCTCTTCGTTTGAGGAGCCGTCTTCATCTTCTTCGGGTTCTGTGACGAGAAGCTTGAGAGAGAGATTAGTTGTGTAGGTGATCGGGTAGAGGACCCAGCTAAGTATCCTGAGCGGGCGTGCGGCCCACGGTTGAAGGCTGACGCGGTGAGTGACTCCGATGTTTTTTGGGATGATTTCCGAAAAAACGAGGATGCAGAAGGTGAGTCCACCTGCTACGATCCCTACGGATGTGCTTCCCCATATATCGCGTGCGAGGCCACCGATGACAGTTGATCCTGCGGTGTTGGCGATGGTGTTAAGGGTGAGGATCGCTGAAATCGTATTGGGTAGATTCTCGATAAGGCGTTCGAGAGTGGCTCCAGTCTTAGGCTTCTTCTTTTTAAGGCCTTCGATTTCGGCGGTCGTGGTGCTAAGGATGAGAGCCTCGGCCATCGAACAGAGAAAGGAAATGCCGAGGGTAAAAAGAACGGCTCCTATGAAGGTGCTTAACATCGTGAACCCTTGCTGAGGTTGTAGGTGCCTAGTTGGACTTTAGTATACCGCTTTGGGGGGCGACTGTCCGGGTCCTCGAGTTCCTCTTGTGAATCGAGGAGTGAGGAATTATCTGTGGCGTTACACGCGTTGGGGCTGCTTGTGGTCTGCATTTATTAATTTCAGAGAATACGGAAGAGGTTCCGGAGGGAAAATGCAAGCCGCATCCTCTAAGGCCTATAAGGCGTCTTTCAATCGTTGTGCTTCGGTGAAGGCTTTTTCGATGGTGTCCGCAGATACTGTGAAGTGGCCCATCTTTCTTGCCGGCTTGGCTTCTGCTTTGCCGTAGAGGTGTAGTTTTGCGTTGGGGTGCTGGAGGATGGCGGCCCAGTTTGGTTCGCCGTCTTTCCAGGTATCACCGAGGATGTTGACCATCACGATGGGGCGCAGGAGCTCGGTGGAGCCGAGGGGGAGGCCGCAAACGGCACGTGTAAATTGCTCGAACTGACAGGTAACACATCCGTCCATCGTGTAGTGGCCGGAGTTGTGAGGACGTGGTGCGAGCTCGTTGATGACGATTTCGCCGTTGGCGAGGACGAAGAGTTCAACTCCGAGTAGGCCAACAATGTTCAACTTTTGAGCGACTTCGCGGGCCAAGACTTCCGCCTTTTTGGCGATTTCTGGTGCGATGCGTGCGGGGACGATTGAAAAGTCGAGGATGTGGTTGGTGTGGATGTTTTCCGAAGTTGGGAATACCTTGCTCTCACCGTTGGAGCTAATCGCCACGATGACGGAGATCTCCATCTCGAAATTTACCCAGCCTTCTAGTACGGCCCGGCTGCCGCCAAAAGCTTTCCAAATGGCGGCGGTATCGGGTTTCGGTGTGTTGATCTTTTGTTGGCCCTTACCGTCGTAGCCGAAACTGGCGGTTTTTAGGACGGACGGAGTGCCGATCTTTTCTATGGCGGCCGACAGGGCAGCTTCGTCTTCCACGACTGCGTAGGGGGCGTGGGGAAACCCGTTTTCTTTGAGGAAATTCTTTTCGCGTTCTCTATTTTGGCAGATGTAGAGGGCGTCTGGGTTTGGATACACGGGGACGTGCTCTTCCAATTTGCGCAGGGCGGACACATCTACGTTTTCGAATTCGTAGGTGACGACGTCAGAGAAGTCGGCGAGACGTTCCAGGGCGGCGTGGTCGTCGTAGTTGGCGTTGATTTCCAAATCCGCGACTTGTCCTGCGGGACAGTTCTTGCTCGGTTCAAATACGGCGAAACCGTAAGAGAGTTCGCGTGCTGCTTGTCCCGTCATGCGGCCGAGTTGGCCGCCACCGAGGATCCCGATTTTCTTTCCAAGAGTGATCATCTAGAGTTCCATTGCCTCTACCTTGGCTTTGAGGTCGAGACGGTATTGTTCGAGTTTAGCTGCGAGAGTGTCGTCGTTGAGGGCGAGAATCGCTACTGCGTAGAGAGCCGCGTTTTTAGCTCCAGGGATGCCAATCGCGAAGGTTGCGGTTGGGATGCCACCGGGCATTTGAGCAATTGAAAGGAGGGAGTCCATTCCCTTGAGGGATTTGGATTCAACCGGAACGCCGAGAACCGGAAGGGTGGTGAGGGCGGAAACCATGCCTGGAAGGTGGGCCGCGCCCCCTGCTCCGGCTACGATGCACTTGAGGCCGCGTTCTTTGGCGGTTTTGGCGTAGTCGTACATCTTCTCCGGCGTGCGGTGGGCACTGACGACCTCCGCCTTATAGGGGACTTCAAAGAAATCCAGGATTTCGGCAGCTTGGGACATGGTGGGCCAGTCCGAATTGCTACCCATGATAATACCGACTATTGGTTGTGCGTCTGCCATGGCTTATTATATAGAAAGCGGGGATAATTGAGGGTCAGTCGTTGGTCGCAAGTAGATTTTGATAGGGGTGTGCTTTTGTTTTAACCACAGAAAGCACAAAAGACACAAAATAGATGGGGTGCATTGTTATTCGGTTGTGCTGAGTTTTTAACCGCTAATGGATGCAAATTTATGCGAATGCGAGATGAATGCTGGATTGAGACACCTTCGGGGAAATCCTGATGGGTTCGTTTGGCCAGAATTGGGCGTGAGATTTTGGAGGGTGCGGTGGGGGTCTTCATATTGAAATGAGATGACTGTCGCATTGCTTTTTGAGTGGAGGAGTCTAGCGTTTTTTTGTGAAAACGATCCTTTCTCTTGATCAGGGTACTACGAGTTCGCGGGCGATCCTTTGTGATAGCGAGGCGGATATTGTAGCTACGGAGCAATTTGAGTTTAGTCAGCACTACCCCAAACCAGGGAGGGTGGAGCATGATGCCAACGAGATCTGGGAAAGTCAGTGTCGTGCTATCGAGGGAGCATTTGCAAAGAAGGGCTGCTCGTGGATTGATATAGAGGCGATTGGGATTACGAATCAACGGGAGACGATCGTACTATGGAACCGCGAAACGGGCGAGGCTCTAGGAAATGCAATCGTGTGGCAGGATCGACGAACCGCGGGAATGTGCCAAGAAATGAAAGCGGAGGAGGGGCGTGAGGAGTGGATCCGGAAGAAGACTGGTCTGCTCTTGGATCCGTACTTTTCGGCGAGCAAAATTAAGTGGCGTTTGGACAATGATCCTGAATTGCGGAATATGGCCGATGAAGGGCGTTTGGCCGTGGGGACGATTGATTCGTGGTTGGTGTGGAAGTTGACGGGTGGGCAGAGTCATTTGACCGATGTATCGAACGCGAGTCGTACCTTGTTGATGAATCTGGAGGACTGTCAGTGGGATCCTGAGTTGATACAGTGGTTTGGAATTCCGGAATGTTGTTTACCTGATATTGTCGATTCCAGTGGTCAACTGGCGTGGACAGATCCGGAGGTGACGGGGGGCGTTTCTGTGCCGATTTGTGGGATCGCAGGAGATCAGCAGGCGGCGCTTTTCGGTCAGGGTTGTTTCGAGCGAGGCATGGTGAAGTGCACTTACGGGACAGGCTGTTTTATTTTAATGCAGCTCGGGCAGGACTATGTGCTTTCTGAGAACAAACTTTTGACGACGGTCGCCTGGCGTATTAAGGGAGAAACTGAATACGCCCTTGAAGGGAGCGTGTTTATGGGGGGTGCTTCGGTGCAGTGGCTGAGAGATCAGCTTGGGATTATTGATGATGCGGCGGAGGTGGAAATCCTGGCACGGGAAGTTGAAGACTCTGGAGGCGTCTATGTGGTGCCTGCTTTTACGGGACTAGGGGCTCCGTATTGGGACCCCTATGCTCGGGGCGCTATTTTGGGGCTTACCCGTGGATCTTCGCGCTCTCATATTGCTCGAGCGACTTTAGACGGTATCGCGTTTCAGGTGACGGATTTGATAGCCGCGATGGAGGCCGATTCAGGG
>CAWVWU010000258.1:0-4520 GCA_963933925.1 uncultured Puniceicoccaceae bacterium
TAGGTCGACGAGGGTGACGGCTTTGACGTCATCGTATTTCAGCACTTCGCGGAGGGCGAGGCCGTCTCCGCCGCCGAGGATGAGTACGGAGGCGCGTCGCGGGGCGATTTGCATGGCCGGGTGGACGAGGTGTTCGTGATAGATGTATTCGTCGTGGCTGTTGAATTGGAGGTGGCCGTTGATGAAGCAGGAGATGACTCCTGAGTGGCTTTCTGTGAGGACGATGTGTTGGTATTTCGAGGTTTCGGAGAGGATTATTTTGTCGCGGTAGAGGCGTTGCTCGGCGGTTTGGGTCCAGTCGTCGGCGTAGAGGAAACCGATGGCTATAAAAAGGGTGACGGCAGTGATACTGGAATAGAGTCGGGTGGGGTTGGTCGCTTGGGAGCGGAAAGCAAAAAGGAGGATCAGGGCTGAGGCGAGGGTAGTGAGGGCGAGAATGAGGCCCGTCTGGACCATTGTGAAATAGCGGAACAGGAGGAATACCCAGAGGAGAGCTCCGATGAGGGCACCGATGTAATCCATCTTTAGAATACGGGCGAGGTTGCTTCTGACATCGACCGAGAACTGTTCGTTGATTCGGGTGAGGAGGGGGATTTCGAATCCGATGAGAACACCGATGCTACTGACGAGGAGGTATTGGGTGAGGACGAAATGTGAGGGGAGTGCACTGAAGACGTGCAGCATGAGGAGAGAGCCGAATCCGCCGAGTAGTGCGAGGAGAACTTGGGAGTAGACGAAGGTGTTGAGGAGGCGTTTGTCGGAAATGTGACGTTGGATCTCAGCTCCGAGTCCCATACAGGAGAGCATGACGGCGATGACGATGGCCCATTGTTGCACGGAGTTACCAAGGATGTCGGATGCTATCTTGCTTAGGGTGTATTCGTAGGCCATGCCGCAGCCGCCCATCATAAAGGTCACGGATACGATGACGTAGGTCTGGAGGGAACGCTGGGCGTTCGTTTCTGGAGGAGTGGGGGGCGTCGTCGTGGTGTGGCTCATTCTCAGGTCGAGACCATGGGGGTGAAGTTGAAGAGTGAAAAGTGAATTGTGATCTTCCTTCGCTTTACGAGCTATGGTGGACCTGGTTGTGGGGTGTTGGGGAGTGTTATTGGGTTGTGTGTTATTTTTTTGAAACCGCGTACCGAGGAATGTAATGACGACACTTGAGGATCGTAGAGACGAAACATGAACGCGAATGGACGCGAATTTTGATTGGGTTGTGGTTGATGTTGAGGGAGGGACAGGGGTGTTAAATTGTGGAGTTTATAGAGGATTAAGATGATTGGGTTGTGCTCTTTTTTACCACCCAATTACGCTTTGCGAGCTTCGAAGGGCACGCGGATTGACGCAGATGAGCACGGATTTTTGGATTGGGTTCCGTCTTCGTTTCTCTACGCCGTGACAGGTGTGCATTTGTTTAACCGAGAATGAATGCGAATCTTTTGATTATTGGGTTGTGGGTGGCCGGATAGCATCCGGCCCTATATGGGGAGAGCTTTTTTGATTGGGGTTGAAATCAGTTTGATTGGATAAGTTATACTTAGGATTTGTGTGCCGATGTTTTGGTTTGTGCGTAAGTAAAAGGTGTAAATTACCTAGGAAATGTGTTGACTGAATAGGATTGTATAATACTTATACAAGTGTGGATTTATCAAATGGTTCCAATTTTCAGAATAGGCTAGGATTGTTTTGTGGGTGTTCCACTGTTGAGGGGAGGGGCATTTATGAGCGAGAGTAAGGCAACGGCTCCTATCAGTGGACGCGTCGCGGAGGAGGACTATAATTTTCTTATGGAGTACCCGATTTCGGGGAAAGTGACCGCGAGTGAGAAGCTGCGGTATGTGGTGTCGTTCTTTCGTACGTACCATGAGAGTTTGGATCAGTACGAGGAACTGTTGGGCGAGTTGAATCGTTTGATGGAGCCCAGTCGCAAGAAGGTGAAAGCTGCTGAGGCGAATACGGATGTCTCATCTGAATTCGTTGATCGCTTGATGCAGGTTTTGCCAGAGACATTGGCGTATCTAACGACAGCGAAAGTACCGAAAAAAAAGGATGAGCAATTGCCTGCATTGCTCGAGATTGAGGAGAAGCTTTTGAAGACTGTTTTGGGTCTGCTTGAGAATGTTCTTCGGATGGGGCTCACCAGTGACTCCCCGACGTACAATGCGAAGTTATTGCATGGCCGTATGAAAACCGTTCGTGAACTCGTGGATCTAAGCCGAGAGCGATAGAAACTTTAACCCAACTAATTACCCTAATGAAAGATAGTATAGCAAATCGTATTAGCCGGATCATTACCGGAACGGCCTATTCCATGGTCTCTAAGATAGAGGGGCTCGCTCCCGAAGCCGTCTTGGAGAAGGCGATCTCAGAAGTGGATAACGCATTGGATGAAGTTCGGGCAGAGCTCGGGGCGATCACCGCTCGTAAGCATCATGTATCGAAGACAATGGCGCGGTTGAATCATGAGCACGCTGATTTAGAAGACCAGGTGATGCTGGCTTATAAGCAGGGGCGGAAAGACTTGGTTGAGTCAGCGTTTGCTCGTCAGACAGATATTGAAGATCAGTTGCCAACATTGGAGGCTCAGCTCGGTCGGTTCTCAAAACAGGAGAAGGATCACAGTCAGGCCGTTACTGGATTGATTTCGAAGCGTAACGAAATGGAGGACGAACTTCAGGAGTTTGTGGCGAGTCGGAAAGAGAATGAGCAGGTCGTGAGTAGCGGTGGCGAGAGCTATCCTGCTGGAAGTGATTCGGCGTTGTGGAAAGCTGAGAAGGCGGAGAGTGCGTTTTCGCGAGTGATTCATCGTACGACGGGCATCAATCGCAGTGCCTTGACCTCAAACAGCAGAGAGAGTGCGAAGCTTGTGGAATTGGCGAATCTCAGTCGGGATGCCAAGATAGAGGCGAAGCTTAAGGCACTCGAGGACCGCCTTGCCGAGGAAGGTGAGCAATGATTGAAAACCTGTTTGCACCGGAGAATTTCCTCTTTCTCGTTTCATTGGGGCTGTTTCTCCTAATCTTTGTTGTTCAGTTTTTGAGCGTTGTTATTGGGATGGAGCCGTTTGGCTTTCTCGATGGGATTATTCCGGATATTGATATCGATGTGGATCCGGATTTGGATCTCTTGGGATCGGCTCCTGGATTTATCGATAGCATTGTGTCGATGTTGAGAATTGGGCGCGTGCCATTCGTATTCACTTTTATTCTTTTCTTGTTCTTCTTTTCGCTAATCGGCCTTTATGGGCAGATGGCATTGGTTGAGCTCGGCATTGGACGTTTGCATTGGTTGCTTGCTTCGGGGGCATCGTTTGCTGCGACGATGCCTTGTCTTCGGGTTGGGAATTCGATTCTCGAGAAGGTTTTGCCGAAGGACGAATCCTCCGTGGTTTCAGTGAAGAGCTTTGTTGGTCGGATCGCCACGGTGATGATTGGGACGGTAACGAATGAGCGATCTGCGGAAGCTAAAGTGATCGGTCCCAATGGTAAGCCTCATTACATCCAAGTTGTCGCCGACAACGAAGGGAAAACGTTTAAACAAGGCGATCACGTTTTGATCGTCGGACGCCGTAGTGAAAGTGTCTTTACGGTAATTGAAAATAAAAATCCACTATTAGAGACTGTTGAATGAGTCCGTTCGGTTCGTCTTCTTGTTCTTTTTGATTTTAAAACACATTTTCAATCTTCGCAATACCCTCCGGGTATTACTCGGATCGAAAGCTGCATTTTTATTATCAAACATAACTTCGGAGACTCCAAAGTGACTCGTTAAACACTCTCCCCAAAGAAAAATAATATGACAGAAATATCTACATTACTCGTGCCAGCTGCTTTATTCGTAATACTGGTTCTTACATTACTCTTTATCTTGTCTCGTTTTTATCGACGGGCGAGTAAGGAAATGTCTTTTGTTCGTACCGGTATGGGCGGAGAGAAGGTTATTCTCGATGGAGGTGGTCTGAAATGGCCTGTGTTCCATGAAATCATACTCGTTAATATGCGTACCTTGCGTCTGGTGGTTGATCGCAAGAATGAGGAAGGCTTGATTACGGCCGATCGTATGCGTGTTGATGTTACGGCAGAGTTTTATTTGCGTGTTAAACCAGAGAAGGAATCGATTGCAAAGGCGGCACAAACGTTGGGTGAGCGTACACTTGAGCCCGACTTGTTGAAAGAGTTGCTACAGGGTAAGTTCGTTGATGCGTTGCGGTCGGTAGCGGCAGGTTTGTCGATGGAGCAGTTGCATGAGCAGCGTGCTGAGTTTATTCAATCGGTACAGATTTCGTTAAGCGAAGATCTTCTTAAGAACGGCTTGGAGTTGGAGTCGGTATCCTTGACTGCACTCGACCAAACTGGGCGAGAGTACTTTAAGGAAGATAATGCGTTTGATGCTCAGGGCTTGGCGAAGTTGACTATGATTACCGAGTCGAAGCGCGAAGAGAGAAATCGGATCGAGCAAGAAACGCGTGTTAAGATTGAGAGCATGAACCTCGAGGCAGAGAAGCAGAGTCTCGATAT
>CAWVWU010000259.1:0-4507 GCA_963933925.1 uncultured Puniceicoccaceae bacterium
TCTTCAAATTTAAATGAAAGCTTACCCCAAATGCCGCGAAGCGGCTTCGTTCAACTTCATGGTGCACGCATGCTCGCCGTTTTCGTAAGAACGGCCTGCGGGTTCGACGCCGTAGAGGGAGCATTCCTCGTCGTCGAGGAAGGCGGAAAAAATGCCCATGGCATTGCTGCCACCGCCTACGCAGGCGACCACGTTGTCCGGGAGTTCGCCGGTCATCTCTTGGAATTGCTCGCGAGCTTCGATGCCGATGACGCGCTGAAGTTCGCGTACCATCATAGGGAAAGGGTGTGGGCCTACGACCGAGCCGATGCAGTAGATGGTATTGATCGGGTCCTTGAGGTAAGACTCGAACGCAGAGTCGACTGCTTCCTTGAGAGTCTTTAGGCCGTGGGTAACGGGGACGACTTCAGCACCGAGTATTTGCATACGCACGACGTTCGGGTGCTCTTTTGCGATGTCGACTTCGCCCATGTGGACTTCGCACTCGAGGCCGAAGTAGGCGGCGGCGGTGGCGAGGGCGACCCCGTGTTGGCCGGCCCCGGTTTCGGCGATCAGCCGTTTTTTGCCCATGTGCTTGGCGAGGAGGGCTTCGCCCATGCAGTGATTGAGTTTGTGGGCGCCGGTGTGGTTGAGGTCTTCTCGCTTAAGGTAGATGCGGCCGCCGCAGGCTTCTGAGAGGCGTTGGCAATAGTAGGTGGGCGTCGGGCGACCTTGGAAGTGCTTTCGGATGCTGCGTAGCTCGGAGACGAAGGAGTGGGACTTGCTGATGCGGTAGTAGGCATCGGTGATCTTGTCCATTTCCTCTTGGAGGTGAGGGGGGATGAAACTCCCTCCAAATTCTCCGAACTCTCCGGCTGTGTTAGGGGTAGTCTTGAAGTAATCGCTCATGGAAGGACTCAATTATAATCTTGAGGCGAGGCCAATTGGGAATGTTTGCGAGTGGGTGAAAGTAAGAATTCTAATAGTGGGGAGTAGGTGCGATGACGCATTGGATTGGGTTGTTGTTTGTAACCACGGATGGCCACGGATACTCACGGATTTATTGGGGATAATTGATGAACCGCTAAATACACTAAAATCCGCGAAAGTTTTTTGGGGTGATCAATGTATACCGAGAAACGAGTAAATGTGTGTATAAATGGGTAGATTCTTGGATTTCGAGGAGTGGCCACTGAGGTGGGTTTTGTTCTAAGGGTAGCGACTCTTGAGGTACGGAGTCGCGAAGGAGTGAAGAGAGGGGGAGATTATTGGGGTGTTGTTCTTGCTTTTCTTTTGTGGGTTGGTTTTGCAGTGTGGAGGAGCTTTTAGGGCATATACAATATGGATCGTTCGACGAAAACACGCACACCGGGTCAACTGCACCCGAACAACCCTCACACAGGACGATATGATTTCGCGGCCTTGGTCTTGGCCTGCCCGGAGCTTGAGCCCTATTTGCGAGCGAACCCGAAGGGCGATCAAACGATCGATTTCAGTGACGATAAGGCTGTACGCCTGCTCAATAGTGCGTTGCTGGCCCATTTTTATGGTGTTACGAAATGGATGATCCCTGAGGGGTATCTATGCCCGCCGATTCCTGGTCGCGCGGATGCGATTCATTATCTCGCAGAGTTTCTGGGTACCACGAACGGAGGGGAGATTCCACGGGGTAAGCAGGTGAGAGTCATGGATATAGGTACGGGCTCGAATTGCATCTATCCGATTCTCGGGAGTCGGAGTTACGGGTGGAAGTTTGTGGCGACGGATATCGATCCGGTTGCGGTGAAGACCGCTCGCTTGATTGTCGCGTCCAATCCGTGTCTGGGCAGTTTGATCAAGGTGGTGGAGCAGAAAACTCCGGACTCTATGTTTCGGGGAATTATTGGGACGAGCGATCGATACGATCTCACGATGTGCAATCCTCCTTTTTACTCTTCGATGGAAGATGCTTTGGCGAGCAATCAGCGTAAGCGGAATAATTTGTCCAAGGGAGTCCGTGAGAAGAAACCGGGATCGCTCAACTTTGGCGGTCAACGGGCAGAGCTTTGGTGCGAGGGAGGAGAGCTTCGTTTCGTCAGTTTGATGATTCGTGAAAGCGTCGACTTCGCTGAGCAGGTGAGTTGGTTCTCTACCTTAGTCTCTAAGAGCGAGCTCATACCGGCGTTTAAAAAGGAGCTCTCCCACTGTGGAGCAAGGCAGGTCGAGATTATTAATATGAGTCAGGGGCAAAAGGTGAGCCGTTTGCTTGTTTGGAGCTTTAAGAGAAAGGGCTGATCTCGGGCGTGTTAGCTTGATAGGGTTGTGTTTTTTTGCCCACAGATTTACTCAGATTTTTGATTGGGGTTGGCTTCGTGTCGGGGGGGCGGTACTTTCTGGTTTTACTCTGATCTTATGGAAATTCCTTATCAAAGACTTGAACCTGAAATACTCCGTGCGGTTATCGTAGAGTTTGTGAGCCGCGAGGGGACGGATTATGGAGATCAGGTTTTTTCGCTCGATGAGAAAATTGCGGCTGTTCGAGCACAGCTCGAGGATGGAAGGGCTCAGATCGTTTTCGATACCGAAAGCGAGACGTGCAATGTCGTCGCAGTTGGATAGTTGATTGCGAACTGAAGTGTGGGGTTTATCCCAGGATGCTCGGGTTGAGCATCCACATCTTATACGCGAGGATTGAGGCGAAGGTTACCCATAGGAGGTAGGGGATCAGTAGGAGTGCTGCACTGCGGTTGATCTTCCAGAACGCTCGGATCGTGGCAGCGATCAGTATCCAAAGAATTATAATTTCGACGAAGGCGAGGGCTCCTTCATTCCAAGTGAAAAAGAGCCACGACCATAATCCATTTGCGGCGAGTTGAGTGACGTTGAGGAGGTGGGTCGATCGGACTTCTACGAAGTTTGTCTGACGCCAGATCAGCCAAGTTGCGACTCCGACCATTGTATAGAGAAGGGTCCAGACGGGGCCGAAAAGCCACCCCGGCGGTGCCCAATCGGGGCGAATGAGTTCCTTGTAGAACTCTCCAGCGGAGGCCGAGGCGATCGCACCGACGGCGGCTACGGAGTAGACGAGGAGCATGCAGACGCACAGTCCGATTGTTTGTTTCAGTTTGGAGTGAGGGACCACGATTACTTTTCCTCCGCTGCGTTCATTGGTTTGTCGCAGCAATAGATCATGTAGGCTTCGCGTCTGGAGCCGCCGGAGACTTTGGCCGGGACCGCTTTCACCTTAAAACCGACTTTCTTTAGCATCCGCTCAATTGCGTTATCGGCGGCTGCGAACCAAATCGTGGCACGGCCGCCAGGGGCGAGTGCTTCCCAGATTTGTTGGATGCCGCGTTTCATATAAAGCTGGTGGTTTTCAACCTTCACCATGGCTGTGGTGTTGTTGTCGATATCGAGTGCCATCACATCATAGGGCGTTTCGACTGATCGTGCGATCACGGCACGCACGTCTTCTGTGAGGACTTCAGTGCGTTTGTCTTTGAGGCATCCGCCGTTGAGTTCGGCCATAAACGTGCGGTTCCACTCTACGATCTCTGGAAAAATTTCGACGACGTGAACCTTCGCCTTGGGGCCGACTGTTTCAAGGACACTCTTCAAGGTGAAGCCCAAACCGAGTCCGCCGATGAGTACCTTCGGTTTGAGGTTCTTAGCCGAATGCCGCGCACACCCCAGGCTGCCGAGCTGGAGCTCGGAGGTCGCTACCAAGGAATGCATGAGCGGCTGGCCGTTGACTCGGATGCAAAAGCTGCCGTCGTGTTTTTCGAGCGTCATGCGTGCCCCGTTGGGCGTTTTCATTTCGGCGAGCGTTACATTTGGTTTCATTGGAACGCAGCAGAGACGATTCAATCGTCGGTGGCAAGTATCAGTGGAGCTGGATTGAAGATTGAGAATTGTAGATTGGGAAGGGATTGGGTTCCGGCTTCGTTGCTCTACGCCGCGACACGTGTGGTTTTTTCGCCCACCACAGCAGGCGCGGGATAAACTACGGATCACGAAGAAATTTTTTAGATGATGGGTGATAGGAGTGTAAGGGGTTAAGTGGAGAAGCTCGGCTTGACGCTTTTTGATCTGTTCTTAGATGTTGGGGGATCTTATGACAGACACTCCTCTTGTTCAGCACATATCGAAAGCGGAAATCAATCAGTTGCCCATGCGTCAGTACGACGGGCCCATCCACTTGATTAAAACTCCCGCGGATGCAAAGAGGGCAGCGGAAAAGCTCCTGGCTTCCGAAAATCTACTGGGGTTCGACACGGAAACACGTGCGGCCTTTCGAGCTGGTGAGAGCTACGACCCGTCCGTTCTGCAACTGGCGGGTGCAGATGAGGTCTTTGTCTTCCAGATCAACCTGACCGGACTGATCCCGGAATTGTGTGAGATCCTATCCAGTTCGAACATTATCAAAACGGGGGTCTCGATTCGCGATGACGTGAAGGAGCTTCGCAAGCTCGTTCCGTTCGATCCTGCCGGGTTTGTCGAACTGGCCGACATTGCGAAGAAAGCAAAAATCAAAAACCTCGGATTGCGA
>CAWVWU010000260.1:0-4477 GCA_963933925.1 uncultured Puniceicoccaceae bacterium
ACTTACAACTGTTTACTCACGGAATGGATACGTTTTTATGAAACTGGTGAGTTAAAGGTGTCGAGACTCCGGTTTTTATACTCGAAAAAGATGCTGGGTTGTTCGGCATGTATGCGTGGGAGCAGTATGCTTCGGAGCTTAATAAAATGTTGAAGAAAAAAGGGGTCGAATCTATTCTTGTATCCAATAATTCGGACCGATTGGATTATGATGCGGTGAAGTACGATGGGTGGGCTAAGGACTATGAGGTTATGATCGATTTTCTTAAAAAGACGATGCCTGTCGGTGTGGAGTAAGCTTCTGCTTTAGAATCGTTTTTTTTGTGGAGTAGGGTGCCCTTTCTGAACTAAGGGATTTCGGTTAGGTCAATTGGGCGCTGTTCCTCCTATTGCATCGACGCATTCCTGGGCGTGGCTCATTGCTATGAGGTGGCCGCCGTCTATTATGTGGTCGACCCGGTTTGGGAGTGGGATGACGTGGTCGTTTTTTCCGTGTATTCGCGTTGTGGGAACCTTGGCCTTGAGCCCATGCCATTGGAAGATGGCTTTGCTGAGGGTATTGATGAAGGCGGAGTCCGTAGCGGCGAACATGGTTGAGAGTTCGTGGGGAATTGAACTCGATAGGGACTGTATTAGCTTGAGAGGGCTGAAGTCGATTAGCGGATGTAGGACATTGAGGAGGGTGTTTACTTCATCTTTGTGAGTCGCACTGCCGATTAGGATGAGGCGTTTTATGGGGAGTTGGTTGGCGATCTCGCAGGCTATGATGCCACCGAGGCTGGAACCGATGAGGATGTCGTTGGCCTGGATTCGTTGTTCGATGACGATCTGCCGCGCGAGATCTTCTACTGTTGTCCCTGTAAAGTTTTTAGGCCAATTATGAAAACAGGCGTTGGGGAGGTGTAGCCAAGGTCCCGAGTACATTTCTCGGGTGGCACCCATGCCTGGAAAAACGTGAGTCATTGGGGTAATGGGTGTTGGGTAATGGATGGCTGAGTAGGCTTAACGCCAGAATTGCCACCAGTGACTGTAGGCAGCGACAAGGCTGGGGGCTTTCCACTGTTTGTAGGCTTCGCAGAGCGTGTCCGCGATAAGTTCGTAGTTGGCCCAGCTATTTTCGACTTCGAAGGGTGGGGTATTTTCTCGGGAAAAGGTTTCTATAAAATCCTGAAAGTAGTTCTGTTTGTAGTAGGCTTCGGTGAAGGCTCGGCCATCGGGGTTGAGGTCAGTGAGCATAAAGATGTCATCGCAGTTGGAGGCTAAAAACTCTCGGCCTGTGATTTTGCGTGACCGCAGATCTTCGATAGCTCGGGCGTTGTCTTCTTTTAGAGCGTCGCTTTCGAGGAAATTTGTGATGAACCACGCGATGTACATACCAATGTGGGTGGCGGCGTTTTCTTCGGGGAGATTTGAGGGGTAGCTGGGGTCTTCGCTGTGCCAGATCGGGCGGTCGAGGATGGAGTCTTGTGAGGTGGTTGGGCCGGAGCTGGGGGTAATTGTTTTCATAACTAGAGGGTGGGTATTTAGGAGGTTTATATATGTTTAGCACTTTTTTAGCATTCTTCAAGCCCAAGCTTGGGGAGAGTACGTACATAGTCGAAAGTGTGTTTGCCGGTTTCCTCATGGACATTTGGGTTTAACTTCATTGCTTAGAGGGTATGCGAATTTACTTCCTAGGCATTGCGGGTACGGCGATGGGAAATGCGGCTTTGTTGTTAAGAGCTCAAGGTCACGACGTTTTGGGCTCGGACCAAGCAATCTATCCTCCGATGAGTGATCTCCTCAAAGATGCGGGGATATCGATAATGGAAGGTTATGACGTGGAGCGACTTGTAGGGTTGGAGCTCGATTTGGTGGTTGTGGGCAATGCCTATTCTCGAGGGAATGTGGAAGTGGAGTACCTGTTGGAATCGCAGGCGATTTCGTATTGTTCTTTGCCCGAGGTCTTGAGTCGTTTCGCGCTTAGTGGCCGAAAAAACGTGGTGGTGAGCGGAACGCATGGGAAGACGACCACGACGGCGATTACAGCGTTCTTGCTGGAGCAAGCAGGTGCTGAACCCGGATATATGATTGGCGGGGCACCTTTGGATCCAGAAAAGGGATGGTCTAATGGGAAGGACGCGTCACCGTTTGTGATCGAGGGCGATGAGTACGACAGCGCGTTTTTCGATAAGCGGAGTAAGTTTATTCATTATCTGCCGCATGTCGTGATCGTGAACAATCTCGAGTTCGACCACGCGGATATTTTTAGAGATTTAGCGGATGTTAAGCGGACGTTTTCGCATTTGCTTCGAATCGTGCCAGGCAATGGTTTTGTGCTCGCGAACGGAGATGACGAGAATGTGATGTCTTTGTTGCCGATTAGTTGGGCGAAGGTGTATACGGTTGGGCAGGGCGAAGGCTGTGACTTGCGTATTCTAAATTTTAGAACGCACCCAGAAGGGTCGAGTTTTGAGCTCGTTTGGCAAGGCCAGTTGTGGCAATCGGTGTCTTGGAAGATGACAGGATTGTTTAATGCTCGGAATGCGGCGATGGCGTGTTTGGCGAGTGCTTTGATTTTGAGTGAAGGCGGTAGTCCTGAAGGGATCGAGTTAAAGGGGTTGGGCTCGTTTCGCGGAGTGAAACGTCGGCAACAGGTGAGAGCTGAGAATCGCGGGGTTACCGTGATTGAGGATTTCGCGCATCATCCGACTGCGATAAAAGAGATGTTGCTGGCTTTGCGGAGTCGTAGTCCTCAGGCACGGATTGTGGCGGCATTTGAACCTCGGAGTAACACGTCACGCTTGGAGATCATGAAGGAGCGCATGGTGGATGCTTTGTCGCAGGCTGACGAAGTGGTTGTTGGGCCGGCGAAGCAGAGTACGGTCGTAGATGTCGAGATCGTGGATACGGAATCAATGGCTAGACTCTTGGAACAGAGAAGTACTGCGGCGACTGCGTGTGCGAGCAACGATGAGGTGTTCGAGTTGTTGAAGGAGCAGGTTGATCGGGCCGATGGAGCGGAGACGATTGTGATCTTTCTGACAAATGGTGCGTTTGGTGGGGTGATTGAAAAGGTGGCGGAGTTTGTCGGGTGAGGATTATATTGCGATTTTGGTTATGGGATTTTTTGCCCATCACCACAGGCGCGGGATAAACTAAAGGACACTGAGAGACACGAAGAGTTTGGGTTGTCCTTGGACAGAGCTCTCTTCGCCTCAGAAGAGAGGACAAGATCTTCGGGGCGGTAATCAAAGGGTGCAGATATTCACTTTTTGAGATCTTGAGCGGAGCGATCGGTTCAGTTTTTTGGGTGATCCTCCTGCGTTCTGCAAACTTCGCGTACATGTGCGGGGGATCCGTGATTTTAAATCTCCAATGTTCAATTCGCTTTGCGGCTGGCGATTAGGGGAATGAATGGGGCTTATCGATATTTTAAATAGGTGGATGGTTTTGGGGTCATTGCATTTGCAATTTTTTGAATCGGGGTGATAACCTACGCTTATCATGACCACTCGCACATTCGAATACGAAGAGCTCTTTCAACTAGGAAAAGACGATACTGAATATCGCCTCGTTACTGACGAGTTTGTTTCCACGACTCAGCTCGATGGCCAAGAAATTTTGAAGGTGGAGCCGGAAGGTTTGACCCATTTGACCCAGGCGGCGATTCGCGATGTTTCGTTTATGTTGCGCCCGGCTCACTTGAAGCAGGTGGCGGCGATCTTGGATGACCCGGAGGCGTCTGAGAATGATAGGCACGTGGCGATGACCTTGCTTCGCAATGCGGAAGTGGCGGCTCAGGGCGTTCTTCCGTTTTGTCAGGATACGGGCACGGCGATTGTGATGGGTAAGAAGGGGCAGAATGTTTGGACGGCTAGCGACGATGCGAAATTCATCTCCGAGGGGATCTTTAACACCTACGCTAAGGAGAATTTGCGCTATTCGCAGACGGCTCCAATCACGATGTATGAGGAGAAGAACACGGGAACTAATCTACCGGCTCAGATCGATCTTTATGCGACGCAGGGGAGTGAGTACAAATTTCTTTATGTGACCAAGGGGGGCGGATCGGCTAATAAGACGTACCTTTACCAAGAAACGAAGGCGTTGCTGAATCCAGAAAAGCTGGAAGCGTTTTTGATCGAGAAGATGATGAGCCTCGGTACGGCGGCTTGTCCTCCGTATCACTTGTGTTTCGTTATTGGTGGGACTTCTGCGGAGGCGTGTTTGAAGACGGTCAAGTTGGCGTCGACGAAGTATTTGGATAATTTGCCTACGACTGGCAGCAATGGGGGCCGTGTATTCCGCGATATCGAGTTGGAGGAAACGATCCTGCAGCGTGCGAAGGAGTGTGGGATCGGGGCTCAGTTCGGAGGCAAGTATTTCGCACTCGACGTACGGATCATCCGCATGCCGCGTCACGGGGCGAGTTGCCCAGTAGGTTTAGGAGTTTCGTGTTCAGCGGATCGTAATATCAAGGCGAAGATCAACAAGGA